>NZ_JBVJPA010000014.1:361540-391334 GCF_055582885.1 Streptomyces sp. NPDC107454 | reverse complement strand
TCCCTGCAACCACCCCAAACCAAACCAGCTAGCCCGTATATTCACAAGACCAAAACCCCCACCACCCCCCAACCACGACCCAAACACCACCCCCCACCCCCCACCGCCCCACCACCCCCGCACCCACCCCCACCAGCGCAAACACCCCCACCCAACCACCGCCGCCCCACCCACCCCCACCCAACCGGACGACCGGATTCACCCCCCACCCAGTCCCCAGCACAACCACGAAAGCGTCGCCCGCACGAGTCCCCGGCACACCCCACGGACGACGCTCCAATCCCCGCTCACATGGAGCCTTCCGGCCCGCACAGCCGGCCACTCCACCCCAAAGAGGCCACGGAACCTCCGCGGGACAAGACCCGTTGCCCCATCCCCCGCCATGATGATTTCGTCATGTACCGTGAAAGCATGACCGAGCAGAGCATCTACCGGCACCTGCGCGAGTTCCGCGACGCTTTCGACAAGCCCGACCCACTCACGTGGCCGGAGATCAGCCACGGACAGCTGCTGATGATGATGAGCCCCAAAAAGCAGCATCAGCTCGTCGCCCACCGCCTCCGCGTCCAGCTGGAGCCCCAACTCGGCGAAGATCTCGTACTCATGCTCGAAACAGACATGGAAGATGCCTCACTCGGCATCCTGCGCATCCCCGACCTGGTCGTCATCGACGAGGAAGAAGCAACAGCCGAAAGCGACACCATCGACCCCCGCCGCTCACACCTCGTGATCGAAGTCGTCTCCCGCTCCAACCCCGACAACGACTACCAGGGCAAACTCCGCGACTACCCGGCAATGGGCGTCCCGCACTACCTCATCGTCGACCCCCGCGACGGCACCGCCGTCCACCACTGGGCAGCCTCCACCCGCGCCGGAACGCCCGCCTACGACAACCGGCAGCACTACACCTTCGGAGAAACCGTCACCATCCGCGACTGGAAGATCGGCACAGAAACCCTCCCCCTCTACAGCCCGGAAACCGGCCTGTGACCGACACCGGGCAACTCGTCCGCACCTGGCGCACACAACGCGGGCTCTCCCAAGCACACCTGGCACAGCTCGCCGGCACCGGCCAGGCAGCCATCTCCCGCATCGAATCAGGCCGCGACCAGCCCACCCTCACACTCCTCGAACGCATCGCCCACGCCCTCGACTGTCAACTCACCATCACCTTCCACCCCAGCCACACCACCCCAGACTGACACCCACACCCACCCAGCCGACCAGCCCACACCACGCACAGCCCGCACCACAAGCCCACCCCAGACGCAGCCCACAGCCCCAACCCCCGCCACCCAGAACAGAGTTGCCCTGCACCTGGCACCCCTCATCACAGAGATACGCGGCGGTCCGGACTCCCTGCACCCCCGGCGACTCCTTGCAGTACGTCGGAGGTCCGGTGCCTGGCTGTGTCAGTCTCTATCGAGAGCTTGCTCTGCTTCCGATTACTGTGAGTATCTGCCAGGACGGCCTCGGGTAGCCTTTTGTGTTGCGGTGCCGGGATCGATGTCTAGATGCCGTAGCCGCGCGCGGACCCTCTCCCACCGCTCAGCGGGCAACTTCCATCCGATCGCTGGTCCCGTGTCGCTTGCGGAGAAATAGACTCCTGATGCCGTAGGCCCCCAGATCTCTGCGGAGATGGCCGACGGCTCTCGGCCGCTTCGACCACCTTCGCGGGCGGCGTACGGGCGCAGGCCGCGGGCGGTGTCTTTCTCCTCCGCCGCGCCGTCCGACCGGGCTTCGGCGGCGGCTGTACGGCGGGCGTCGGCGGCCGCAGTGTCCGCGATCACGGTGTGCTGGGCCGTACGAGCCGCCTCGGCGTCCCGGAACAGAGCGTCGACCCCGTCCTCGGCCTCCTGCACCTGGGGTACCACGTCCTGTGCCTCGGCGCCGACGGCCTCCTGGAGGGCCTGAAGTCCCGCAGCCTCCTCAGGGTGCCGACGGCGCGCTGCGCGCTCGGTGTCCAGCGCCGCCTCCTCGTCCTCGGCGGCGGCGGTAAGACGGTCGGCGGCGGCCTCGGTCTGTCGGGCGTGTTCGCGACGGCGGGCGGTGAGTTCACGTACCGCCGCCTCAACGGCGCGGGGGGGCGCTCTCGACGGCGTCTGCGGATCGAGACCGATGGCGTGCTCGGCCGCGGTGCGGGGCAGGGCGCGCTCGGCGACCGAGCAGGCGGCCACGGACTCGTCGTACGTCGCCCGGGAGGCGTCGGCGGTGTCACGGGTGGCGCGCAGCCTCCCCAGGGAGTTCACGCGATCTCCCTCGACGACCCACGACGGCGCCTGCGGCCACCGAGTGGAGGGGGTCCGGCCGCCGAGCGGTCGATGAATCGGCCCCGCGCCCTGGGACAGAGGCAGACCGGTGGCGAGGTTCGCGCAGGCGATGATCTCCGCGGTGATGGAGACGGCCGTCTCCTCGGGCGTGCGGACGCCGAGGTCGAGGCCGATCGGGGAGCGCAGGCGGGCGAGTTGGTCCTCGGGCACACCGGCTTCGCGCAGAAGGCGCCGGCGTTCGTCATGGGTACGGCGGGAGCCCATCGCGCCGACGTAGGCGACGGGCAGGTCGAGGGCCGTACGCAGCAGCGGGATGTCGAACCTGGCGTCGTGGGTGCGTACACAGACGGCGGTACGAGCGTCCACCTCGGTGCGTTTCAGGTAACGGTGTGGCCAGTCGACGACCTCGTTGGCGTACGGGAAGCGGTCCTCGGTGGCGAAGACGGGGCGGGCGTCGCACGCGGTGACCTGGTGGCCCAGGAAGGCGCCAGCCCGGCAGAGGGCGGCGGCGAAGTCGACAGCGCCGAAGAGGCGCATGCGGGGGCGGGTGGCGTGGACGTGGACGAGGACGGACAGTGGTTCGGGGCAGGTGTCCGCGCCGCCGATCTCGACGCGGGCGGTGCGCCCGGCCCGCAGCAGGGCCCGCGCCTTCTCGGCCACCAGCCTGTCGGTCTGTCCGCGGTCCAGGGTCCCGAAGGTCACCCCGCCGTCGCGGAGCACGCTCAGGATCGCGCCGAGAAGACCGGCGGGTCCGTCCACGACCTGGGCGACGGCCGTGGGCCTGCCCTGGACGACGTCGGCCAAGGCCGCGGCCAGGTAAGGCCGCGCGGTGGGGTCGATGCGCTGGACGAGGACATCGAGTTCGCCGCCGCAGGTCAGGCCCACGGCGAAAGCGTCGTCGTCGGAGTAGCCGAACCAGGCGCGCTGCGGGGCACCCTCGTCCCTGAGTACCTGTTGGCACAGCTCGTAGACCGCGCCTTCGACGCAGCCGCCCGAGATGCTGCCGACCGCGTTGCCGTCCTCGTCCACCGCGACCGACGTCCCCACAGGAAGGGGTGTACTGCCTTGGACGTCGACGACGGTGGCCAGGGAGAAGGGGCGTGCTTCGCGGCACCAGCGGTGCAGTGTGTCCGCGATGTTCAACATGGGCCTGTTTCCGTGGGGGTGTTGAAGAGCCGCCACCGCGCTCGACGGGGGACGGGTACGGCGGCGGCCCCGGGGAAGTCCGACAGCCGGACGGGGGACCGACTACCGGACGAGTGTGGCGTGCGCCGGGCGGCTGGGCCGCTCCCCAGGGGGTCCGGGGCACTCGGCTCACAGCAAGGACTCGGCGGTGATGGGCAGTTCGCGGATGCAGCGGCCGCTGGCGTTGAAGACAGCGTTGGCGATGGCGGGCGCCACCCCGACCTGGACGATCTCTCCGAGCCCCTTGACGCCGAGCGGGTCGGCCTCCATGTCCTCGCCGTCCAGGTAGATCGCCTTGAGGTCGGGGATGTCGGCGTTGACCGGCACGAGGTAGTCGGCGAGGCTGGGGTTCACGATCCGGCCGTCACGGTGATCGGTGACCGTGTGCTCCAGCAGGGCCTGGCCGATGCCGCCGACCATGCCTTCGAGAGCTTGGCTGTCGGCGAACTTGGGGCTGATGATCCGGCCCGCGTCGTACACGCCGACCATCCGCCGCACTCGTACCAGTCCCAGCGTGGCGTCGACGCCCACCTCGGCGAAGACCGCGCCGTGGGCGTAGAGGGAGCGCCACTCGGGCTCCGGCGCCCCACCGTAGTCGCCGAGGGCTTCGAGGTGGGTGCGGTTGTTGCGAGCCAGCAGCCGTTGGTACGTCTAGCCGTGGGCCGGGGTGCCCTGCGCGTGCAGCCGACCGTTGCGCACCACCACATCAGTGGCAGGCACGCCATACAGCGAGGACTCCTCGTCTTCCACGGCCAGCGTGATCGCCTGCTGCCGGACCTGGTTGCAGCCGTCGAGGGTGGCGGAGCCGACGCTGGCCATGGTCGTCGAGCCGCCTTGCGGCGGGGTCGTCGGGTAAAGCGAGTCGCCGCGCCGGAAGTCGACCGCGCGCACTGCCAGCCCCAGCGCGTCGGCGGCGACCTGGGTCTGGGAGGTGCAGGTGCCCGGGCCCATGTCGCTGGCGGCCGCCTCGACCACGGCGGTGCCGTCCGCGCCGAGACGGACACGGGCCCCGGCCTGGTGGCGCTGCGTTTCGTAGACGCCGGTGGCCATGCTCGTGCCGATCAGCCAGCCCCGTCACGCCGCGAGCGCGGCCTGGGGCTGCGTCGGTCCCAGCCGAACTCGCGGGCGCTCACGGTGTAGCACTCGCGCAGTCGGCAGGTGGACCAGAGCAGTCCGTTCAACTCGTCCGCGGCGGGTTCGTTGCGCTGGCGCAGCTCGATCCGGTCGATGCCGATCCGGTTACGCACCGATCGACACTCCGACGACGTTGGCGAGCATGGCACGGCCCGCGGCGAAGCGTGCTGTCACCGCAGCCACGCGTCCTCGAGGCGCTCTCGCAGCACGTCCGAAGCCGTGATCGATCGACTGCCCGGCCGGCATCCGCTGGTTGACTTCCGCTCGCGCGGAGAGCACCAACGGCCTGACGGCTGCCTGCCGGAATGGCTCTCCCCTCGCCTTCCACCCTCGTGTCCCGACCACTAAAATAGGGCTATTTATCGATCACCGTCACGGAAGTGACACATTTTTGTCGCGGGAGCAGCACGCGCTCACCCCGGGCCTACGCTGTGCCGGTGACCAGTGCCGATGTCGCCGCCGGACCCGCCGCCGAGAGCGGTCCCGAGCCGCGTACCCAGTCCCTGATGCTGACCTTCTTCGGCGCTCACGTGCTGGGGCGGCCCATCGCCGTCTCTTCGGGCAGCATGATCGCTGCGCTCGGGAGGTTGGGCAGTACGGAGGAGGCGGTGCGGACCACCTTGAACCGGATGGTCAAACGCGGTCTGCTGGAGCGTCGTCGCCAGGGCCGGAAGACGTACTTCGGGCTGACGCCGCACGCCGTCCAAGTGCTGACGGACGGCAGGGACCGGATCTGGCGCACCGGCGCGGTGAACCGGGACTGGGACGGCCGGTGGACGATGGTGGGCTTCTCGCTGCCCGAGGCATGGAGCCGCGAGCGGCACGATCTGCGTTCCCGACTGATCTGGGCGGGCTTCGGCCCCCTGCAGAACGGCCTGTGGGTGGCCCCGGCGCGCGTCGACGTCCGTGAGATGGTGGCGGGTCTCGGCCTGGAACCGTATCTGCGGGTGTTCCGGTCAGAGGTGGAGTCCCCGACCGATGTCCGTGAGGTGCTGGAGCAGGCCTTCGACGTGCCGGCCATCGGTGCACGGTACCGGGCGTTCCTGGAGCGCTGGGACCGCACCGACCCGCTTCCTGCAGCGGTCTCCGGCGACGAACTCGCAGGCCAGCTCCTGCTGCACACCGACTGGCTGGACCTGGTGCGACGTGACCCGCATCTGCCCGCCGAGCACCTTCCGGGGGACTGGCCCGCTGCTCAGGCGGAGACCGTCTTCCGTGGTCTGGCCAGCCGCTGGGAACGCCCGGCCGCGCGCGCGGCCGCCCGACTGCTCGACACTCTGACGCTGGACTGATCCGCACCCCGGCCCCGCGCACCCAGACGCGGACCCGCCCGTCTCATTACTGGGCAGTCTGTTGACGGCAATCAAAAAAGAGCCATACATTCGCAGCGCTCTTCCAGCTCGCTCCCCCACTCGGTCCCCCCCGACTCGCGGAGCCGCCGCCATGCCCCGACCCCGTTTCTCGACCCTCGCCGCCGCCTGTGCAACCGCCCTCGCGACTGCCCTGATCGGGCCGGCGACCGGCGCCCACGCCACAACCGCCGACCACTACTCCGGCACTCGGTCCTCAGCGACCTGGGCACCTGCGGAGGACTGCGGGCCGACGAGCACGGCCGGGTGCAACGGCCCTACGGCAGCACGATCGCCGGCCTGTACGCCACCGGCAACACCGCGGCGAACGTGTTCGGGCGAAGCTATCCCGGCCCGGGAGCGACGATCGGCCAGGGCCTGGTGTACGGCCACATAGCGGCCCGGCACGCCGCCTCCGCCCCCTCCGCCGACCTGGCTCATCAGCCCAAGGCCTCCGGGAAGCGTATTGATTGAACGGCGAAGCAAGGATACCGTTCGACTGATTTGACACCCGGTGCCATATCAGGGTCGCAGACAGTCCGTTTCCTCAGCCCTCTTCCAAGGAGTGGAGACTTGGCAGCCGTGTCCTCCTCCCCGACCGCCGGCACGACGTCGGTCGACGCCCGCACCACGAGCTGGAACGCCCTGCTGCTGTGGCCGGTCCTCGCGGCCGCGGTCAGCTCGGTGGACGCCCTGCTCAGCGCGTGGTCTGCGAGCGCGGCCACCGGCATTGCCGGAGCCCGGCTTCCCGCGTTCACTCAGGCATTGGCGGCCCTGAGCGACCCGGCCGGGTCCACGACCCCGTGAGAGCACGACCGTCGTCGGCGTCTGTGCGCTCCACGCTGGCCGAAATCGACGGCGTTCCCCTGTCGGCTCTGGTCCACGAGGTGGAGCGACCGCGCGCCGTCCTGCTGGCCCTGCACGGCGGCGCCACCACTTCCACGTACTTCGACTGCCCGGGCCGTCCCGACCTGTCGCTGCTGCGCACGGCGGCGGCCCTGGGCTGCACGGCCGTCGCACTCGACCGGCCGGGCTACGCCGCCTCCGCACACCACGCCGATGCGGTCGCCGACCCCGCACGCCAGGTCGACCTCGGTTTCGCGGCACTGGACACGCTGCTCGGGAACCGACCCCGTGGCGCGGGCATCTTCCTCCTCGGCCACTCGGCGGGCTGTGAACTGGCCCTGCGGATGGCGGCGGACGAACGCGCGGAAACCCTCATCGGCCTGGAACTCGCCGGAACCGGACGCCACCACCAGTGGACGGTGGGCGACGCCCTCGATGCCGCGGAACGGGACGCGCCCACCGGGCCGCCCCGCATCAAAGGACTGCGCGACTTCCTGTGGGGGCCGCGTCGGCTGTACGCCCCGGAGGTGTACGCCGACCCCTCGATCTCGGCCCGCTCGCCCGCATACGAAATGCGGGCCCGCCACTGGGTGCGCGACTTTCCCCTGCTGGCGCCTCGGGTCCGGATCCCCGCCCAGCTCAGCCTCGGCGACCACGAGACGGTGTGGCGTTCGGGTCCGGACGCGCTCGCCGAGATCGCCGCGCTGTTCACGGCGTCCCCGCGGGTGCTCGTCCACGAGCAGAAGGACGCGGGCCACAACCTCAGCCTGGGGCTGACCGCTCGGGCGTATCACCTGCGGGTTCTGTCGTTCCTGGAGGAGTGCGCGGTGATCGGCGAGGCGGACGGAGGTCAGCTCCGGGCCTCCGCCGCCGCCCGGTGACGCGGCGGACCTTCCCTGATCGTCCGGCTCTGCGCGGAACGGCGCCCGTTACGGCGGCGACTCTCCGCGCAGGCGCAGGAGGTCCGCGAGAGCGGTGTCCGGGGTCGGCCCGCCGCCGATGCTGCCGCGGTGCCGAGGTGCCGCTCGAAGAACTCGGCGCACGCCGCATCCCCGGCCCACCAGTCGTCGGGGATGCGTTCGGGCAGCGCCTGAGAGGCCAGCCAGGCCCCCGGTTCGCAGATCGCGCCGTACCGGCTGCGGACCATGGTCACGGGCCACAGCCCAGGTGCCTCGTCGTCATCGGTCGCAAGACAGCAGGCTGTCGGACTCGACCCGCCATCGCACCTCATTACGCTGTGTCTCGCAGCGCGTCAGCCCCGGCTTGCGATGGTCTCCTCGATCAGCTGCCGGAAGCCGTCGGTCGTGGCGAAGAGGGCGTCCACCTCCTCCAGCGGTTTGCCGCTGGCGAGGTGCCAGACCCGCAGCCATTGGTTCGGGTCGGTGTACCACTCCATCCGCACGACACGGCCCTGCTCGTCGACGGTCGCGAAGTCGACCTGGTGGGCGTGGACCTTCTCGCCCGCGCGGGACGTGCCCTCGAAGAGCATGCGGCAGATCCAGCCGTCATCGTGGGGGAAGACCTCATAGCTCTCGATGTGGAAGTCCGGGATGCCCGTCCAGTACATCTGCCACTCGGGGTTGCCGTCCAGGGCCTCCAGACCGGTGACGGTGACGGTCCAGTCGCCGCGCTTGGGCGAGAACAGGGTGATTTCGTAGGGCTCGTGCTCGTCCTCGCCGTAGCAGTTCCAGGCCCCCGGCATGTCGACGTGGCCTGCCTGATATCCGGTGACCTGAGTGGCGTACATGATCTCCGCCATCTCGCGGTGGCGTTCGATGCGCTCGCTCATCGCTCTCCCTCGACGTAGTGTTTCCGCTAGGTAAAGAATATATGTATCGACGTCAATATCAATGCACAAGCGAGGCATTGACGGTGCACAGCGCGCGAGTTACGTTCACTTTCGACGTCGACGTCAATTATAAGTCGAATCGCGCACGCACACGAGGCGCGCCCCGACCACCGAGCGAGGAGCAGGCGTTGAAGGAGAACTACGACCCGTCCGGCCTGGACGGGTTCTGGGTGATGGACCTGTCCGAGTCCAAGACCCGCGACCCGGACACCGGCGAGTGGGTGCCGGAGGTCATCAGGCAGCAGTGCGTGGAGATCCGGCACGAGGGCGAGTGGGCGGACTTCCGGATCCGCATCGACCACGCCGAGGACCTGCACCTCTACATGCGCTACCGGGTCCGCTACGGAGACGCCGAGTGGGTGCCGTACACAGTGGTCCACATCGACGGCGACCCCGAGCACGAGAAGCTGCGCCCCAACCTCTTCCGTACGGTGCACGCACGGGTCGGGCAGCCGATCTCGTACCTCAAGGAGGTCTACGTCGACCCTCGGACGACGTTCCGGCTCACCCGGCACGTCGACGGCAAGGCCGACTACGCCTTGCTGAGCCGGCTGTCCGAGGACCGCCAACGCCTCGTCGGGAAGGTCTTCCCTGCGGAGGGCCAGGCCGGGATCGAGAAGTGGATGCAGCGCGTCGACAGGCTGCACTTCGACTGGCCCGCATAGCCAGGCGGTGGCGTGGAACATCGGGGCGGACGACCGGCACACGGTCGTCCGCCCCGATGCGCATGGTGACCCTGTCACTCGGCAGGGCCGCCTGCTACGCCGGACCGGTTACTTCGACACCCAGAGTGTGTCGGTCCGGATGGCGGCGTTGCCGTACAGCTGCACCCCGTGGAGCCGGTTGTCGTAGCCGAGGGCCAGTTCGTACCTGGTGTAGATCAGCCCTGGCGTGACCGCGCTGAACCGCCGGCCCACCTCCTGGAAGGCCTTGGTCTGCCCCGCCTCGTCGGTGGCGGCCAGGCCCTTGAGCAGGGCGGTGTCCATCGCCGGGTCGACGACCCCGCTCAGGTTGCCCGGCGACTTGCCGTACAGGCCCAGGTAGAGGGGCAGGCCCGGGTGGGCGCCGGGGTAGAGCCCGGTGGTGATCATCTGGAACGTCTTCTGCACCGTCTTGGTGACCGCGGCCGAGAAGTCCAGCACCTCGACCTGGACCTTGACGTTCTTGTACTGGTTGAGCTGGCTCTGCATGGCCTCGACGGTCCGCCGCCCCTCGGTGGTCGGGTACGAGGTGAGGGTGAAGCGGACCGGCTTGCCGTCGGCGGCCAGTTGGTCGAAGAGTTTCTGCGCGGCGGCCTTGTCGTACTTGGGCAGCGTGGTGTCGCCGTTGTACGGGGAGCCGTCGGCGTACAGCGTCGCGGGCACCTCGGCCGTGCCGCCGGGAGTGAGGGTCTTCAGGACGGCCGCCCGGTCGACGGCCTGGGCGACCGCCTGGCGGGCGCGCACGTCGTTGAACGGTGCGATCCGGGAGTTGAAGACCATGAACAGGCCACCGCCCAGCTTCGGGGCGGCCACGTTCAGGCCCGCCTTCGCCGCCTCGGAGCGGCTGTTGGCGAAGGCCGCGTCGGCACCGCCCGACTTCACGGTGGCCGCGCGCTGGACGGAGTCCTGATTCGCGGTCAGCACCAGCTTGTCGAGATAGGGACGGGGGGCGTCGTAGTAGGCCGGGCTCTTCTTGAGGACCATCTGTCCGCTACGGGTCCAGGAGCCGAGCACGAACGGGCCCGCGCCGATCGGTTTGGCGTCGAAGGCCTGGGGGCTCCCCTTCAGTGCCTGCGGCGAGGCGATCCAGTTCAACGCCTGGTCGATGGCGGCCTCGAAGTGGGAGACCGGCAGGGCGAGCTTGAACGACAGGGTCTGGCCCGTCGGAGTCATGCTGGTCACCAGCCCGGCGAAGGAGCCGGACTGGGAGCCGAGTTGCGGGTCGGCGAGCCGGGCCCAGTTGAACTTCACCGCCGCCGCGTCGAGCGGGGTGCCGTCGGAGAACTTCAGCCCGTCCCGCAGCTGGAGCTTCCAGGTGGTGCCGCCGTCGCTGGTGGTGAGGCTCTTCGCCAGCCCGTACTGGATGTCGCCCTTGGCGTCGGTCCTCAGCAGTTGCCCGTACAGGGAGTTGCCGACCAGCGCGTTGGTGCCGAGGTCGTTGCTCATGAGCGCCGGGTCCAGCCTGCGGGGCTCGGAGGTCTGTATGACGGACGCCGAGCCGCCCGCCTGCGGGGGCCCCGCGTCGGCCTGCCGGTTTCCGTTCGAGTCGCTTGCGGATGAGCCGCAGGCGGCCAGCAGCATGGCCGCCACTGCGGCCACTGCGGCCCTCAGCGGGTGCTTCGTCTTCATGGGGATCCCTCGCTCACTGTCGAGAACGGCAAGTAGTCGTGCGAAAAAGAGGGGGGATGGGTTCCTTCCGGCACCCGCACGTCGAGGAGTCGCCCGTGCGGGTGTGGGGAACGTCGTGGTCCTGGCAGCCGAGATCGGGGATCCGCCGAAACGGTTCGGCATCAACCCCGGGTCAATCAGTGAGGGGGAAGTGGCAGGCGACGTACTGCCCGGTGTCGGTCCGGGTCATCTGGGGTTCCTGCTGGGCGCACAGTTCCTGGGCGCGGGGGCAGCGGGTCCGGAACCGGCATCCGCTGGGCGGGGCAAGGGGTGAGGGCAGGTCGCCGCCCAGGGCGGGACCGGCGAAGCCGCCCTCGACGTCGGGGCGGGGCACCGAGTCGAGCAGGGCACGGGTGTAGGGGTGCGCCGGTGACTCGTACACGGCTTCCGGCGCGCCCAGTTCACAGATCTTGCCGAGGTACATGACCATGACGCGGTCGCTGATGGTGCGGACGACACCGAGGTCATGGGCGATGAAGACGACCGTGAGGTCGAAGTCGGCCTTGATGTCCTCGATCAGGTTGATGATCTGGGCCTGGACGGAGACGTCGAGGGCGGAGACCGCCTCGTCGCAGACGATCAGTTCGGGGTCGACCGCGAGGGCGCGGGCGATGGCCACGCGCTGTGCCTGTCCGCCGGACAGCTGCCGGGGCAGCCGGTCGGCGAACCGGTCGTAGTCCAGCCGGACGCTGTCGAGCACGGAACGGGCCCGTTCGTCGCGCTGGTCGGCGGGGACTCCGGCGGCGGCCAGGCCCTCGGTGACCAGGTGGCGCACCTGGCGGCGCGGGTTCAGGGAACCGACCGGGTCCTGGAAGATCATCTGCATCCGTCGGCGGAGCCGGGTCAGTTCCTTGCGGCCCGTGGCGAGGACGTCGGTACCGGCGAAGCGGACCCGGCCGCCGCTGACCTCCCCCAGCCGCAGGATCGCCCGTCCGGCGGTGGACTTGCCGCAGCCGGACTCGCCGACGATGCCGAGGGTTTCGCCGCGCAGCACGTCGAAGCTGATGCCCGAGACGGCGTGGACGACGCCGGCCGGGGTGCTGAACTCCACCCGCAGGTCCTCGACCGACAGCAGCACCTCGTTGCCGACGCCGTCGCCGGTGGACCGCTCCTGAGGCTGCTGGTCTTCCGGGCGCTCCTCATGGGTGCGCAGGTGAGCGGTGCCGCTACCGGCCATCGGTGCTCCCCCCTTCCTGCTCCTGAGCCGTGGCAACGGTGCCGTTCGGCGTCAACTCCGCGTCGGCGGCCGGGTGCCGGCAGCTGTGGTCGTGTCCGCCGGTGGGCGCTCCCAACGCGCCTGATCCGGGGTCGGCGCAGGCCTCGTCGGCGTGGGCGCAGCGGGCGGCGAAGCGGCAGCCCGCGGGCGGGTCGTACACGCTGGGCAGCGAGCCCGGTATGACCCGCAGTCTGCTGTGCCGGACGGCGGTCAGGGACGGGGTCGCGGACAGCAGCGCCTCGGTGTACCGGTGCCGGGGGCGGGCGAACACAGCCTGGGTCGGGCCGGTCTCGACGACGCGTCCGGAGTACATCACGGCGAGCTGCTCGGTGCGTCCGGACACCACCCCCAGGTCGTGGCTGATCAGCATCAGCGCCATGCCGTGCGCGCGGCGCAGCCGGTCCATGAGGTCGAGGATCTGCCGTTGGATGGTCACGTCAAGGGCGGTGGTCGGCTCGTCGGCGATGAGAAGCTCGGGCTCGCAGGACAATGCCACGGCGATCATCACGCGTTGGCGCATTCCGCCCGACATCTGTCCGGGGTAGTTGGACAGCCGCCGCTCCGGGTCCGGCACGCCGACCTCGGCCAGCAGCTGCACCGCGCGGGTCCGCGCCTCCGAGCGGCCCAGGCCCAGATGCCGTCGCATCCCCTCGGTGAGTTGCCGCTCCACCCGGACCACCGGGTTCAGGGACCGGCTGGGGTCCTGGAACACGATGGCCAGCCTCGCTCCCCACAGCTCGTGCAACCGCTCGCGGCCGGCGGTGAGCAGGTCCTGCCCGTCGAAGCCGATCCGCCCGGAGCGGACCGCCTCCGGTGGCAGGAGTCCCATCACCGAGCGGGCGAGCACCGACTTGCCGGAGCCGGATTCGCCGACGATGCCGAGCGCCTCGCCCCGGCGCAGTCCGAGCGACACGTCGTCGACGGCTCGGACCACCCCCGCCGGTGTGGAGATGTAGGTGTGCAGTCCGTTGATCTCCAGCAGGGGTTCGGCTGTCTTGACCGGTGCCGTTGTCTTCATTTCGACATCCAGAGGGTGTCCGTGCGGATCGCGCTCCTGGCGTACATCTCGACCCCGTGCACCTTGTCGCGGTACGCGAGGCCGTAGACCGTGCGGGTGTAGAGCAGTGCCGGCGCCAACTGGTTGAACAGTTCGGCCACCTTCTGATTGGCCCGCCTGCGTCCCTCCTCGTCGACGGCGCTCATCCCGGCCCGCAGCGCGGCGTCGAGCTCGGGGCTGCTGAGTCCGCTGGTGTTACTGGGCTGGCCGCCGGCCAGCATCGTGAAGAGGCGCGGCGACGGGCGGTCGAAGGACACAGCCGAGATGATCGACTGGAACTGGTGCTGCACGGTCTTGGTCACGGCCGTCGAGTAGTCGAGCGCCTCAACCTCCACCTTGACGTTCCTGTACTGGTTGAGCTGGGCCTGGATCGCCTCGGCCACGAGCTTGAGCTGGGTGACCTGGTACGTGGTGACGGTGAACCGGACCGGCTTGCCCTCGGCGGCCAGTTGGTCGAACAGCTTCTGCGCGGCGGCCTTGTCGTAGGCGGGCAGCGGGGTGTCGCCGTTGTACGGGGAGCCGTCGGCGAAGAGCGTCCTGGGCACGGCGGCCTCGTCCTTGTAGACCGCGGCGTCGATGGCCCTGCGGTCCACTGCCATGAGGACAGCCCGGCGTGCGCGCACGTCGTCGAAGGGTGCCTGCCGGGTGTTCAGGTTGAGTGAGGTGCCCCCGCCCAGTTTGGACGCCGCGACCGTCAGGCCCCGTTTCTGGGCGGACTTGAGGAGATCGGTGGCGGAGCTGGCGACGGCGTCGACCTGCCCGGCCTGCTGACTGGCGAACATCTGGTGCGTGTCCGTGTTGAAGGTCAGCACCAGTTGGTCGAGGTACGGCCGGGGGGCGTCGTAGTACCCGGGGTTCCTGGCCAGCACCATCTGGCCGCCGCGGGTCCAGGACTTCAGCACGAACGGGCCGGCCCCGACCGGCTTGGCGTCGAACCGCTGGGGCCCGGCGCGCAGGGCCTGGGGCGAGGCGATGAAGTTCATGTCGGAGGCGATGGCGCTGCCGAACTCGGTGATCGGCTGGGTGAGCCTGAACGCCAGCGTCTGCCCCGTCGGGGTCATCGTCTTGACGAAGCTCGCGAACGCGCGCGACGGCGAACCCACGGCCGGGTCCTTCAGCCGCGCCCAGTTGAACTCGACCGCGGCGGCGTCGAGCGGCGTGCCGTCGGTGAACTTCAGCCCGTCCCGCAGCCGGAGCTTCCAGGTGGTGCCCTTGTCGCTGGTCGTCAGGCTCTGCGCCAGGCCGTACTCGGTCCGGCCGCGGTCGTCCACGGTCAGCAGTTGCCCGAAGAGGGAACTGCCGATCAGGGACTCGCTGATGACCTGGTTGAGCATCTTGGCCGGGTCGAGCCCGTTCGGCTCGGTCTGCTTCACGACCCGCAGCGTTCCGCCCGACTGCGGCGGGCCCGCGTCGCCGCCTGCCGTGGACTTGGGGGTGGCCGAACTGCAAGCGGCCAACAGGGTCACCACGACGGCGGCGACAGCGAGACGCAGCGGCTGCTTTGTTCCCATGGCCTGTCTCATTCCTTGTCAGTGCTGCGAGGTTCTGTCGAACCTGTGGCGCGCGTAGTCACCGCACTGGTTCAGTGCGAAGATCGTCAGGAAGATGGCCGCCGTGGGGATGAGCACCATCTGCGGGTCGGTGGTGAGGAAGTCCTTTCCGTCGGCGATCATCGTTCCCCAGCTGGGCGTGGGCGAGGGGATGCCCAGCCCGAGGAAGCTGAGGGATCCTTCCGCGACGATCAGCGCCGCGACCACCGTCGGGAAGTACGCCAGCACCGACGGCACCACGTTGGGCAGCACCTCACTGAACGCGATCCTGAGGCGCCCCCAGCCCATGTTGCGGGCGGCCAGTACGAAGTCCCGCGCCGCCCAGTTCAGGGTGTTCGCCCGGGACAACCGCGCGAAGGTGGGGGTGACCAGCGTGGTCAGCCCGATCAGCAACGTGCCGTAACTCGGGCGCAGGATCGACGAGATGGCCATCAGCAGCACCAGGGGCGGGAAGGCCAGCAGCGCGTCGGTCACGTACATGATGACGGTGTCGACCGGCCCCCGGAAGAAGCCCGCGATCAGGCCGAGCAGGGTGCCCACCACCGCCGCGATGGTCCCGGCGATCGCGCCGACCAGCAGCGAGACCCGTGCGCCGTAGATGACGCGGGAAAGCATGCTGCGGCCGAGGTTGTCCAGTCCGAGCCAGTGGCTGAAGCCTGCCGCCGGTCCGGCGGCCGGGGAGCCGATCGGGGCACCGTAGTCGGTCAGCGGCAGCAGCGCCGCGCCGGCGGCGGCTGCCACCACCAGCACGATCCAGGCGAACGAGCACCACACCAGCACGTTGCGTCGCCTGCGGACCGGGCGGACCAGCGGCGCCCGCTTCTCGTGTGTCTCCGGTGCGGATATCGGGCCGGCGACCTGGCCGGCGGTCTCCGCGCTCATCGCGCACCCGCCGTCTTCACCCGCGGGTCCAGGGACTCGTACCCCAGGTCGACGAGGGTGTTGATCAGGACGTAGCCGGCGGCCACGAAGGCCACCACTCCCTGGACGGTGACGATGTCACGGGAGGTGACCGCGGTGGCCACCAACTGGCCGAGGCCGGGTAGGGAGAAGAAGGACTCCACGATGATGGTCCCGCCGAGCAACCGGCCCAGGCTCACCCCGGCCACCGTCAGCAGCGAGAACGACGCCGGGCGGAAGGCGTGCCGCCACAGCACGTACCGGTCACTGAGCCCCTTCGCGCGGGCCGCCTCCACGTAGTCCTCGCGCAAGGTGGTCCGCAGGTCGGCCCGGAGGATGCGCTGGAACACCGCGACCTCGATCAACGCGACGCACAGGGCAGGCAGAAAGGCCGTCCGCAGGTTGGCTCCGAGTCCGTCGGTCAGCGGCACCCACCCGGTCACCGGGAACGCCGGCACCTTGACCGCCAGCAGGTAGACCAGGACCGGCGCCGCGACGAACGCCGGGATCGCGAGGAACACGGACGTCAGTCCGTTGATCGCGCGGTCGAGGCGTGAGTCGGGCCGCCGGCGAGCGGCCACGGTCGCCAGCAGCACGCCGATCACCAGCGCGATCAGCAGGGCCAGGAACGCGATCTCCACCGTCACCGACAGCCTGTCCATGATCGCCGTGGTGACCGGCTGGTTGGTGACGGGCGATGTTCCCAGGTGTCCCCGTACCGCGTCACCCAGCCAGGAGAACCACTGCACGAACACCGACCGGTCCAGACCCATCTGGTGGTCGAGTTTCGCGACCGCCTGCGGGGTCGCGTTGTCCCCCAGGATGACCGTCGCGACCGAGCCGGGCGCCAGTCCCATCAGCAGGATGACCATGAAGGTCACCAGGAGGATGACGAGTACACCGCGGAGAAGCTTCCGCAGAACGAATTGCAACAACGGCCCTCCTCGTCGAAGGCAGTGACCGGTGGCCGAATGTCGTGCGGCCGCCGGATGAAGACCTCTGTGGGACGGCCCGCGGCAGCCGGCCGCAGACGTCGTCGAGGTGCGACACGAACAGTAGGAGTAAATTCACATCGACGTCAATATTGATTTCATGGCGTCGACCTTGATTTTCTTCGGCTGTCGGCGCGCGGTAGGCGACCGTCCCGGCGCGGGCGCGGAGGGCCTACGACGACGGGGTCCGCCGCGGCCGGGTCAGCAGTTCCTGCGCGAAGGAGGCGGCCAGCACCCCGGTCCGGTCGTGGAGCGTGCCCGTGTACCACATCCGCTCGGCGCTGAGCGTGTGCGGTACGAGGTCCATCAGCATCCAGTCCCCGAGGTCGAGGGGCCGGTGGAACCAGATGGCGTGGTCCAGGCTCGCCGGGACCATCGGGACGGGGAGGTCGAGTCCGCCGAGCCCATTGCTCCGGTCCGACAGATAGGTGAGCGTCGCGGCCCTCATCAGCCCGTCACCGGTCGGCAGGTCGACGGCGCGGGCCCAGAAGCGCGTCGGCCACTCGGCGCTCCGCGGACCGGGGGGCAGCCGGCAGTCGAGACCGAACATGCGCGGCGCCGGGTAGACCGGGAAGTCCTCCGGGCGCCCTGGTACGTCCGGCGTCGAGGCCACCTGGATGTCGGGCCCGGACGCCGAGACGCCGAACGAGCACGACGCGGTCGCGATGACCTTGCCGTCCTGAACGGCGACGACCCGGCGGGCGGAGAACGTGCGCCCGTCCCGGTCCCGTTGCACCCGGAACTCTGTCGCCCGGGACGCCGTACCGCTGCGCAGGTAGTAGAGGTGCAGTGAGTTCGGCGATCGGTCCTCGCCCACGGTGCGGCCGGCGGCGACCAGTGCCTGGGCGGCGATCTGTCCGCCGTACAGGGGTTGTTCGTCCGGGTAGACCAGCGGTGAGCGGTAGAGGTCCTCCTCGATCCGGTCGAGCCGCAGAACGTCGTGGAGCGTCGGATCTGCCGTGGAGTACGTCGTCATGCCAGCAGCTCTACGAGTGTGGCGTTCGCGGTGCCACCGCCCTCGCACATGGCCTGCAGTCCATACCGGATGCCGCGCGCCCGCATGTGGTGGACCATCCGCGTCATGAGGCTCACCCCCGAGGCGCCGAGCGGGTGGCCGAGCGCGATCGCACCGCCGAGCGGGTTGAGCAGCTCCGGGTCCGCGCCGGTCTCCTTCAACCAGGCGAGAGGGACCGGTGCGAAGGCCTCGTTGACCTCGAACACCCCGATCTGGGACAGCGGCACGCCCGACTTCTTCAGCACCTGCTCGGTCGCCGGGATCGGCCCGGCGAGCATGAGCACGGGATCCGACCCCACGACAGCGCCCGAGTGGTACCGCACGAGGGGCGTCAGCCCGGCCGCCTTCGCGCGCTGCGGGGTCGTCACCAGCAGCGCGGCGGCGCCGTCGGAGATCTGCGAGGAGTTGCCGGCGTGCAGCACACCGTCCTCGGCGAACACGGGCTTCAGCTTCGCGAGCGACTCGACGCTGCTCCCCCGCCGGATGCCCTCGTCGACGGCGAACGCCGTACCGGACACGTCGATCGGGACGATCTGCTCGTCGAAGGCGCCCGCGTCGACGGCGGCCGCCGCCCGGACGTGGGAGAGAGCGGAGAACTCGTCCAGCTCCCGGCGCGACAGGCGCCAGCGCTCGGCGATCAGCTCGGCGCTGACGCCCTGGTTGAACTCCCGGCCGCCGTACCGCGCGCGAGAACGGTTGCCGTAGGGAAAGCCGACCTCCTTCGCCGCGTTCATCGGCACCCGGCTCATCGACTCGACGCCCGCGGCCACCACCATCTCGGCCTGGCCCGCCATCACCGCGTGGGCGGCGTAGTCGAGCGCCTGCTGGCTGGAGCCGCAGGCCCGGTTGACGGTCGCTCCCGGCACGGTCTCGGGCCAGCCCGCGGCCAGGACGGAGTACCGGCCCACATTGCTCGACTGGTCGCCGAACTGGGTCGCACAGCCCACGACCACGTCGTCGACACCGGCCGGATCGATCCCCGTGCGCTCCACGAGGGCGGTGAGCACGTCCGCCATCAGGTCCACCGGATGGATGCCTGCCAGCGTCCCGTTCCGCTTGCCGTGCGCGGTCCTCATCGCGGCCGCGATCACGACTTCGTTCATCGTCGCCCCCAGGATCAACCAGACCTGGTGCACAAGCCGTCGCGACCCGGGCACCCGAAACGTCCGACCGTGCTTATTTGACTTCGACGTCACAGTAGACATGGCGCGACAACATCGTCAACGTCCGCCGACGCCCTGTTCTGACATTGACGTCGAAAAATACTCCTGGAAGACTGGACGGGCCATGCGACAGGAGGACTCCATGACGAATGACAGCGTGCTCATCGAGCAGGACGAGGACGGCATCGTCCTGGTCACGCTGAACCGACCGGACGCGCTGAACTCGGCCAACGAGGACCTGCACACCGCGATCGCGGGCGTGTGGGCCGAACTGAGGGAACGGCCGGGGGTGAAGGCCGTGGTGCTGACCGGCGCGGGCCGCGCCTTCTCCGCGGGCGGTGACCTGCCCCTGCTCCAGCGCATGGTCGACGATCCGGTACTGCGCGAAAAGGTGATGGCCGAGTCCTCGGTGCTGGTCCGGGGGATGGTCCACTCGCCGTGGCCGATCCTGTCCGCGGTCAACGGCCCCGCCGTCGGCCTCGGATGCAGCCTGGCCTCGCTGTCCGATCTCGTGGTCATCGAGGAGGACGGCTTCTTCGCCGACCCGCACGTCAGCATCGGCCTCGTCGCTGGCGACGGCGGCGCGCTGACCTGGCCGCTCAGCACGGGGCTGCAGCGGACCAAGGAGTGGCTGCTGCTCGGCGGGAAGATCACCGCGCAGGAGGCCTACCAGTTCGGCATCGCCAACCGGGTCGTCCCGAAGGGCGAGGCGGTCGCCGAGGCCAAGAAGCTGGCGCGGCGGCTGGTGAAGCTTCCGCCGCAGGCCATGCTGGAGACGCGGCGGGTCCTGAACCAGCCCCTGATCGACCGGATCGAGGAGGCGCTCGACGACCTCCTCGCCACCGAGACCAAGTCCTTCGAGGAGCCTGCCTTCCACACCGCCCTGCGCAAGGTGCTGGAGAAGAAGGGCCTCAAGGCCTGAGGAACCTGCCACGGGACGACGATCGCCGGCTGACCCAGGGGACCGGGTCAGCCGGCGATCGTCGTACGTACGGGAGCTACGGCCGGGCGAGCGTGACGAGGCGCTGCTGTGTCATCTCGTGCACGGCGTACCGCGGGCCCTCGATGCCCATCCCGCTCTGCTTCGCCCCGCTGTAGGGCATGAGGTCGACGCGGTTGCTCGACGTTTCGTTGATGTGCACGGACCCCATGTACAGCTTCTCGACGGCGTCGAGTGCCTTGGTCAGGTCGGCGGTGAAGATCCCCGCCGACAGGCCGTAGGGGGTGTCGTTGATCTCGTCTATCGCCCGGTCGAGATCGGTGTAGGGCCGGACGGAGACGACGGGCCCGAAGATCTCCCGGCAGTGCACCTCCATGTCCGCGCCCACGCCGGTGAGCACCGTCGGCTCGACTACCGAGCCGCGCCGGGTGCCGCCCGCCAGCACCGAGGCCCCGCCCTGGACCGCCCGGTCGATCCACGAGGTGATGCGAACGGCGTCGGCCTCGCTGATCACCGGACCGACGAGCGTCTTCTCGTCCCTCGGATCGCCCGCGACCGACGCGGCGACGATCCCGGTCAGCTCCGCGGCGAAGTCGTCCACCACCCCCGCGTGCACGTAGAGCCGCTGCACCGAGGTGCACACCTGACCGGCCTTGCGGAAGGCCGCGTTGACGCACGCGGAGGCCGCCTTGGTCAGATCGGCGTCCTCGCACACCACCGTGCTCGACAGGCTACCCATCTCCAGCTGGGTCCGGCGCAGGCCGACCGTCCGCTGGATGTGCGCGCCGACCTCGGTGCTGCCGGTGAAGGCGTAGAACGCCGGGACGGGGCTCTCCAGCAGCCACTGCCCGACCGTCGACCCGCCGCCGTGCACCACCGCGACCAGCGACCCGGGCAGGCCGGCCTCCAGCAGGGTCCGGACCAGCAACCCTGCGCTGAGGGGCGTGTAGGTGGCCGGCTTCACGACGACGCCGTTGCCGGCCGCCAGCGCGGGCGCCACCTTGTGGGTGAGGGTGTTCAGCGGTGAGTTGAACGGTGTGATGGCGCAGACCACGCCGAGCGGACGCCGGACGGTGAAGGCGTACCGGTCCTGCGCCGCTCCGGACGCGGCGTCCCACGGGACCATCTCGCCATGGATCCGCTTGGCCTCCTCCCCCGACAGGATCAGGGTCTGGACGGCCCGGTCGACCTCGCGCCGGGCGTCGGTGACGGTGAATCCCGTGTCGGCGACGACGGTCCGGACGAACTCGTCCCGGCGCTCTCGCACCAACTCCGCGGTCGAGGAGAGGATTTCGAAGCGCTCGTACGGCGTGAGTCGGTGCTCCGCCTGCCCGCGGGCCACCCCCTCCAGAGCCGCCGCCACCTGCTCGGCGCCCGCCTCGTGCACCTCGGCCACCAGCTCGCCATGGTACTTGTCCCGCAGTTCCGAGACGCTCACCCCGTCGGTCCACCGGCCGCCGTAGAAGAGCTGTGCCTGTACGGCCATGTCAGAACCTCGCTTTCCGTACCGCGCCGAGTACGCCCTCGTAGTCCGTCGGGTCGAGGTCCGGGCTCAGGTCCAGGTCGACGAACCACTGCAACCGCCGGGCGCCTGCCTCCGCCAGCATGGGATCGACCCCTGCGTCCTGGAGCGTGCTGGCCACCTGCCGGAGCTCCTCGGCGCGGCGCGTGCCGTGCACCACCGTGCGCTCCAGCAGGTAGCCGGCCAGTCGTCGCCAGTCCTCGGTCGGCAGGGTGCCGTTCATCGAACTGAGGACCCGTTCGGTGGCGCCGTAGGCGCTCGCGCCGACGACGCATTCGAGCAGGAGTGCTTCAAGGCCCTTCACAAGCAGGCTGCGGAACATCTTGACCGCGGAGGCCTGCCCCGGTTCGCCGCCGAGCACCTCCAGCCGCATGCCCACAGGCGTCAGCAGTTCGTCCAGGCGTTCCGCGCCGTCGCCGCTGAGCAGGATCGGCACCCGGTGGCGCTTCGGCGGTACGGCGGACATGACGGCGCCGTCGACGAAGGCGGCTCCGCTGCCGGCCACGATGCGGCCGACCGTGCGCTTGACCTCGGGGCTGGCCGAGTTGAGGTCGGCGTACACCTGGCCGGGCCGCAGGTGCGGCGCGGCCTGCTCGGCGATCGCGACGGCCACCTTCGCACTGGCCAGACAGAGCAGAACGTCGGTGTCGGCCGAGAGCCGGCGCAGGTCGTCGACGAGCGTGACGCCCACCTCCACCGCCCTTCGGCGCACCGCGTCCTCGTGGCCGCGGGCGTCGTAACCGACGACGGAGAGGCCGTACTCGTCACGGAGCCCCGCGGCGATGGCCGCGCCCGCCTCGCCGACCCCGATGAGGCCGATCCTCAGGGTCATCGCACACCCGCCGCGCGTGCTTCGGGAACCATCGTCATCGTCGTCCTCCTGCTCAAACTGCTCAGAACTGCGACTCGTACTGAGACGGATCGATCCGCGCCTCGACCACCAGCGGCCGGGACAGGCCGGCGACGTTGGCGAGCGCCTTGTCGAGCCCCTCGCGGGAGTCGACCCGCACCCCGTCCGCGTGCATCGCCTCGGCCAGGGACACCAGGTCCATGTCCTCGATGCGGGTCGCGGTGCTCGGGTATCCCACGGCCGACTGCTTCAGCTCGATCCGGTTGAGGCTGCCGTCGACGAAGACCACGAAGGCGACGCACGCCCCCATGGCGGACGCCAGCCGCACCTCCGTAGCGGTCATGGCGAATCCGCCGTCGCCGACGAGCGCGACCACCGGCCGCGAGGGGTCGGCCAGCTTCGCCGCGATGGCCGCCGGTACGCCGAAGCCCATCGCCGACAGGCCGTTGGTCATCAGCACCGAGCGCGGCCGCAGCGTCCGCCAGCCCTGGCCGACCAGGAGCTTGTGCGAGCCGACGTCACAGGTGGCAAGGGTGTCCTCGGGCGCGGCCTCCCGGACGGCGTCGACCACGTCGGTCGGGTTCAGCACACCCGCGACCCGGCCGTCGTAGTAGGCGGCGCGCAGCCGCTCCCGGTGCGCGGCGACATCGGTCTCGGCCCAGCGCGGTTCGCCCGACCACTCCTCGGTGAGCCAGTCCAGGATCCCCGCGATGTCGCCGACGCATTCGCAGGGGCTGGCGTAGATCTGATCGGTGTTCGGGGTCATGTCGATGTGCAGGACCGGCGCCTTCGCCGTCCAGGGCTTGATGAGTTCGACGGCGTCGAAGCCCACCGAGACGATCAGGTCGGCCGCCCCAAGGAAGTCCCACAGGACCTTGTTGCACGCCATGTCCAGCACGCCCGCGAACAGCGGGTGGTCCTCCGGGAACACGCCCTTCGCCATCGGGGCCACGACGACCGGCGTGGCGGTCGCCTCGGCGAACCGGACGAGCGCGTCGGTCGCCCGTCCCCGGACGGCCGCGATGCCGGCCAGCAGCACCGGGCGGCGGGCGGCGGCGAGCATCGCCGACGGGTCGGACCCGCCCGGGGCGCGCTGGACCCGGACGCTGGTGACCGACGACGACGTGGGCGGCATGACGAACTCCGCGTCGGTCGCGGGCCGTTTGCTGGTGTCTCCGTTGATGGTGAGGTGGACGGGGCCGGGCCGTTCGGCGGCGGCCAGGCTGAGGGCCTTGCGCATCGTCGTGGCGATGGCGGTCGGTTCCACCTTGCCCGCCCACTTGGTGACCGGTGAGTAGAGCAGCTTGTGGTCGACGACCTGGTGGGTGAAGTACTGCTCCCGCGCCGTCTCGATCTGGCCGGAGATGGCGAGCATCGGCACCCGGTCGAGGTGCGCGGCCGCGACGCCGTTCAGCAGCGCGGTCGACCCGGGGCCGAGCGTGGACAGCGCGACGCCGGTTGTGCCGGTGGCCATCGCGTGCCCCTCCGCCATGAAGGCGGCGGTGCCCTCGCGCCGCGCGAGCACGACGTCGATCCCCCTCGACCGGGACTTCTCCATGAACTCGATGATCGGGTCGCCCGGGTAGGCGAAGATCCGCTCGATCCCCGCGGCGACCAGCGACTCGGCCATCACCTCTGCCGTGCTCGCTGCCTCGCTCATGCGTACTCCGTAAGGTGTCGTGCGGCCCGTCAGGGCCGGGTGCGGCTGGTGCGTTCGTGGCTGCGACGGCTCGCCGGGAGTGCCCTCGCGGCCCTCCCGGAGGTGATCCACGTCGTCAGGAGCCGGCGCGGGCGGTCCGTCCCGCGCCCGTGCCCGCGATACGGCCGTACACCGAGCCGTTGGTCAGACCGGAACCGCCCGGATAGTTGTGGTAGAAGATGCCGCCGACCAGCTCACCGCAGGCGTAGAGCCCGGGGATGACCTTCTGGTCGACGTCGAGCACCTCGGCGTCCGGCGTGATCTTCAGCCCGCCGAAGGTGAACGTGATGCCGCAGGTGACGGCGTACGCTTCGAAGGGGCCCTCGTCGATGGTGTTGGCCCAGTTCGACTTGGGCACGTCCAGTCCGGTGGTGGAGCGGCCGTCCTTCACGTTCGGGTCGAAGGGCACGTCCTGCCGCACGGCGGCGTTGTACTCCTCGATCGTCCGCAGGAACCGGCCGGCGTCCACCCCGTCCAGCTTCCTGGCGAGCTCCTCCAGCGTCCGGCCGGTGACCTTCGTGACCTCCCGGATGCGGTACTCGTCGCGCAGCAGGTGGGTCACCTTCTGGTCGAACACCTGCCAGGCGAAGTGCCCGGGCTGACGGAGGATCACCTGCCCGTACTTGGCGTAGGTGTAGTTGCGGAAGTCGGCGCCCTCGTCGACGAACCGCTCGCCGCGCGCGTTCACCATGATCCCGAAGGGATAGCTGTGCTTCTGGAAGGCGTCGCCGACCTTCAGGTCGCCGAAGGCGGGCGCGTTGAGCTCCCAGCCGACGGCGTGCGCGCCCGACCAGTGGCCCCACGGCATCGCGCCGATCTCCAGGGCCATGCGGATGCCGTCGCCCATGTTGAAGCGCGAGCCGCGCACCTTCGCCAGGTCCCAGCCCGGCCCCAGGTAGCGGGTGCGCCACTCCGAGTTGGCCTGGAATCCGCCGGAGGCGAGGACCACGGCGGAGGCGGGGATCTCCGAGGGCCGGCCCTGGTGCTTGATCCGCACCCCCGTGGCCTTCCCGTCCTCGGTCAGCAGCCCGGTGGCCGCCGTCTCGTACCGGATCTCGATCCCGGCGTCCAGCGCGGCCTTGGTGAGCGCGTCCACGAGACCGGGACCGCCGCCCCACGCCTCCAGAGTGAGGCCGCCCCAGAACTTGAAACGGCCGTCGACCTTGAAGGCCTGACGACCGTAGATGGGCAGGAACCGCACGCCCTTGGTGCGCATCCACCGCAGCGTGTCGAAACTGCTCCGCACGAGCAGGTCGGCGAGATCGGGGTCGGCGCGGTGTTCGGTGACCCGCGCCAGGTCGTCGAAGAACTGCTCCTCGGTGTAGCTGCCGAAGTCGGTCGTCTCGATCTGCTCGGGTGACAGATCCGGCGAGAGTTCGAGGATGTCCTCGACGCCGCGGTAGGCGAACCGCATGGCTCCCGCGGTGAACGTGCTGTTCCCGCCGCGCTCCTCGTACGGCGCCCGCTCCAGCACGACGACGGAGCTTCCGGACTCGCGCGCGGCCAGTGCGGCGCACAGCGCGGCGTTCCCGCCCCCGACGATGACGACGTCGTACGACGACTCCATTCCTGATCCTCTCCACTCCACTGCGACGGCGGGCCACTTCTCTTCACGGCGGCGGGCACGGAGCGGGGTGACAGGGCGTTGCGCGTCATGGCAAAAATGACGTCGACGTCGACATCGAATGAGTGACACTCACGAAGACCAGGCGCCCCGTACGTTTCCGCGGTTGCCGTGCCTTCGAAGTAAATCCTATACTGACGTCGATATCAATACAGGAGGCCACGTGACGAACCCTGCTCTCGGCGGACCGATCAGCAGTCTCGGACTGCCGGAGTTCGCCGAGCGGTTCCGCCAGTGGATGACCGACCACCAGGCCGAACTGACCCCGCTCTTCGCCCCGCACAGCGACTACGACCTGCGCGTGGACGCCGCCCGTCGACTGCGCAAGCTGCTCTTCGACCACGACTGGGGCCGGGCCGGCTGGCCGGAGGCGTTCGGCGGCGTGGGCGGCGACCCGCTCTTCCGCGCGGTGCTGCACGACGAGCTGCACCGGGCGGGGTGGCCCGGGCCGGCCGTGTTCGAGCACCTGGAAATCATCGCGCCGACACTGATCGAGTTCGCGGACCCGGCGTTCGCCTCCGAGGTCCTGCCGGGTTTCCTCGACGGGTCCCGCAGCTGGTCGCAGGGCTTCTCCGAGCCGGAAGCGGGATCGGACCTGGCGTCGCTGCGCACCCGCGCCACGGTCGACGGCGACGACCTGGTCGTCAGCGGGCACAAGATCTGGACGAGCTGGTCCAAGTGGGCACACTGGTGCCTGGCCCTCGTCCGCACCGGCACCACCGAACAGCGCCACCGCGGGCTCACCATGATCGCCATCGATCTGAACAGCCCCGGTGTCGACGTCCGGCCGATCCGCCAGGCCAACGGCACCGACGAACTGGCCGAGGTCTGGTTCGACGACGTCCGCGTACCCCGGCGGCAGCTCGTCGGCCAGGTCGACCAGGGCTGGCGCGTCGCGATGCACCTGCTGGCCCGTGAACGGGGCACGGTCTCCTGGCTGCGGCAGGGCGACTTCCGCCAGAAGCTCACCGCCAGCAGCAAGATCTTCCCGGAGAACCTGGACCGCCAACTCGGCGATGTGGTGCTTCAGTTCGCCGGGCTGCGGGCCACCGGCGCCACACTGCTCGCCCGGGAGGCGGCCGGGCAGCAGCTCGGGCCCGAAGCCGCGTACAACAAGCTGCTCATGACCCGCACCGAGCAGAACCTCCACAACCTGCTGCGGGACCTGGACGGGGTCCCCGTCGCGCTGCCCGGCGCCCAGACCGAGCACGCCCTGATGCAGCAGGACTACCTCTTCTCGCGCATCGTCACGATCTACGGAGGATCCCAGCAGATGCAGCTGATCACCGTCGCACGTCACATCCTGGGGCTCGGCAATGGCTGACTCACTCCGCCCGGCCGACTACGCCGGCTACCGCGACGCCGCGCACGACATCCTCGGCCGGCACGGCGGCTCCGAGGCGATCGCCGCTTTCGGCCTCGACGAGCTGCTCGATCCCGCCGCCCCGGTCGCCGACCTCACGCCCGTCTACGCCTTCCTGGAGGCTCAGGGGCAGTGCCGCGCCGGCACGCCCGCGCTCGCCCTGCTCGGTCTCACTGGCGTCCTGACGGAGGCGACACCCACCGGCACTCCCCCGCTGCTTCTGGGCTCGGCCCTGGGCAACACGCACCTGATCGGCGTGCCGGGCCTCACCCCCTCGGCCACGGTCGCCGTCGACCTCCCCGGTACCGGCCTGGTCACCGTGGCGGACGTGACCGAGGCCGTCCAGCAGCCTGCCTTCCCGGGCGCGGACGACTACGTCACGGTCCTCGATCCGCGGCTCGTCCCCGTGGCCGCCACCCTGGTTCCCGAGGGGGAACTGAACGGCCGGCGCGCGGACATGGTCTCCCGGACCCAGCTCGGGGCCTCCGCCGAACTGCTCGGTGTCATCGACCGCATGCTGACGGACGCCATCACGTACACGAAGCAACGCCACCAGTTCGGCCGGGCGCTGGCGAGTTACCAGTCGCTGCAGCATCTGCTCGCCTGGGCCGCCACCGAGCGCCATCAGCTCATCAGCCTCTACGACGTCGCGGTCGGCAGCGCGGCCCGGGGGCCCCTGGACCCGCAACTCGCCCGCGCCGTCAAGGCCCTCGCGGGCCGGACCCTGCACACCGTCGCCCAGACCTCGATCCAGGTCACCGGCGGTATCAGCTTCACCTGGGAGTACGAGCAGCACGCCCAGCACCGGCGCGGCCTGGCCCTCGACCAGCTCGCCGGTGCCTCCGCCGATCTGATCGCCGCGATCGGACGGCAGACCCGCACCGAGGGTGCGGTCCCCGATCTGGTCGACCTCCATGAACTGGCGGAGAGCATGGCCCCGTAGACCAGCCGAGTTCCCGTGGCAACGTGCGGAACGGAGACCGAGGCTGAGTATGATTATGCCGTCAGTTTCAATATCCGTACGCACGGCGCGTCGGCGCGGCACACGTACCGGAGCGTCCTCCAGGAAGGCGGTCTCATGGACTCCGCACCTCGCTCTGCCAAAGGCCGACGTACGCGAGCCCGCCTCATCGAAGCCGGCAAGACCGTCTTCGAACGGGATGGCTTCCTCCAGGCCAGGATCTCCGACATCGCCGCCGAGGCCAATGTCTCCCACGGCTCCTTTTACCATTACTTCGATTCCAAGGAATCCCTGTTCCGCGAAGTCGCCGAACAGGTGGAGGCCCGCCTCATCTCCATGGCGGACATCCCGCCGGACGCCGAGCACACGAGCGACCCCGTCGAGCGCATCCGCGCCGCCAACCGCTCCTACCTCTCCGCATACGGGAGCGAAGCCCGCATCATGCGGGTCATCGAGGAAGTGAGCCGGTACGACGACGAGGTGCGTCAGGTCCGTATCCAGCGCGACAAACACCTCGGCTCCCGCACGGAGGCCTCCATCATGCGCCTCCAGGCGGACGGACTGGCCGACCCGCGCATCGACACCAGTTATGCCGCCGAGGCACTCGGCGGCATGGTGGCCCGTTTCGCCGAGAACTTCTTCATCGCGGGCCACAAATTCGACCTCGAAAAGGCCGTCGAGCAACTCACCATCATCTGGGCCAACGCCCTCGGTCTCACCCGGAGTGGCGATCCGAGCACCGGGAAGATGGGGGCGTCCGCTCGGTCGGTGCCTCCTGCCACCTTTTCGTCCTGAAGCCGAGAGTCCCCCCGATCACAGCATGGAAACGTCGTGCTCGGGAGGCCCCTTTTTCGTCGTGTTGCTCTTCTTTGTTCATCGCCCCTGTAATCGACGAGGTCTTCGCGGTTTTCACGCGGACCTCGCGCTGTCCACCACGGACGTGATGGACGCCGTGGACACCTACGACTTGACCCGGTGGTCCACGCAGGTCAGGACTCACGAGCTCGAGGACACCCGCCCGCCGACACCAACGGCGGCTCAGCTGGTGCCGGGGTAACGGAACCGCTAGATCCCCCTTGCGCCCACGCGCGAGCAGCAGGTCGCCGTTGCTCATGAGCGCCATGCGGTGCAGTGGCGAGCGGTTCACACCGATGTTGCTGTCACCCTGGTGCTCGGGGCGACCGTCGTCCAGCCGAGGACCTCGAGGGTCTGCCGATCGACTGTCCAGACACGCATCCCCATCCCGTCGGCGACGACGAGGAACCGGTCGTCAGGAGTGACCTGGATGTCGAACGCCGAGCCCATCAGATGGGTACCGGGCACCACGATGACCTCGCGGACGTACCGGATACCGGCGGTTGTCCGCTCGAACTCCTGGACCCTGTCGTTCGAACAGTCGGCAACCCGCAGGTTGCCGTCCGGAACGCAAGGGATCTTGTGGACCGGGCTGCTGGTCCAGCCCGACCCTGGTACACATTTCCGTCGAGGAGAAACGCAAACAGACGGCCCGCCAGAGCGTCCGCCCCCGTCACTGTCGCGGATCTCGACGTACGTCGATTCAACCGGCGACGAAGGTGTCCAGGCCGACCTCCAACCGCTCGCCGCTCCCCACGATCGGACGGACCGACAGCCGCCGCACGACCGGCGTTCCGCCCTCGGAGAACGATTCGAGAAGCGGCTGCCGGGCGCTCGGTCCCGCTGCCCTCCGCCGTCGGTCCAGTACGGCACGTACGACGCTCGCCCCGGCAGCGCCATGGCACGGATGACGCCGCAGCCAAGAACAGACACCTGACGCATACCATCGCCCGCTACGGGCGCGTCGACCAGCTGTGTCCGGACGCCGGGCCGAGCCCGGTTGGACGGGCGGGGGCGGGGTACGGGCGTTTTCCCCGGGTTGGGCATGGTCGATGGACGCCGTCAGATCCAGTTTTAAAACGGCA
>NZ_JBVJPA010000014.1:222390-361530 GCF_055582885.1 Streptomyces sp. NPDC107454 | reverse complement strand
GGTCAAGCAAGGCACGGAAGACGCTAGCCCAGGCAGCGCCATGGCACGGATGACACCGCAGCCAAGACCAGCCACCCCACCCGCACAATCCCCCGCGACGGGCCCGTCCCCCCCCTCGGCCCGGCCACCGGGCTCGGCAGTGGTCGATGAACGCCGTCAGCGCCAGTTCGAACGCGGCATCCGCCCTGCCTTCCGGGACCTCCGCCAGTGCTCGTGCCAGGAGCGGTGTCGACACCCTGTCCGTCAATTCCCACATCGTCTCGGGTGCCGCCACGTCGAGGGCCGAGCCGAGCACGGTGTTCTCCAGGGCGGTGATCACCGGCATCACGTCCGCGAGCGCGAAGCCCGCGTCCAAGAGCAGCACCACAGCCAGCTCGTACTGCTCAAGGACCCGCGGCGCCCGCACCGGGTTCGTCGTCAGGAGCGGGATCGTCTTCGGATGCGCGGCGAACGCAGCGCGGTAGGAACGGGCCCACGCCGTCAGTGCCTCGTCCCACGGCAGGCCCGAGGTCAGCGGCGCCGGGTCGACCGCGGAGGCCACACGCTCACGCACCAGTTCCACGATTCCGTCACGGCCGTCCACATGGTGATACACCGAACCGGTCTGCACTCCGAGCCGCCGCGCGATCTGCGGCACGCTGAACTCGCCCGTCTCGTCGATGAGTTCGAGCGCCACCGAGGTGATGCGCTCCCGGTCCAGGAGTGGTTTGTTCGGCCGTCCCACCGCTGCGCTCCCCCGTCACGTCCGCGATACGGGTCTTCCCGTACGTCAAACGTGAGGTTTCATTGCGGAAACCGAAACGCTTTAGATTTACGTCGCCCGCACGTCCTCTGCCGCTCCTGCCACCGCCAGAAGGGCTTACCTTCGCATGTCCGTTGCCTCCCCGAAAACCGTAGAGCCGAGCGCCTCGCCCGGTCTGCGTACCGGCTCGCTCGGCACCGCCGACATCGCCTTCTTCGTCGTCTCCGCCGCCGCCCCGCTCACCGTCATGGCGGGCGTCGCGCCCATAGCCATCGCCTTGGGGGCATAGGCGCATCCGTCGGCTATCTCCTCGCGGGCCTCACTCTCGCCATCTTCGCCGTCGGCTTCACCACCATGAGCCGCCACGTCGCCGGCGACGGCGCGTTCTACGCGTACATCTCCCAGGGCCTCGGCCGCCCTGCCGGGATCGGCGCCGCACTACTGGCGATGGTCGGCTACAACGGCATGGAGATCGGTGTCTACGGTCTCCTCGGCTCCGCCACCCAGGACACCGTCCACGCCCTCTTCGGCGCCGACATCCCCTGGCTGCCTGTCTCCCTCGCCGGCCTGCTGCTGATCTGGTACGGCGGCTTCCGCTCGATCGACTTCGGAGCGAAGCTCCTCGGCGTGCTGCTCGTCGCCGAAACCGGCATCCTCGTCCTGCTCGCCGGAGGCGTGCTCCTGAAGGGCGGCGCCCACGGTCTGTCGATGGCGTCCCTCGCCCCGGACAACGTCCTCGTCCCGGGCACGGCGGCGGTCCTGGCCTTCGCGTTCGCCGCGTTCACCGGGTTCGAGTCGACCGTCATCTACCGGCGCGAGGCGCGGAACCCGGAGCGTACGGTGCCTCGCGCCACGTATATCGCCGTCGGCTTCCTCGGCCTTTTCTACGCCTTCACCGTCTGGATCGCCATCCAGTCCTTCGGCGACGCGGAGGTCGTGAAGGCAGCCGGGTCCGACCCGGCGGGGCTGTTCTTCACGGCCATCACCACCTTCGTGGGCGGCTGGGCGGCCGACCTGACGCACGTCCTCATCGTCACCAGCGTCATCGCATCGCTGCTCGCGTTCCACAACGCCGTCAACCGCTACGGTCTGGCGCTCGCCGACGCTGGCGTCCTGCCCCGAGCCTGGACCCGCGTCCACCCCAAGCACCGTTCCCCGTACCTTGCCGGGATGGTGCAGACCGTGCTGGGGGCGGTTGTCGTGCTCGCGTTCTGGGCAGCGGGTGCGGACCCCTACAGCGGTCTTCTGCTCTGGGTCAACACCCCGGGCATGCTCGCTCTGATGGCGCTCCAGCTCCTCGCGGCGCTGTCGGTGCCGTTCTTCTTCCGCCGCATCACGCACGAGGAGGGCATCGTACGCACGGTGGTCGCGCCCGTCGTCGCGACGCTGCTCCTGGCCACGGCGATCGTCCTGGTCGCCACCCATCTCGACCTCTTCACGGGGCCACCCCCCTTGGCCAACGGCATCCTGATGGCAGCGACCCCCGCGGTCTTCGTCCTGGGCCTGGCCCTGGCGTGGCGTCTACGGCGGTCCCGTCCCGGGGTGTACGAGAGGTTCGGTCAGTAAGCCGCGCGGGCCACGGAACTCCGCCCCGGACCTCCTTGAAGGGTGCCTGGGCTGGACCGATACGCGGCTCCGCCGCCGAGCGCGACCAGCCGCCACTGTGCCCGCGGCCACCGACGAAATCGCCACCGCCAACGGCGCCGAGACCTGGGCCCGCCCCCGAACCACCGCTCGATCACCGCAAGGGCTCGCTTTGCCCACCCCTCAGCCCCGTCCACTCATCACGGAAACGCAGAAACAGGAGCCGCCCGCACATGCCGCCGACCACCGCCGACCTGATCCTCACCAACACGAACATCCTTACCCTCGACCTCGCCCACCCTCATGCGACCGCCGTCGCCGTGGCCAAGGGCCGCATCGTCGCGGTCGGCGAGACGGACGACCTCGTACGGGACTGGACAGGCCCGCACACCGAACGGCTCGACCTCAGCGGAGCGACCGTGACGCCCGGCCTCGTCGACTCCCACAGCCACCCCGTATCGGGCCTGCACATGGCCACCGGCACCGACCTCAGCGGCGTACAGGACCTCGACGCGCTGCGGGCCGCCCTGCGCGGCGCCGAACGGATCGACGGGTGGGTCGTCGGCTGGGGACTCGACCACAACGTGTTCGCCGGGCGGCCCGTCCACCTCGACCTCGTCGAGGATGCACTCGACGGCGCCCCGGCCTTCCTGCGCCTGTACGACGGCCACTCCGCCCTAGCCGGCGGCGCCGCCCTGGACGCCGCGAAGGTCACCGGTCCTCGCTCGTTCGCCCAGCGCGCCGAGGTCGTGTGCGACGCCGACGGGCGGCCCACCGGTCACCTCGTCGAGCAGGCCGCCATGGACCTCGTGGACCAGGTCGTGCCCCGGCTGTCGTACGAGGCCCGCCGCGCCGGCCTTGCCGAGCTCCTGAGCGACATGGCCGCCACCGGACTGACCGGCGCCCACGTCATGGACGGGGCCGACCTGGAGCTCCTCTCCGCCTTCGAGGAGGACGGCGACCTGCCGCTTCGGCTCACCATCTCGCCCTGGTGCATGCCGGGCGTGGACCGCGCCGGCCTCGACGAACTCATCGGCCTGCAGCAGCGCCGTGGGCACCGGTGGCGCGTCGGCGGAGTCAAGTTCTTCATGGACGGCACCGTCGAGGGCGGCACCGCCTGGCTGGAGCACGCCGACTGCCACGGCCAGGGCACCGACGCGTTCTGGCCGGATCCGGCCGCGTACAGCGCCGCCGTCCGTTATCTGCATGGCGCCGGCGTACGTACGGCGACGCACGCCATCGGTGACGCCGCCGTACGGCACGCCCTTGACACCATCGAGGCGCTCGGCGCGAGCGGCCGTGGAGCACACCGCATCGAGCACATCGAGACCGTCCCGAACGACGCGCTCCCCCGGTTCGCCGCGCTCGGCGTCGCCGCGTCAATGCAGCCGCCGCACACCGCGTACACGAAGGGCGACCACAGCGACGAGTGGTCGAAGCGGCTCGGTGACGAGCGGGCCGCCCGCGCCTGGCGCACCCGCGACCTGCGTGACGCCGGCGCCGTGCTCGCCCTCGGCTCCGACTGGCCCATCGCCCACTACGACGTACGGGAAGTACTGTCCATGGCGCGGGTGCCGGCAGGTGCGGCCGGGCCGCGGCAGGGACTGACCGGCATCGAGGCGCTCGAAGGAGTCACGTCACACGCGGCCCTCGCCGCGGGGGAGCCAGGCGGCCGGATCTCGGTCGGCCTGCGCGCGGACCTCACCGTGCTCGGACTGGACCCGGTCACCGCGCCCCCGGACGAGGTGGCCGAGGCGCCGGTGCTTCTGACGGTGGTCGACGGGCGTATGGCGTACCGCTGGAAGTGACGCGGTAGGGGCCGCATCTTCCGGTCCTTCCATCTTCCCGGGTCCGGCTCACAGTCCGGATGCCGCAGGGCGTCGGCGTGCCTTTCCCCATCGATGTCGCATGGCAATGCCGGTCCGCTACCGCACGAGCCGACGCCGGTCCGTCCCCTACTCACTCGGCGGCTCGTCCGACGTCCGGACCTTGATGGTGATGGCGCGGCGGGCGAAGTACAGGCCGTCCTCGCCGGAGCGGATCTCGTCACGGTACTCACCGGAGGAGAGCGCGTAGGTCACGGCGTTGACGAAGACGAAGTTGGAGGTGACGTGCAGCACGCCGTCCGCTCCCCGCTCCACCGTCGGCACGCCCTGCACATGTACACCGCGAGGAGCCTGCGCCGTGAACTCGGCCAGCTCGTGCTCGCCGCTGATGTCCCGGTCGGGGAGGGCCAGCGTCCCGCTCCCGCCGAACAGGCGCCCCACCGCCGCCGTGTCACGGGCGTCGACCGCGCGGGCGTAGTCACCGAGCAGGTTCCAGAGCGCGGGCAGGACCTCGGAGGCTTCTTCCACCTGGACGTTCGTCATGTTCGGGCATCTCCATCTCGTTGTACGGCGTGTACGTTGCGGATCTGTCGGGGCAGGGCGACCACGCCCAGCCCGGGGCCGACGGTGAGGACGTCGTCGACCGTCGAGCGAAGCTCGATCTCCAACACCAGCCGGTCCGCGGACAGTTGTCTGCGGACGACGGTCCCGCGCACCCGGACGACGCTTCCGGCCGGCGCGAACCGCGCCATTCTCAGGTCCCGGATCGCCAGGATGGTGCCCGCGGGGCCGATGAAGTCGCGCAGCGCCCGCTCCCACATGCCGAGCAGGAAGAGGGCGTTCGCGTACATCGACGGGGCACCGGAGGCGCGCGCGAAGTCGTCGTTGTGGTGCAGCGGGGCGAGGTCGCGGGTGGCGCCCGCCGCCATCACGAGCCGGTAGACCGGCAGCGGGAAGTCGACGCCCGGTATCGGGTCGCCCACCTCCGCCGACAGGGGTGACGGACACACGGGGGCTGCGGCGGCCCCCTCCGCTCGCCGCTCGCCGTGCCCGTCACCCTTGTCGTTCATCGGCCGCCTCCGGGCCGGTGGGATGCGGGTTGTAGAGGTACATCTCCAGCTCCACGCGACAGACCTCCTCGTCGTCCTCGGTCAGGAACCGCCGGCCGACCCGGACGAAGGCCCCGCGGCCGACGGTCGTCGCCTTCGGCGTGCAGGCGAACAGGCTGCGGCCGGTGATCCCCACCCTCGCCCCCACGTGCAGGGGCCGTACGAACTCGTAGGAGGTGTTGGTGGCGAAGATGTGCGTCGTCGGCGGGGCCGAGGGAAAGGTCTCCGTCTGCATCGGGCTCGTGCGGGGCAGCGCGTCGCGCCCGCTGTCCGGGAACGCCGCCGGATCACCGGGCTGCCACACGGGCGCGAACACGTGGTACCAGACCGAGGTGTAGGGCGCGATGACGCCCGGCCAGCCGTGGGCGCGGGCGGTCGCCTCGTCGTGGTGCAGCGGGCAGTCCAGTTCGAGGACCTCGGTCAGCCGACGGATCGCGCCCGCCTCGACCCGGTCCGGGCCGAAGGCGACGCCCGGCGGGTCGATGTCGTGGCCGACCATGTCCCGCAACGGCTGCCAAGCCGCCGTCCAGTCGTCCGCGGTCACGGATCCGGGCCGGTCCGCCCGGCCCGTCGGCCGCTCGCCGAAGCCTTCCAAGGTCAGTGCGCGGTACGCAGTCCGGCGCCGCCGTCGACGACCACCTCGGCGCCCGTCACGAACGACGACTGCGGTGAGGCGAGCATCGCCACCATGGCGGCGATGTCCTCGGCCTCTCCGATACGGCCCAGCAGCGAACCGCTCGACAGGCGCTCGATGGTCGCGGCGTCGTGCATCGGCGTGGCGACCGAGCCCGGGAGGACCGCGTTCACCCGTATCCCCAGGTCGCCCAGCTCGCGTGCGGCGGTCAGGCTCAGTCCGCGGGCCGCCCACTTGGAGGAGTTGTAGGCGCTGTGCCGGTCGAAGGGGTGCAGTGCGGAGATGCTCAGCGTGTTGACCACGGCGGGCTGGTCGGCCTTGTGCAGCAGCGGGGTCGCAGCCTTGATGCCGAGGAACATGCCAAGGCAGTTCACCCGCCACAGCCGCTCGAACTGCTCGGCCGTCTCGTCGACGAGCATCCCCCGGCCGAGGATGCCCGCGTTGTTGACGAGCACGTTGAGGCCGCCGAACCGCTCCTCCACCTTATTCAGCGCGTCCGTCCAGCTCTGTTCGTCGGTGACGTCGAGGCGCACCGGCAGCACCTCGGGGTCGTCGAGTTCGGCGACCGCGCCATGCAGTTCGTCGACGAGCACGTCCGCCGCGACGACGGACAGGCCGTCCTGGCGAAGCCGGCGGACGATCGCCAGGCCCTGTCCCCGCGCACCACCGGTAACCAGCGCAACCCTCTTCTGACTCATGCCTTGTCCTCGGTGTTCGATGACGAATCGTTCATGGCGAAGCGGTACAGGGCGATCGTGGTCGCGACGCACGCCGGGCGCGGCGCGCCCTCCAGCTCGACGACCGCCTCGAGCCCGAGCCGCAGACCGTTGTCCTCACGCACTTCCGCCGACCGCACGGACACCCGGACCCGGACGCGTGAGCCCGAGGGAACGGGGGTCAGGAAGCGGACGGTGTCGACGCCGTAGTTGACCCCCATGGCGGCACCTTTGACGGCGAAGACCTCGCGCATGAGGTCCGGCACCAGCGAGAGGGTGAGGTAGCCGTGCGCGATGGTCGTCCCGTACGGGCCGGCCGCGGACCGCTCGACGTCGACGTGGATCCACTGCCGGTCCTCGGTCGCCTCGGCGAACAGGTCGATGCGGTGCTGGTCGACGGTGATCCAGTCGCTGATACCGATCTCCGTGCCGACCGCGGCACGGGCGTCCTCTGCGGACTCGATGACGAACACTTCTCGGTCTCCCCCTCGGTTATCGTCCGGAGGGCAGGCGCAGCCTGCGCTTGCTGATGATGTTGCGCATGACCTCGGAGCTGCCGCCGGAAATCGTCAGCGAGCGCGACCAGAGGTAGGCGTCAGTGAGGCGGCGGGCCGCGGCCCGGGCGGTTTCCGGCACCGGCTGGTGACGGGTGATCATCTGAACCCCGAGCCGGGCCGTGCGGTTGTACGCCTCGGTGTAGAGCAGCTTGGCGATCGGCGCCTCCGCCTCGCCCTCCGCACCGGCGAGCGCCCGCTCGATGTGGCCCGTCACGTAGGCGCTGGCGGCTTCGGCCTCGGCGCGCAGCCGGGTGATCCGCTCCAGTGTCTCCGGCTGGTGCAGGAGGGGTTCGCCCGCGTCCTGCACGGCTTCGGCGACCGTGAGCAGGTCCGCGAGGAGGAGTTCCAGGAGCAGGACGTTGCCGCCCACCGTGAAGCGTTCGGACTCCAGCCCCGACATGGACACCGACCAGCCCTGGCCGATCTCCCCGACCACGTGCTCCGGGCCGAGGACGACCCCGTCGAGGAACACGTCGTTGAACTCGTGCGCGCCGCCCATCGTGGTCATCGGGCGGATCTCCAGGCCCGGGCTGTCCATGGGCACGACGAACACGGTCAGTCCCGCGTGCCGCTCGGAGGTGGGGTCGGTCCGCAGCAGGGCCATGCCGAACTGGGCCCAGTGACCGTCCGTCGTCCACGTCTTCTGCCCGCTGAGCACCCAGGTGCCGTCCCCGCGGGCGGTGGCGCGTGAGGTGACCCCGGCGAGGTCGCTGCCGGCGCCCGGCTCGCTGAACAGCTGGCACCAGATGTGCTCGCCGGTACGGATCCGCGGCAGGTGGCGCCGGCGCTGCTCGGCGGTGCCGTAGCGCAGCAGGGTGTGGCCGGCCAGGAGGACCTGGTCGATCGGGCGTGGAGCGCGTGCGCGGATGAGTTCCTCGGTCAGGACCAGTTCGTCGAGCGGATGGTGTTCCGCGCTTCCGCCCCACTCGACCGGCCACGACCGGCCGAGGAGTCCGTTGTCGTACAGGGTCTTGTACCAGGACCGCATGGCGGCTTCCTGCTCCGCCGACTTGGGCGCGCGGTGTCCCTCGCGGGCCTCGAACGGGGCGTGCTCGGCGATGACCTCGCGGACACGGGCCCGGAAGGCGTCGTGCGTGCCCGCGGTCGCGCGGGATCCTTCGAGGGATGCCCTGAGGGCCTCGGGTCCGAGGCGCCGCGGGCGGGCGACGGCGGCGTTGCGTACGGCCCGGCGCATGGCGTGGTGCACGGGCCATTCCCAGGTGAAGCCGATACCGCCGCAGAGCTGGATGCAGTCGTCCAGCGCCGCCACGGCGCGGGCGGCGAGGAAGGCCGTCATCAGCTGCGTCACTCGGTGTGCCTCGGGCGACCGGGTGGCGAGCGCGACGGCCGCGCGGTGTACGAGGGCGTCCGCGGCGGCGACGAGGATGTCCAGATCGGTCAGTCGGTGCTGCAGGACCTGGAAGGAGGCGAGCGGACGACCGAACGCGGACCGGCCGATCAGGTACTCCCGGACGCGCTCCGAGGTGGCCTCCAGCGCCCCCAGGGTGTCGGCGCAGGCCAGCAGCGCCGCCACGTCCTTCAGACTCCCGGCTCCCCCGGCCGACGCGCGGAGGGGGGTGACTGGTGCCCGGGACAGGTCCACGAGCAGTTCGTCGCGCGTCGTGTCGAACCGGTCGTCCCCGGCCAGGGCGGTCACGTCCGCTGCCTCCGGCGTGACGAGCAGGAGCTGACCGTCGTCCTCACCGGCCAGTACGAAACCGCCCAGCGGCATCGCCCCGCTGAAGACGACGGCGCCCCTCGCCGTCCAGCCGTCACCGCTGCGCACGAGCCCTGCGTGCTCGTGGAAGGCGCCCGCGGTCTTGCCGCCGAGGAGTCCGTCCAGCACGGTCTGGTGCTGCTCGTGCCCGGCGACCGCGGCCGCCGCGAGCAGGGTCCCGGCGACCGGCAGCCCGTCGAGTGCGCGTCCGGCCTCGCGGACAACGGTGCACGCCTCCAGTACCCGCCATCCCGCCCCGCCGCTCTCCTCCGGTGTCAGGAGCGAGAGCAGGCCCACCTCGCCGAGGGTGGCGAGGGTGGGGGTGCTGGTGAACACCTCCCTCACCGTGGCCCGCAGCAGCCTGAGTTCGTCACGGTCGATCGCCGCTGGGTTGTCGCTCATCGCCTTCTCACGCCTCGCCTTCCGCGCCGATCCGTCCCTCGATGACCCGGATCACCGCCGGGAAGTACTTCCAGCCGTAGCCTGCGTCCCGGCTGCGGCACAGCAGGTCCATGGTCTGGTGGGCGCCGGCGGCGGTGATGCCGACGTCGTCCGCCAGCTTCAGCGCGAGGGCGAGGTCCTTGATCGCGTAGTTGGTGGGGAATGCCTGTTCCGGGAACTCGTCGGGGATCATGGTCGCCGCCGCGGTGCGCCGCAGGATGAAGCTGTCGGCCGAACCCATGGACAGCGCCTCGAACAGGCTCTTCCCGTCGACGCCCGCGCGCCGGCCGATGGCGAGCGCCTCGGCGAGGGCGTTGACGTTCATGAAGACGACCATGTTGTTGAGGATCTTGAAGAGCTGGCCGCTGCCGGACGCCCCGGCGTGCACCACGTCGGAGCCCATGCACGACAGCAGCGGGAGCAGCTTCTCGTACTCCTCCGGCTCGGCCCCGACGGTGATGAGCAGCGTGCCGTCGTTGGCGGCCTGCCGTGTGCGGGCGACCGGGGCGTCGACGTAGGTCACGCCCTCCTCCCGGAGCCGGTCGGCCAGGGCACGCGTCCGGGAGACATCGCTGGTGGACATGTCCACGATGACCCGGGGCCGTGCTTCGCCGCCCAGGATCTCGCCGACCACGTGCTCCACCTCCGCGATGCTCGGCAGGGAGAGGAACACGATGTCCGCGGCGGCGATCTCACGCAGCCCCGGCGCAGGACGTGCCCCGTGCCCGGCCGCCCGGTCCAGTGCCTCGGGCGATGTGTCGTAGGCCAGTACCGGAAGCCCGCACTTGCGGGTCAGGTTGGCGCACATGCCACCACCCATGACACCGAGACCGACGAAACCGAGAGTCGGGCCGGACATTCTGCCTCCTTCGAGATGCGTGGAGCGCCGACTGCGCGAGGGGAGCGGCGACTAGTCGACGGCGACGATGACGCTCTTGACCTGGGTGTAGTGGCGCAGCGCCTCAAGGCCCTTCTCCCGGCCGAGACCGCTGCTCTTGTAGCCCCCGAAGGGCACCTCGACGCCGGCGCCGGTGTACCGGTTGACCTGTACCTGGCCCGCGTCGAGCCGGGCGGCGACGCGGTGGGCGGCGCCGACGTCGGAGGTGAAGACGCCCGCCGACAGGCCGTAGGGCGTGTCGTTGGCGATGGTGATCGCCTCCTCCAGGTCGTCGAAGGCGATCACCGACTGCACCGGACCGAAGATCTCCTCGCGCGCGACCGTCATCTCGCTGGTGACGCCCGCGAGCAGCGTCGGCTCGACGAAGTGCCCCTTGGACAGGCCCGCGGGGGCGGCGCCGCCGACGACCACCCGGGCGCCCTCGGCCCGCGCCGAGTCCACGTACCCGAGCACCTTGCGGCGCTGGTCCTCGCTGATGAGCGGTCCCACGTCGCGGTCGTCCAGGCCAGGGCCGACGGTCAGTCCGGCGAAGTGCTCGGCCATCTTGTCGAGCAGTTGCTGCTCGACGCGGCGGTCCACAACGAGCCGGGTGGTGGCGAAGCAGGACTGCCCGGAGTTTCGGATCACCGCGAGGGCTCCGGCCCGCGCAGCCCGGTCCAGGTCGGCGTCGGCCAGGATGATGCTGGGCGACTTTCCGCCGAGTTCGAGGTTGCAGCCGACGAGCCGGTCGGCGGCGATCCGGCCCACGTGCCGACCGGTGCGCACCGAACCCGTGAACGTCACATGCTGCACCAGGTCGTGGCTGACCAGCGCCTCACCGGTGAGCGGGCCGGTGCCGGGCACCACGTTGCACACACCGGCGGGCAGACCGGCCTCCACCATGATGACCGCCGCGAGGAGCGAGGTGATCGGCGTCAGTTCGGACGGCTTGACGACCACAGTGTTCCCGGCGGCCAGGGAGGGGGCGACGCCCCGCATCATCTGGCTGATCGGCGCGTTCCAGGGGGTCACGTGCGCAATGACGCCGTAGGGCTCGTGAACGGTGTAGGCGAAGGTGCCCCCGGGCTGCGGAATCGTCTCGCCGCCGACCTTGTCGACGGCGCCCGCGTAGTACTCGAAGTACCGGGCGGAGACCTCCACGTCGGTGCGGGCCTGGGAGAGCGGTTTGCCGCAGTCGAGCGACTCCAGCCGGGCCAGCACGTCCGCGTGCTCACGCAGCGCCGCCGCCACCGCGAGCAGGATCCGCCCGCGGCGCGCCGGTTCGAGATCCCGCCAGCCGGCCGTCCAGGCCGCGTGGGCGTCGGCGACCGCCTCGTCGACCAGTGCGCCGGGAGCCTCGACGAACCGGCTGATCACCGACTCGTTCGCCGGGTCGAGGACGTCGTGGACGGCACCGTCGGTCCGGTGCCATTCCCCGCCCAGGACGGCCGACAGCCGCGCCGGCAGGATCGGTCCGGCGACGGACCGGGCGATGGACTGGGCGATCGTCTGGGTCGTGGCGACCATACGGGTGTGATCCTTACAGTCGATGGGGTGGCGGACCGGACGGGCGGCGGTCAGAGCCTGCGGCCGCCGTCGACGTAGATGGTCTGGCCGGTGACGAACCCGGAGGCCTCCGAGGCGAAGAACAGGGCGGCGTTGGCGATGTCGGCCGGGTAGCCGATCCGGCGCACCGGCGTGGTCTTCGCCATGGACTCCAGCCTCTCCTTGAGCGGTACGCCCATCCGCTCGGCGGTGGCCCGGGTCATCTCCGTGTCGATGTACCCGGGGGCGATCGCGTTGGCCGTGATGCCGAACGGCCCCAGTTCGATGGCGAGCGTGCGGGTGAACCCCTGCATCCCCATCTTCGCCGCCGCGTAGTTGGCCTGGCCGCGGTTGCCGAGAGCGGAGACGGACGACAGGTTGACGATCCGTCCGTACCTCGCCGCCACCATGTGCCGCTGCGCCGCCTTCGAGATGTTGAAGGCACCCTTGAGGTGGACGCGCAGCACGGTGTCCCAGTCGTCCTCGGTCATCTTGAAGAGCAGGTTGTCGCGGGTGACGCCCGCGTTGTTGACGGCGATGTCGAGCTGCCCGAACTGCCGCACGACCTCGTCCACGGCGCTTTCCACGGCCGAGGTGTCGCTGACGTCGACCGCCAGCGACAGCGCCTTCGTGCCTGCGGCCTCGACCGCGGCGACCGTGTCGGCGCAGGAGGCCGCGTCGAGGTCGAGCACCGCCACACGTGCGCCGGCCTCGGCGAACCGCTGGGCGATGCCGGCGCCGATACCGCGCGCCGCGCCGGTGACCAGCGCGACGCGCCCTTCGAGTTCCTTCACGGTACTCACCTTCCTGTTCGGACTTCGGACTCGGCGGAGTCGAGGGACTCGGCGGACGTGGCGGAGCCGACGGACCCGGGGGGCTCAGCGGCGTCGACGTATCCGGCATGCTCAGCGGCGTCGACGGACTCGGCGGAGGCGACGGAAGAGATCCCGTCCAGCAGTCGGCGGACGAGCGCCCGGTGCTCCTCGCCTGCCATGAGCTGCACATGCCGCCGCACTTCGGCGTCGGCGCACGTCGCCAGGTCCTCGCGATCGGCCCTGGCGATGTGCTCCTTGATCGCGGAGAGTGCCGTCCGGGGTCCCTCGGCGAGCCGGCGGGCCCGGGCGAGCCCCTCGGTCAGCAGCCGATCGTCGTCGAACACGTCGTTGACCAGGCCCCAGTCGAGGCTCCGGCGGGCGTCGAGCGACTGAGCGAAGAGAAGGAGTTCCTTCGCCCGGGGCGGGCCCAGCAGCCGGTTCAGCAGCCATGTGCAGCCGAAGTCACCGGCGAGTCCGACGGCGGCGAAGCCGCTGCCGAGCGTCGCCGACTCGGCGGCGTAACGGATGTCGCAGGCCAGGGCGAGGGCGAGGCCCGCTCCGACAGCCGGCCCGTTGATCAACGAGATCGTCGGTTTGCCGAAGTTCCACAGGGCCACCGAGGTGGCGCGCTGGACGTCGATCTGACGCTGCGTCCGCAGCTCCGGATCCTCGGGGGTCCCGTAGATGCTCCGACCGGCGGCCATGACCTTGACGTCCCCGCCCGCGCAGAAACCGGCACCGGCTCCGGTGAGCACGACGACCCGCACGGCGGGTTCCATCTGCGCCCAGGCCAACTGCGAGCCGAGGGCGTCCAGCATCTCGAGGGTGAGTGCGTTGCGCGCTCGCGGCCGGTTGAACCGCAGCAGCAGGACCCCGTCTTCCAGTTCGGCCTCGAGCTCGTCACTGCCGGAAGCCAAGGCCTGCCGATTCGATGACATCTGGACGAACCTCACCGCTTCCAGATTATTGACTTCGATGTCGAAATTATAATTACGGCGGAGTGCGACGGTCAAGCGATGAAGCCCGGCGGACGCACTTCCACACCCCCCGCCTGCCACTCTTCCATACTTCTATGGTCATGAAAATGATCGGGTGAGAGCAACCTCGCCACCCGGTCATGGAGAATTTGGTGCTCCGGCCGGGACGCGTGCCGCCCGGCCGGAGGGTCACCTGGACAGGATCGAGACCGCCGCCACCCCCGGCGCCCCGTAGAGCTGGGCGATGCCCACTCGGGGTGTGCCCGCGACCTGGCGCTTTCCGGCGCGGCCGCGCATCTGGGTCACCAGCTCGTACATCTGCCGCAGCCCCGACGCGCCGATCGGCTCGCCGTTGGCGATCAGCCCGCCGTCGGTGTTCACGGGAAGGGTGCCGCCGCGCGCGGTCGCGCCGGAGGCGATGAGCTCGTTCTGTTCGCCGTCCTTGCACAGGCCGACCTCGGCCATGTGAATGATCTCCGCGCCCGAGTCGGTGTCCTGCAGCTGGGCGATCTCGATGTCGTCCGGGCCGATGCCGGCCTGTTCGTACGCCACCAGCGCGGCGTCGACCGTCGGCGCCGACGCGTGCTCCAGCCCGGCCGCCGGGGTGTGCACCTCGTAGGCCCCGTACCTCCTGGTCCGGGTCACGGTGCTGCGCAGGTAGATGGGGGTGTCGGTGTACTGCTTCGCGATGTCCGCGTCGCACACCACCACGGCCGCCGCCCCTTCGTCCGGGCTGCAGAACATGTACTTCGTCAGGGGATGGCTGAGCATGCGCGAGGAGAGGATCTCCTCCTCGGTGAGCGGGGTGCGCCGGTAGGCGTTGGGGTTGGCCTCGCCGTTCGCGTAGGCCTTGACCGCCACCCGCGCGAGCGTCTGGTGCGTGATGCCGAAGTCGTGCATGTAACGATTGATCTTCATGCCGAAGAACTTCGTCGTCAGGAACAGGCCCATCTCGCCGTACCAGGGCGGGCAGGCGTACCACGTCGGATCGGCCGTGAAGGCCCCGCCGCTGTGCTTGTCCATGCCCAGCACCAGTCCGAGGCGGTGCTCCCCGAGTCTGATCATCCGGCTGGCCAGTCCCAGAGCGCTACCGGCCGTCGCGCACCCGTTGTATACGTTCGTGAACGGCAGCCCTGTGAGCCCGAGTTCGGCGACGACGGCATCGGGCTGGTCGACCTCCGCGCTGCCGCCCACGGCGAACTGCACGTCCGTCCACGCCACACCGGCGTCGGCGAGCGCCATCCGGGCCGCCTCCGCGCCCATGGTCAACGCCGACTTGCCCGGGAACCGCCCGAAGGGGTGGAGTCCCACACCCACGATTGCCACGTCAGGCATGGATCTTCTCCGCTTCTCTCTCGCTCTGCTGCTCATGGGCGTCGTCAGGGGCGAAGGCGAAGGTGACCACCTCGGTGCCGTCCCCGTCGTTCCGGAAGGGCACGATCACCAGCCGCAGCGGCATCCCGATCTCCAGCGTCTCCTCGGTGACGCCGACGAGGAGGGCCTCCACCCTCAACTCACCGGGCAGTTCCACCAGTCCGACAAACCAGGGCACGGCGTCGGGGCCGACGGCGCGTGTCCCCGTGAACGGCTCCTTGGGCAGGAAGCCCTGGGTCGTCCAGGTCCACAGCGTTCCGCGGTCCGCCAGCAGGTACCGATCCAGCTCGCTCGATCCGCATCGCGCGCATCCCACGCGCACGGGGAAGGTGATCGCGGCGCAGTCACGGCAGCGGTTCCCGATCAGCCTCGGCTCGTCGCCGGACCCCGTGAACAAGCCGTCGGCGATTGGTCTACTGCTCACTTCAGACGCCTCCACTCTCGCACTCCCGGCAACGCCTGCCGGCCTGGGTTCCACCGGTCCGCCAGGCTCCCTGGCGAGGTCGCGGGTGCCTGCGACCACCGAGTCGATCACGAAGTCGCGATAAATTCTACACTGACGTCAGTTTCGAATGAAGACGTCGACGCGCCGGCGACCAAGACCGCCACGAGCCCCGCGACACCTACCGGCGCCCACCGCGCCGTGCTATAACTTCGATGTTACTAAATATTTAAGCGCACTGCGGAGCCTGGCGGCTTTGCGCCATGTGCACGACAATCCCGACACGGGCTGCCGTCGGCTCCGCTCAACCCCTTCGGGGAGGAGCCCGCACATGCAAGACTTCCGTGACCTCGACGCCCAGGAACTCGCCGACATGGTGGAGATCCAGGACCTGTTGGCCCGCTACACACGCCTGGTGGACATCGGCGACGTCACCAACTGGCTCGAACTGTTCACCGACGACTGCGCCTACGTCGTGCACGGGCGAACGTACGAGGGCAAGGAAGGGGTCAAGGAGATGATCACGCTCGCCACCCCCAACGGCGTCCACCTGGGTGCGAGCCCGGTCATCCGCCTCGACGGCGACTCCGCGACGTCCAGCCAGTCCTTCTTCGCCATCCTGGCCGACCGCAAGACGATGCGCATCGGCTGGTACGACGACGACCTGTCGAAGAAGAACGGCCGCTGGCGCATCGCGTCCCGCCGCGTCACCTTCGTCCGCTCCGACGGCTCCCTGCGCCCGCCGATCTGACCACCGCGCACGTCCACCGCGCAGGTCCCACCGCGCACGACCGGAGCGGCCCATCCCGGAAACGAGTATCAACACTGACGTCGAAATTGTAATTTCTCCCTCGGAGGTTGCTTCGTGAAGCTCGTCGGAGTCGAGCCCGTCCCGAGCGAAGTCCAGGCTCGATATCTGTCCGAGGGATGGTGGAGCGGCTCTCCGCTACGGGCCGGACTGGAGGCGCGGGCCGAGCACAGTCCCGACCGCATCGCGGTCAGTGACGCCACCTCGCGGTGGACGTACGGTCGCATGAGCGATGCCGTCGGCCGCGCGGTCGCCTGTCTGCGGGGACGCGTCGGCCCGGACGCCGCGGTGCTCGTCATCGCACCGCTCGTCGCGCCCGCCATTGTCGCCTACCACGCGATCGTCCGAACCGGCGTCCTCGCCGTGATGCTGGACCGGCGCTGCGGGCGGGCTGACGTCGAGCACGCGCTGGCCGCCGCGCCGATCGGCCTGGTCGTCACCACTCCCGAACTCACGGAACGACTCGACCTCGCCGGGCTGAACGTCGACGTCGTCGATTTCGACACCCTCGTGAACTGGCCGGAGGTCTCCGCCGATTGGGCCGAACCCGACCCGGCCGCGCCCGCGGCGGTCGTGTTCACCTCGGGAACCACCAGCCGCCCCAAGGCGGTCGTCCACAGCCTCAACACGCTTCGCGCGGGCGCCCGCAACATGGCGGACGCCCTGCGGCTGACCGCGGACGACGTCGCCTTCCTCTCCACGCCCCTCGCCACCATCACCGGTCTCGTGCAGATCCACCTCACCCTCGACAGAGGTGCCGGGCTGGTGCTCGCCGACCGGTTCGACGCCGCCGACGCGCTCGACCGGCTGCGCGAGCACTCGGTGACGGTCATCGGCGGCGCCCCGGTGATCATGGAGGAACTGTTCAAGCAGGCCCTGAGCCAGGATCTGGCCGAGCTGCCGCTGCGGGCGATCTCGCTCGGCGGCGCGCCCATCCCCCGCTCCGTGCTGGAACTCGGTATGACTCGGTACGGGATCACCCCCGTGCGCGTGTACGGCTCCTCCGAGGTCCCGGTCGCCACCACCACGCTCCCGGACGACGAGGGCGAGGCCCGGGTCCTCGACGACGGTGCCTGCGCGCCCGGGACAGAGGTCCGCATCCTCGGAGGAGACACGGGGGAGATACTCGTACGCGGTCCGATGCGCTTGCTCGGCTATGGCGACGCGGAGGACAACCAGGACTCCTTCACCGAGGGCGGCTGGTACCGCACCGGCGACCTCGGACGGTTCGATGGCGGCCGGCTCACGATCACGGGGAGACTGAAGGAGATCGTCTCCCGCAAGGGGCTCAAGATCTCCCTGACCGAGATCGACGAGATCGCCCGCGACCTGCCGCACGCCGAGGAAGTGGCCGCGTTCGGCGTGCCCGACCCGGTGACCGGGGAGCGTCTCGCGCTCGCGGTGTACACCCGGGACCGCGAGTCGGTCTCCTTCGAGTCGGTCGTAGGCCGGCTGCTCGACGCCGGCCTCGCCAAGTGGAAGCTTCCGGAGCAGGTCGTCGTCTGGGACCGGCCGTTGCCGCGGACGGCGACCGGCAAGATCCAGCGCCGTCTCATCGCCTCCGACACGGGGCCGAACCGCACGTTGCTCGCGCCCCGTCTGCGGGTGCCGGTACCGAGCACCCTGTCGGAGCTGATGTCACCGACCTGGCTCAGTTCGGCCCTGGCCGACCGGTTTCCCGGCGTGCGGATCAGCACGGTCACGCCCGGGCCGGTCATCAGCCGTGTCTCGACCAACGCCCGCTTCAGCATCGAATGCGCCGACGGCGTACCGGGTGGACTGTCACCGCACCTGTGCGGCAAGGGCTATTTCACCCAGGTGGGCCGGCCGACCCAGCAGGCGGGCGTGCCCGAGGTGACCTTCTACCGTGAGCTGGCGGCGGCGACCGGTGTCCGCACGCTGCGCAGCGTGTATGCGGACGTCGACCCGCAGACCCTGCACGGCGTGGTCATCACCGAGGACATCGTCGCCCAGGGCGGCAGGTTCCTCGACCCCACCAGCGAGTACTCGCCGGACCTGGCGGCGCAGAGCCTCGGCCAGCTGGCGAAGCTGCACGCCGCGACCTGGAACGAGCCGGCGCTCGCGGAGGCGCCCTGGCTGGCGCCGCGGCTCCAGGCCAATCTCGTGCACCGGGGGCTGCCCGAGATCCGCGGCAACTACGACGGCGGCATCGGCGCGGGGATACCTGACGAAGTCCGCGACGCGGAGCGGCTGTTCGCCGCATACGGAGCCCTGGTCGAACAGGTGCAGGACGTCTCGCCGTGGTCGGTGATCCACGGCGATCCGCATGTCGGCAACACCTACCTGGACCGCGACGGACGGCCGGCCCTGCTGGACTGGCAGCTGGTGCAGCGCGGGCCCTGGTATCTCGACGTCGGCTACCACATCGCCTCCGTGCTGACTGTCGAGGACCGGCGACGGAACGAGAAGGACCTGGTGCGGCACTATCTCGACGAACTGCGTGCCGCCGGCATCGACGCCCCGACCTGGGACGAGGCCTGGCGTGATCTGCCCCGGGGCATCCTCCACGGCCTGTACCTGTGGAGCATCACCATGCTGGTCGACCCGGCGGTGACCAACGCGCTCCTGCACCGGCTCGGCACCGCGGCCGCCGACCACGACGCCTACGCGGCGGTCGGGCCATGAGCGCTGCCGGCAGGGGGCCCTTCGACGAGAAGGACTGCCGCCGGGCCGTGCACCACATCGACGTCCACCCCGATATCCGGCCCTGGAGGCATCGTTGACCGAAGAGCAGACATTCGACCACCACTCCGCGGAGCACGCGGCCGACCCGGTCTGTACCTACCGGGCGATTCGTCAGGGTCCCGGATGCGTGCGCACCGACGCGCACGGCGGGTTCACGGTACTCGCCCGGTACGACGACATCGCCGCCGCGGCCTCCGCGCACGCGGACTTCTCCAGCGCGTTCGAGCTGCCCGGGGACGAGGGGCACGGCGGCGGGATCACCCTCCCGCGCAACCCGGACTCCGGCCGGACCTCGCTCGCCGAGATGGACCCGCCCGAGTGGCGCCGCTACCGGCGCATGCTGAACCCGATCTTCACGCCGGCCGCCGTGGCGGGCTTCGCGCCGCGGATCCAGGCGATCACCGACGAGGCCATCGACCGGTTCATCGCCAAGGGGTCCTGCGACCTCGTCCTCGACCTGGTGAGCCCGATCCCGGCGATCGTCACGCTGGAGGTACTGGGGCTGGACACCTCGGAGTGGGAACGCTTCGCGGTGCCGCTGCACACCTCGGTCTACATCCCGCGCGATCCGCGCATGCCCGCCTGGCAGGAACTGAAGGACGGATTCCAGTGGATCTTCCAGCAGATACGTGAGGAGATCGCCCGTCGGCGGGTGGAGCCCAAGGAGGGCGACCTGCTCGCGGCGATCATGAGCGCGGACGATCCCGAGGGTCCCCTCGACGACGCCCTGGTCTTCGAGACGGCGTACACCATCGTCGCCGCCGGGGTGGAGACCACGACCTCCCTGCTGTCCTCCGCGCTCTGGCACCTCGACCGGTACCCCGAGGACCGCCAGCGCATGCTCGACGACCCGTCGCTGATCGACGCCGCCTGCGAGGAGTTCCTGCGCTACTACACGCCGGAGCAGGCGGGCGCCCGTACCGTCGCGCAGCACGCGGAGGTCGGCGGGGAGAGCTTCGAGCGGGGCGAGCGGGTCCTGCTGGCCTGGTCCTCTGCCAACCGCGACGCGTCCCAGTTCCCGGACCCCGACCGGTTCGTGCTGGACCGCAGGCCGAACCGGCACATGTCGTTCGGCTACGGCATCCACCGCTGCCTCGGGTCCCATCTGGCCCGCCAGGAGATCAAGATCGTCCTCGCCGAGGTGCTCCGGCGGATGCCGGACTACTCCATCGACCGGGACGCCACGCAGCTCTACCCCGACCTCGGGCTGATGTACGGCTACAAGCAGATGCCGGCGACGTTCACCCCGGGCGAGCGGTCAGGGTGCTGAGCGCCGCTCCGGAGAGGCCGCGGTGTGACGAGAGGAAGCTCTGTGGAAGGCCAGATCAGCATCGCCCGCCGGATCGCCCGGCTCGCCGCGCAGTCCCCGGACGACGTGGTGCTCCGGTACATCGGCCTGGACGGAACCGAGCCGGGTTTCGGCTGGCCGTGGCTGGACCAGCGCTCGGCCCAACTGGCCGGGGCGCTCGCGGCCCGGGGCCTGGCGCGGGGTGACCGTGTCGCGCTGGGGTTGCGGAACTCGCCTCAGTTCGTGCTCGGTGTGTTCGCCGCGTGGAAGCTCGGCGCCGTACCGGTGCCGGTGCGCTGGGACGTGCCCGAGTGGGAGCTGCGCCGGCTGCGGGAGACCATCGATGCGCGCGTCTTCCTCGGTTCCGACGACATCCCGTGGATCGACTCGACCGCCGAACTCGACGTGCCCGACCTCGCCGACGCCGTCGCCCCGCAGTTGAACGGCATCTGCTCCAGCGGCTCCACCGGCACCCCGAAGGTTATCCTCACCGAACGGCCCTCGGTGTACGGTCCGCAACCGGTCGCGCCGTTCATCGATCTGTGGAACAGCGTGCCCGTCCCGCACCCGCAGACGATCCTCGTCCCGGCGCCCATGTACCACACCAACGGCTTCAACACGCTGCTCGGCCTGCTCTCCGGAGACCGCCTGGTCCTCATGGAGAAGTTCGACGCCGCACGTGTCGTCGACGTGATCGAGCGCCACCGCGTCTCCACCTTCACCGCGACGCCGACGATGCTCCAGCGCATCGCCGACCTGCCAGGCATCGACGACCGTGACCTGTCCGGCATCGAGTGGATCCTCCAGGGGGCGGCACCCATGCCGCCATCGCTGGTGCACCGGTGGGGCAAGCTGATCGGCCCCGAACGCATCGTGATGGCCTACGGCATGACCGAGGCGCTGGGGCTGACCGCGCTGCGCGGCGACGAGTGGATGGCCCACCAGGGAAGTGTCGGGCGTTGCATCCAGGGCACCGAGATCCGCATCCTCGACGCCGACGGCAGCGAACAGTCCACCGGTGAACTGGGCGAGATCTATCTCCGTTCCCCCTCCCCCGCCGGATACCGCTACCTGGGCACGGTTCCCCAGCTGCGCACGACCGAGGACGGTTTCCAGACCGCCGGCGACATGGGCTATCTCGACGAGAGCGGCTACCTCTACCTGGTCGACCGCCGGGTCGACATGGTCGTCACCGGTGGCGCCAACGTGTTCCCGGCCGAGGTGGAGGCGGCGCTCATCGACCACCCGGCCATCGCCGATGTGGTCGTGGTCGGGCTGCGCGACCCCGCCTGGGGGCGCCGGGTGCACGCCATCATCGAACCCACCGATCCGGCGGCGCCTCCCGACGCGCAGGAGATCATCGGCTACGCCAAGAGCCGACTCGCGGCGTACAAGGTGCCCAAGACCATCGAGATCGTGGCGGCCATCCCGCGCAGCGAGGCCACGAAGGTCAACCGCGGCGCGCTCGTCGCCGCCCGCGGCGGCTGACGGGTCCGCGGATGTGAGGACGGCCCGTGCCTTCCGTTCTCGGCGGGAGGTACGGGCCGTTCGTTCTGGAGGTCGTCCGGTTCAGCCGGCTCGCCGCCGCGTCTTCGTCGTGCGCCCCGTGCCCGGCGAGAGGGCGCTCTGCGACACATGGCGTGCGCCGGCCAGCAGGACGGCGAACCCCTCGCGCAGGATGACCAGCAGGTCGGTGCCCTCGTCGTAGACCGATTCATGGATCGCCGACATCAGCATCGCCTCGAACATCACGCCGAGTTTGGCCGGGCTCAGTGTCTGCGGCACGTCGCCGTTCTGCTGGGCCTGCAGGAAGATGACGGCGAAGGCGTTGCGGAAGCTGACGTGGTTCGAGTCGTCGTCCTGCGGGAGCGAGCCCCCCGACTTCGTGGCGGCCTGGGCCTGGAGCAGGCGCCGCAGCCCGAGGGTGGGCACCCGCTCCATACGGCGGCAGAGCTTGACGGTGATGTCGTCGATGATGTCGTCGGTGGACCCGCCGCCCACCAGTCCCTTGAGGGCGTCCTCGTAGAACACCTTCGCGGTCAGCCAGCTCGTCGCCAGCAGGATGTCTTCCTTGCGGGCGAAGTGGAAGTAGAAGGTGGCCTTGGAGACGCCGGCCCGGGCGACGATCTCCTCGACCTTCGTCTCGTCGACGCCCCGGTCGTAGCCGCGTTCACTCCACAGCTCCAGGGCGGCCTTGATGATCGCCTGCCGCGTGTCGCGGGAGCGGTCCTGGGCGAGCTGAGAGCGCTTGGGCCCGGTTCTCGCCTCGCTCACGTGGCACCCGCCGCAAGAAGGTCTTTGCTTGTCACAGTCCAAATCCTCAGGTGCATCACGGGACGGTACACGAGATGCTATCCCGACCCTCGGACGCATTCATGCGACGGGTTCCACGCCGGGGCGTCCGCGTCAGATCACCTTGACGGGGTCGACGCCCATGAGCCTGGCGAGGTTGCCGCCCATGATCGCCGCCTGGTCGCGCTCCGGGAGCGGCGCGAGCTCGTCGACGTAGGTGACCGGGTCGAACATGCCCTCGGGGTGGGGGTAGTCGGACCCGAACACGACGTTTTCGGCACCGAGGATGTCCACCAGGCTGAGGACGTCCTCCTCGTGGTACGGGTGGACGTAGATCGCCCGCTTCATCGCCACCATGGGGTCCTCGTCGAAGAGGTCCGGCGAGCGCTCGTAGACCTTCTTGAACGACTCCACCAGGGGCCGGACCCAGGCGCTGCTGGTCTCGACCGGCATGAACCGCAGCTTGGGGAACCGGGTGGCCAGACCGTGTCCGACGATGGAGGCCATGGCGTCCTTGGTCCCGCGGTACTCCGAGTAGACGAGCGCGTTGAACGCCGACTGCTTCTCCTTGAAGGGGAGGAACTCGCCGCGACCGCCCTCCCATTCGTTGAGGTAGCGCTGGAAGCCGTCGTCGGAGGAGTGCATGCCAACCAGTACTCCGGCCTCCTCGACCCGCTTCCAGAAGGGGTCGAACTCCTTCAGCGCGAAGGACCGGCGCCGGCCGTTGTACCCGGGAACCGACGCGGGCCGGATCAGGATGGCCCGTGCGCCGCGCTCGACGACCCGGTCCAGCTCGCGGATCGCCTCGTCGACGATGGGCAGCGTGATGACCGGCGTCGGGAAGATCCGATTCTCCACGTTGTACGACCAGTGCTCGTACATCCACTCGTTCAGTGCGTGCACCACGACGTGCGTGGCCTCGGGGTCGTCGGCCAGGCGCTCCTCGAGCAGGCTCGCCAGCGTCGGCCACATCATGGCCCGGTCCAGGCTCAGTTCGTTCATGAGCTGGAGCCGATCCTGCGGGTTGAAGAACGCGGGGATCGACTCGATGTACTTCGGCGGGTCGGTGAGAACCTTGTCGCCCTCCTTGGGCTTGAACCGCGAGGAGGGGTTCTTCAGCTTGAACTCGACCTCCTGGGCGCCGGGAGGGGCGACCTTGCTGAACGTCGGGTTCGGGATGTACTCGCTGATGTGGTTCTTGAGCGCGATCTTCGTACGACCGTTGTACTGGACGTACTTGACCAGACCGGCGTGGCTCTCCGGCAGGTACTTGGTGAACGCGTCCGTGGTCTCGTACATGTGGTTGTCGGCGTCGAACACCGGAAAGTCCAACTTGCGGGACACGGCAGCCTCCCAACGGCTTGATGACGGAACCGCAATCTATGGTTCAAGCGTAACGGCAAATTTAGACGCCGTCTATATATTGCGACACTGATTTCCCACCCAGATGCGTCTCTGAATGGATTCGATGGCAGGAAAATGCGACTACGTCCACCTTTTCACTACAGGGGTGAGCCAGCACCGTGGCCGCCCGGCTTGACCATGCTGTCCTGGGAGAACGTCGCGACGAGTGTGCCGTCCTCCGTGTGGGCGACGCCGCGTCCGTGCACGCGCCCCTTGCCGGCGAAGGTCGCCTCCTGCGACACGAGGATCCACGACCCGGCGTCGAACTCCCGGTGGAAGTTCAGGGTCTGGGCGATGACCCCGGTCGAGAGCGAGCGGTGGGCGTCCTCGATCCGCACCCGGTCACGGTGCGGCCGCATGCCGAGCTCGATCAGCCAGCCGTTCGTGGCCCAGGCGAGGATCGCCTGGCTGGCGGGAAGGGAGCCGCACGGACCGGGCATCCGGGTCCAGAAGCTCATCACCGGTACGCCGTCCGCGGTCTCGCTCGGCAGCTTCGCGGTGCGCACCTCGGCGCCGGGAAAGACGATTCCCCGCGCGTTCTCGCCGTCTTCCGGCCCGGACACGTCCGGCGGCGGAGCGAGTTGGTGCGCGACGAGGTCCGGTTCGTCGCTCGTCGACAGGACCAGGGCGCGGGTCAGCATTCGGTCGCCCTGCCAGGCCGTGATCAGGTCGCTGGCCCACGTCCGGCCGACGTGGAAGGGCTCGACCTGCAGATGGATCGGCGCTGCGTACGAGCCGGCCCGACCGAAGATCACCTGCACCGACTTGACGTACTTGGAGCCGTCCGACGCGGCGGCGGACGTCATGATCATCTGGGCCATGAGCTGTCCGCCGAACACGACGTCGCCGCCCTCCTGCGAACCGGGCGGCATCGGCACGGCATAGCGGCCCGGTCCGACGGGTTCGAGGCTCAGCAAGGCGAGCGGATCGATGCCGTTCACGCCTGACCGCCGACCTCGTGCGGCACCGCGGGCCGGACCGGCGGGGCATTGCGCCAGTCGTCCAGGCCGTCGTCCGCGCGGCCGGCCGGGTAGCCGTCCTCGTGCACCTCGGCCCAGTGTGCGTGGTTGAGTTCGTGCAGGGTGAAGCAGGCGTTGAGCGCGTTGAAGAAGCCCATGTTGTCCACGGTCTGGTTCACGGACTCCTTGATCAGCAGCGCCGTGACGGTGGGCAGGGCGGCGATCCGCCGGGCGAACGCCAGTGTGCGGTCCGCGAGATCGTCCCGGGGGAAGATCTTGGTCACCATGCCGATGCGCTGCGCCTCGTCGGCGTCGATGGAGTCGCCGGTCAGCATCAACTCCTTGGTGCGGCGCGGGCCCAGCTCCCACGGGTGGGCGAAGTACTCCACGCCGCACATGCCCAGCCGCTGCCCCACCACGTCGGCGAACGTCGTGCCCTCGGCGGCGACGATCAGGTCGCACGCCCACATCAGCATCAGGCCCGCCGCGTACACGTTGCCGTGCACCTGCGCGATGGTGATCTTGCGCAGGTTGCGCCACCGCCGCGTGTTCTCGAAGAAGTAGTGCCACTCCTGGAGCATGCGCTGCTCGGCGCCGCGCCTGGTGCCGCCGTTGATCCTCGTCGTGGGGTGCTGGTCCGGACCCGGCATCCACTCCGACCGGGCGAGGGGGGACCCCACGTCGTGTCCCGCCGAGAACATCTTACCGACGCCACCGAGGATCACCACCCGCACCTGGTCGTCGGCCTCCGCCTCGAGGAATGCCTCGTTGAGCTCGACGAGCATGCCCCGGTTCTGGGCGTTGCGGGCCTCCGGCCGATTCAACATGATCCGGACGATCGAACCCCCGTCAAGCTGTTCGTACGTCACGAAGCGACGCTCTGCCATCGGCCATCCTTCCGTTCGCACAGCCGCCGGTCGACGACTCTGATATTCATACGCCGTCTAACTTCGGGCACGCACCACCAGACCGTCAAGTACCTGCGCGGTGGCCGCGCGGGCGGCCGCCGTTCAGTGCCGGCTCGAGCGTTCATGGCGCTCCCTGAGGACGCGGCGCAGCACCTTGCCGGACGGCAGGCGAGGGATCTCGGGCACGAACTCCACGCGGCTTGGCCGCTTGTAGGGCGCCAGCCGCTCGCCGACCAGGGCGACGAGTTCCTCGGCCTCGACCGGCGCGCACAGGGCCACCGCGTCGACGACCGCCTCACCCCTGACCGGGTCGGGGATGCCGAAGACCGCGCAGTCGGCGACGGCAGGGTGACCGTGCAGCACCGCCTCGACCTCGGCGGGCGCGACCTGAAAGCCCCGGACCTTGATCATTTCCTTGGAGCGGTCCTTCAGCCGTATCCAGCCCTCGGCGTCGACGCTGCCGATGTCCCCGGTCCGGTACCAACCGTCGTCGAACGCCTCGGCGGTCGCCTCGGCAGGCAGGTAGCCCGCCATCGCCGAGTCGGAGCGGGCCTGGATCTCGCCCGTCTCCCCGGGCGCCACCGGCTCGCCGGTCTCGGTCGAGACCACGCGCACCGTCACGCCCGAGACGGCCCGGCCGGGACTGTCCAGCCGCGCCCCCGCCAGCGGGTTGCGGGCGATCACGGGCAGTTCGCTGGCACCGTAGGTGGGCACCCACAACACCCCGGTGCGCCGGGTCACGGCTTCGGCGACGCTCGGGGCGACCGGCGTCGCGCACCACATGACATACCTCAGCGAGGAGAGGTCGTAGGACTCAAGCGCGGGGTGCGAGGCCAGTGCCAGGGCGATCGGGGCGACGGCCATCTCGATGGTGATCCCGTCAGCCTGGATGTGCCGCAGCATCAGATCCAGGTCGAAGCGCCGGTGCAGCCGCAGCCAGGCCCCCGTCCCGAGCACCGTGACGATGTTGAGCAGGCCGAGCATGCGCGAGGGAGGCGTCACGACCTGGAGGCGGTCCGCGGCGGTCACGCCGAGCGCGCCCCGCCACTGCCGGGCGGCCACTGCGAGCGAGGCGTGCGTGTGGCGGACCGCTTTGGGCATCCCCGTGGTGCCGGAGCTGAAGACCAGCACAGCGTCCGCGCCGGGGGCGGCCCCCGGGAAGGGACCCGAGCCCGAGGGCACCCGCTCGTCCAGGTGGAGCATCGGCATGGTCGCGGCCAGGAGCGGGCTGTCCCCGAGGGCGTGCTCCGGACGCGTGACCGCCAGCACATGGTCGATCTCACCCCGCTTCCACGCGGAATTGAGCAAGACGACCGCCGCCCCGAGCCGCCAGACAGCGAGCAGGGCCACCACGAGTTCGGGCCGACTGGAGGACATGAGCGCGACCCGCTGTCCGGCTCGCACGCCGCGCCGGGCCAGCACGGTCGCGAGACCGTCGGCGAGGGACTCCAGATCCGCACGGGTGTACTCCTTGCCCTCGAAGGCGAGGACCGCGGAGGAGCGGGCCGAGGCGCGGGGCGGCTCCGCGCGGTCCGCGTTCGGGCTGGATGCCACGGCGCCCCCTCATAGAACGATACTTATGCAAGTATGAAATCTACAGTGGGGTTCGACAACACGTGAAGCGTTCCGTGAGGCGTTGACCCGCATGACGGTGTCATATAATTTCGACGTCGAAATCGATAATGTGGGATGATGCGGAGGATCGGATGGGCGAGCAAACCCTGGCGCTGGTCGGTGCCACCGGCGATGTCGGAACGGGCATCCTCCGCGCCACGGTCAGCCGCGGCTGGAACGTCGTGGCCGTGTCCCGCACGCCGGCCAAGCTGGCAGCGTTGCAGGCCGAACACGGTTCCGCGGTACGCACGCTCACCGGCGACATCGGTGACGACGCCGGCGGCGCACGGCTCGCGGCTCAGCTCGGCCCGGTCGACGCCGTCGTGGTCTCGGTCCACGCGGGCTACCCGTTGCGCCCGGTCCTCGAATGGCCTGCGGACGAGTTGAACGCCCTGGTCGCCGGGAACGTCGGAGCGCATCTCGTCGCCGCCCGGCACCTGATGCCGCTGGTCCGCGACGGTGGTGCCTTCCTCGGCATCGGCGGCGGCATGGCCGACCTCGTGATCCCCCGCTACGTGCCGCTCGCCGTCGCCCAGGCCGCGCAGCGCCAGCTGTACCGCGGCCTGATCCGTGAGGCCCGCCAGGACCCTCGCGTGCGGATCCGCGAACTGCTGGTCGCCGCGATGGTCAACGGGCCCAGCACCCGGGAGCAGGCACGCCCCGACTGGATCACGGAGGACGAGATCGGCGAGCGGGTTGCCGAGCTGCTCGCGGAGCCCGGCGCCGCGAGCGACCCCGATCGGTCGATCCTGACCCTGGTGTCCCCCCGGGCGACTCGCTGAGCAGGAGGCATCCGATGAGCACCCGACGCGCCGCGCGTATAACCGCCCCGGGGGTGATCGCCCTCGAGACGATCGACGACGCGCCTCCCCCGGGCCCCGGAGAGGTCGCCGTCGAACTGGTCGCCTGCGGGGTCTGCGGATCCAACCTCCATCACCTGAACCGGCCTGAGCTGGTGGGCGCCGACCGCCGGGACGCGTACGGCGCGATGGGGCACGAGATGACCGGCCGGGTGAGCGCTGTGGGTCCGGACGTCACCACGCACGCGGTCGGTGAACCGGTCGCGCTGGAGCCCCAACTCGCCGCCGCCTGCGGCGAGTGCGCCGGCTGCGCGAGTGGCCAGGCGTGGTTCTGCACCCGGCCCCGCCCGCTGCCCGCCTGGGGTTTCGCGGACCGTCTGGTGGTCCGCGCGCGGGGCGCCTGGCGGCTTCCGCCCGACCTGGACCTGCTGGTCGCGACACTCGTGGAGCCGGTCGCCGTGAGCGTGCACGCGCTGCGGGTGACGACGACCGCGATGAGCCGCGACGACGACCTCCGCGGAGTGAAGGTCGTGGTGCTGGGCGCGGGAGCCATGGGCCTGCTCACGGTGGCGGCGGCCCGGCATCTGGGGTGCGACTTCGTCGTCTGCGTCGCGCGGCACGAGCACCAGGCCCGCCTCGCGGCCCGCCTCGGTGCCCATCAGGTCCTCAGGGACGGCGACCCGGACCTCGACCCGACCCTGACCGAACTCGCCCCGGACCTGGTCGTCGAGTGCGTGGGCGGCTCGGCCGACACCTTCGAACGGGCCCTGCGCATCGCCGGTCCCGGTGGCGAGATCAGCGTCATGGGCCTGTTCGACGTGCCACAGCAGGTACAGAGCCGCGCGGTCTTCAGGCGACAACTGCGCGTCGTCTTCCCGGTCGTGTACGGGGAGCTGCGCGGCCGGCACGACTTCGGCATCGCCGTGGAGCTGCTCCGCGATTCCGGGCTGCCGTTCGGTGAACTGCTCACCGACCGGTTCCCCCTCGCGGACATCGGGGCGGCCTTCGAAGCGGCCGCCTCCAAGTCGAGCGGGGTCATCCGGGTGCTGGTCGGCCGGACGGAACGGGATCTCGCGCCTCAGGACACGTAGACGGGGTTGACCGGGCTTCCGGTGCCGCCGGTGATCTTCAGCGGGCCGACGGTCAGCATCCCCTCCCAGGCCTCGTCGGCGGCCGGGGCCGACAGGTCGAGAAATTCCAGGAGGTAGATCCCGGAGTCGACCAGCAGCATCTTGTGCACCCGCAGGAAGTCCCCCTCGGCGAACGGAAGTACCTCCACCGCGGCGTTGTCGGAGCCCACGGCCACGACGTCCCGCTCGGCGAGCCACTGGGCCGCGCTCGCGTCGATCCCGGGGATCTCGGGCGGCTGCGGGAGGCCTTCGGCCAGGTTGCGGATGAGGAACTGCAGGTAGCCGGTGCGGATCAGGACGGCGTCCCCGGCGCGCACCTCCACGCTCTGGGCCTCGGCCGCGGCGGCCAGGTCGGCGGCGCCGATGGCGTGGCCGGGCTCCAGGTACTCGTCGGCGTCGAAGTGGCGGACCATGTCCAGCAGCACTCCCCTGGCCGCGAGTCCGCCCACGTTCTCGATGCCGAGCCGCTGGGCGCCCGCCTCGGCGCGCATCGTGTCGTGCCTGACGTTGTTGTAGTGGTGGTGCTCCGCGTACACGTGCACGAGCGCGTCCATGTGCGAGGTGGCGTGGGTCGACATCACCAGCGCGTCCTCGTGCGAGCCGGTGCCGACGGCACAGCCCCAGTGCGCGTACGCGTCGGCGTCGGTACTGTCGCGCACGGTGAGCCGCATCGGCGCCCGGCCCGGCAGGTTCGGCATACCCTGCGCCCGGACCGGCATGCCGAGGCCGTACACGCGGCCCCGGGTGACCGAGGACGCCGCGGACCGGACCAACTCGGGTGTGAGCAGGTTCAACGCGCCCCGCTGGTCGTCGGCGCCCCAACGTCCCCAGTTCCGTCGCACCGTACTCCGGTCGGACGTCGTCATCGAAATCCTCCTGATGGATGGTCAGCGCGCGCTCGCGCCCCTGACGCGAGCCCGCTGGGCCCCTCGTACCCTGGCTCTTTTCGCCTTAATCAATATCGACGTCGAATAAGAGAAACCTGAGCCAATATTGACATTGACGTCAACCTCGCTAACCTGAGTGGCGTCCGACCGAACGACCGAACGACCGGAAGAAGGAAGATCGATGGCGGACCGGTTCGCGACGCACCGTGCCATGGCGCGACGCATGTACGAGTCGCAGGTGCACGGTCACCGGATCGGCCGCATCGAACGTCACGGAGGCTGGACCACCGACGGTGAGATCCACGAGCCGTACGAGTTGACGCTCTTCTCGCCGAAGCGGGGCGATTGGACCGTGACGGTGACGCAGGACCGGCCCGATCCCAACCCCGAGTTCCAGATGTACTGGACCGGGATGCCGGACTTCGGCATCAGGGAGTACGCGATCTTCCCGCATCAAGACGGTTGGATCTGCCGGATGGTCTACCAGGGGACCACCCACGACGGCACCGAAATCACCGCGCACCAGGTGGACTTCGCGACGGTGGACGAGCAGGGCCGCGTGGTCCGCCTGGAGTGGTACACCGACCCCAACCAGTGGCTGCGCGTCTGGTCGGCGGCGAGCGGCAAGCCGGTCGACGAGGTGCTGGAACTCTTCGACACCCTGGACGGTTTCCAGCGGCTCATCGACGAGACGATCGCCGGACGGGACGCCCGCGCGGCCGCCGGGCGTTCGCACGGTTGAGGGCAAGGAGGCCGGGGATGCCGCCGGATCTGGATGTCGACGTCGTGGTCGTGGGCTTCGGCATGGCCGGCGCGGCGGCGGCCCTCGCCGCGACCGAGAAGGGCGCACGCGTTCTCGTCCTGGACCGGACGCTCTGGAGCCGGCGACGCGTCGCCGCGACCCGGTTCGGGCACGGCGCGGTGGCCGGCGTTCGGGCGGCCGCTCTCGCCGCCGGTGTGGAGCTGCGCCCCGGCTGCCGGGTGCACGAACTCGCCGTCACCGCCGGGGAGATCTCCGGAGTCGGCTATTCGACACTGCCCGCCACCGGCGCCGCCGCCCTGGCGCACCGATGGCTGGGGGCCTCCGCGCGCCTGGCACCCACCGCGGTCGCACCTCCCCTCACCCGAGCCGCCGACGCCGTGTGGCGGTCGGCGTTCCTGGTCGGCGAGGTGGCCTGTTCCTCGGTCGTCCTGGCGCTCGCCCCGCGCCACTGGGAGTTCGTCGGGCCCGCGGTGTGGACGGCCGCACGGGCCGCCGCGCGGATGGGAACGGGGATACCTGTGCCGCGGCCCCGCCGACTGCGTGCGGTCCGGTCCGTGGCCTCGGCGGCTCTCGCGGTGGCCGAACTCCCGGTGCGCCGATGGTGTGACGGCCAGGAGGCGTCGTCCGTGTACCAGGAGGACGTACGAGTCGACGAGGAGACCGGGGCGGTGTTGATGGGCGAGCGGTCCGTACCGGGTCTCTACTCGGCCGTGTCCCTGACCGCCCCGGGCACCGGCCGTTGGGGGAGCGCGTCCGCCGCGGGCCGGCGTGCGGGCCACGGCGCGGCGGGCCGCCACGCGGGGTACGCCTCGCTGTCGTTGGACTGAGCGGCGGCGTGCAGGCGCCGTCTCCCCTCAGTTCGCGTAGCGACCGGACGGCCCCGGGCCGGTGTCGGCACGGCCGCTCCAGGCGGCGAAGCAGAACGCCCACACGCGGTCCGCGACGGCCTCGTAGGGCTCGGTCTGCGGCGTGAACGCGTAGTGGTGGTACACGGCCAGGATCATCTGGGCCGCGAGCCACGCGCTGTAGTCGACGTCGTCACCCGGCGCGAGCTGCCCGGCCTCGGCGGCCGCGTCGAGGTCGCGGGCCAGGAGGTCGGTGTAGGGCCGGGCGGCGCACGCGACCTCGGTGGGGAAGGTCTGCATGAGGCGCCAGTGCTCGGCGGCGATGAAGCTCCCCATGCCGTGCCCGCCCGGGTCCCGGCCCAGGTTCACGATGACCTCGCGGATGTAGTGACGCAGTCGTGCCACCGCGTCGGGCAGGTCCCGGGAGCTGTGTTCCAGGTCCGCGACGGATGCCGAGACCATGTCCTCGATGACCGCGAGGGCGACTTCGTCCTTGCCGGCGAAGTAGTTGTAGAACGTCTGGATGGCGATGCCGGCTTCCTTGACCAGCTCCTGGATGGTGAACCCGAAGCCCTTGGTCTCCACGAGCCGGCGGGCGGCGTCGACCACCTGCCGCGCCCGCTGCATGCCGCTGGCGCGGGAGCGCTGGGTCGACGGCGCCCGTTCGACGGCCCGCAGCGCCCAGTACGGTGGTCTCGCCTCGTCGCTCGCCTGCCGCTGCACTAAAAGGCCTCCGCGCTGTACATCACCGCACCGCCGAGGTGCGGTGACGACTGACAGGCTAACGCGAGCGTCGCCCCCGGGCGCTGGCGGGCGCCCGCGCGGCCCGACAGCTGGAGGTAGCACTCCAGCATCTGCGGGATCCCGTGCATCCGGCCGTTCCCGAGGGCGCCGCCGCCGGAGAGCACCGGCAGACCGGAGGGGCTGTCGCTGTCGATGCCGCCGTCGCGCACGAACCGGTGTGCCTCGCCGACCGGGCAGTAGCCCAGGGCTTCGAGCCAGTAGTAGACGAACGGGGAGAAGCCGTCGTACACCTGCGGCAGGTCCACGTCCGCCGGACTCACTCCGCAGCGTTCCCACAGCCGACGTGCCGTCTCGGCGCCGACCGACATGATGTCGTCCAGGGGCCAGTGCAGGGGCAGGCGGCTCTTCGCGGGTTCGCCGGTGGCGTAGCCCGTGACGTAGACCGGCCGGTGCGGAAGGTCGCGTGCCCGCTCGGCGGTGGTGAGGACGAACGCGGCTACCCCGTCGACGGGGATGTCGCAGTCGTAGCGGCAGATGGGGTCGTTGAGCAGCGGGGCGTCCAGATACTCCTCGGCCTTCAGCGGCCGGTCGTGCCAGTACGACCACGGGATGCGGGCGCCGTTCTTGCGGGCTTCGACGAGGACGTCGGCCATGGCCTCGCGGGAGGCGCCGTAGCGCTGCGCGTACTCGTTGTGGGCCAGGGCGATCATGGCCAGCGGCCCGAAGTAGCCCTGCGGCGCGGTCCACTGCTGCGGGCCGGTGGCCTCGGTCGTCGAGGTGCCGTGGTAGCGCCCGGGCGGGTTGTGCAGGGACCGGTGCAGCAGGACGTAGTCGGCGGCGCCCGCGACGAGTGCGTTGACCGCCATCGCGACGGCGCCGGGGATCTGCCCCAGGCCCTGGAACCCGGCCGCGTACCGGGGGTTGGGGTCGAGACGGGCGGCCAGCCAGTTCGCGGACACGACGCTGACGCCGTCCACGACCGCGTGCGCGCCCGCGCTGGGGAACAGGGTCGGGGTGACGAAACCGTCGACCTGTCCTGCGGCGAGCCCGGCGTCCGCGATGGCCGCCCGTGCCGTGTCGAGCGTCAACGCCCCCAGTGACAGGGCCGCATGGCGCTCGATCGCGCTGTGCGCGTAGCCGACGACGGCGACTTTGTTGCCGGCCTCCATCCGTCCCGTCACTCGTCCTCCAGGAGCATGAAGGCCGGTACGGCGATGTCGGGCCGGATGTCTTCGAAGACCGTGCGGACCGGCGCCCCCAGGCGCAGCCGTGCTGTCTCGCCGTCGAGCAGCCGGCCGATCAGGCGTACGTCCGGCTGCTCGGCGAGTTCGACATCCACGAGCACGAAGGGGACGAGCTGCCCGAAGCCCTGCAGGAACGACTGGCGCATGACGGTCCAGGACCGCACCGCGCCGCGTCCGTCGACCGGTGTGAAGGTGAATCCCGGGGAGGTCGACCCGCAGTGGCCGCAGACGACGTCGGGCGGGTGGGAGAAGGTGCCGCAGTCACCGCACCGGGCGAGGCACAGGACGTGCCGGGCCGCCGCCTCCCAGAAGGGCGCCGACAGCGCGTCGGGCACGGGGACGGGCCGTGTCACGGAACGGCTCCCGTCTCCTGCAGCGAGGCGATGTCCTCCCATGCGTAGCCGAGTTCGAGCAGGACCGCCTCGGTGTGTTCGCCGAGTTCCGGCGCGCGGCGCAGCGGCGCGGGTTGCCCGTCGAACTGGACGGGGACGTTCGGCAGGCGGTAGGCGGGGCCGCTGTCGTCGTCGACCGTGCCGATGTAGCCGTTGGCGACCACCTGTGGATCGTCGATCAGCTCCGGGACCGACCGCACCGGCGCCCAGGGTCCGTCGAAGTCGGCGAGGATCCGCTCCCACTCGTCGAGGGTCCTGCGCGCGAACTCCTCGTCGAGCTCGCTCACGCAGGCCGCGCTGTTGGCGCCGCGTGCGGCGAGGTCGGCGAACCGGGGGTCGTCGATGAGGTCCGGTCGTCCGAAGAGCGCGCAGAACCGTGGCCAGTAGCGGTCCGCGTCGAGGAAGACGAGCTGGATGTGCCGGGCGTCCTTCGTGCGGAAGGTGTTGACGAGGGGATTCGGGGGTGCCTCGCGTCCGCCCGACGGTGTCGGCGGGGTGCCGTTCAGGGCGGCGAGCACGTCCGAGGAGAGGGTCGCCATCGCGGTGGCGAGCAGCGAGACGTCGACGACGCCGCCCTGGCCGGTCCGCTCCCGGCGCATCAGGGCCGCCGTCACCCCGAAGGCCAGGGCCATACCACCGTTGCGGTCGCCCATCGCACCGCGCTGGGCGATCGGGTAGTCCCGGCCGGGTGGGGTCAGGACATGGCCGAGGCCGCCCCGGGCCCAGAACGCGGAGGAGTCGTAGCCGGCGCGTTCGGCGTCCGGGCCGGCCGGGCCGTAGCCGTGCCCGCGTGCGTACACCAGCCGCGGGTGACGGGCTGTCAGCGCCTCGGCGTCGAGTCCCAGCCGTTCCAGCGCGCCCAGGCGCAGGCTCGTCAGGAAGACGTCGGCCCCTGCCAGCAGGTGGTGCAGGATCTCCCGTCCGCGCTCCTCCCGCAGATCCACGGCGATCGACCGCTTGCCGCGGTTCGCCAGGGCCATCGACAGGTTGACGCCGTCCTTGTCGGCGCCGATGCCCTGGCTCATCAGCCCGCGGTAGGGGTCTCCCTGAGGTGGCTCGACATGGATGACGTCGGCACCCCAGTCGGCGAGGAGGGCCCCCGCAGCGGGCACGAACACCCACTGCGCGAGCTCCACCACCCGTACGCCGTCGAACGCCTGCTGCATCAGTCTCCTTCGTTCCGTGCGGGGCCGTCGGGGGTCAGCACGACGACGGGGATGAGGCGGTCCGTGCGCGTCTCGTAGACGTCGTAGTTCGGCCAGATCTTCGCCATGGCCCTCCACAGCCGGGGGCGTTCGTCGTCGCCCGCGACCCGCGCGGTCACCGTCATCCGTTTGTCGCGCACCTGGATCTCCGCCTCCGTGGAGGCCTGGAGGTTCAGGAACCACAACGGGTGCTTCGACGCGCCGCCCTTCGAGGCGATGACAAGGTAGTCGTCGCCGTCGCGCCCGAAGATCAGCGGCGTCGTGCGATGTTGGCCGCTGCGCCTGCCCGTGGTCGTGAGCAGCAGGGCGGGGACGCCGTTCCAGAGATAGCCGACCTCCCCGCCGGTCTCCTGGTAACGCCTCACGTGCTCCGCACCCAGCAGGGTCAGATCCGGTCGCTGGTATTCCATGGTCTTCGGTCTTCCTCTCAGCCGAACACGACAGGGATCTCCGTCGCGCCGCGTTCGTAGAACCCGATGTACCGCGGCGACGCCGCGTCGGGGTCCAGGCGCAGGCCCGGCAGACGGTCGAGCAGCGAGCCGATCCCGGTCATCATCTCCGCGCGGGCCACATGCATGCCGAGGCAGATGTGCGGGCCGCCGCCGAAGGCCAGCGACGCGCGGGGCGGGCGGTGGATGTCGAACTCGTCCGGGCGTTCCCAGCGGGCGGGGTCGCGGTTGGCGGGGCCGACGCACAGGTGCACCACGGATCCCCGGGGCAGGCGGGTCCCGTAGAACTCGGTGTCGTCGGTGACCCACCGCGAGAACATCGGGTCGGTCGGCATCCACCGCAGGGACTCCTCGATCGCGGGGCCGAGCAGCATCCGGTCGGCACGGACCGCGTCGAGGACGGCGGGGCGCTCCAGCAGCGCGGTGAGGGCGATGCCCATCTGCTTCCACGTGGTGCCGGAGCCCGCGGCCAGCAGCAGCAGGGCGAAGGAGTAGATCTCCGCGTCGGAGAGGCGGTGGCGGACGCCGTCCTCCTCGACCAGTTCGGCCTGTACGAGGATACTGATCAGGTCGTCCGTCGGGTTCTCCCGCCGGGCGGCGACGATCGGCGCGATGATCTCCAGCAACGCGGGCGGGTCGTACAGGGCGGCCCGTACGTCCAGGGCTCGCTCGACGGGGATGCCGAAGGCGCCGGTGATCGTCAGGACCGGGATCGCCGCGCAGAAGTCGACGTTGAGTTCCGCGCGGCCCCGGCCCTGCTCCAGGATGTGTTCGATCAGGGTGTCGACCGTTTCCTGGATCGAGTGCCTGACCCACCACTGGGCCCGCTGCGGTACGAAGGACGGCTGGACCAGCGCACGGTAGCGGCGGTGCTGCTCGCCGCCCATCGACAGCATGCTGTTGAGTACGGCGGGGTCGCCGTCGAAGTCGACCGCCTGGGGCGACGAGGCGAACAGGGTGGTGTTGCGGTAGGCCGCGTTGCAGGCGGCGTGGGTGAACACCGAGAAGTGCGGCCGGCCGGTCTCGGGCAGCCCCTGGAAGGCGAACGGGGCGTCGATCCCGGTGAGTTGGTGCAACGTCCCCTCGTGCACGGACGCCTGCTCCCGCAGCCTGGCCCACACCGGGTAGGGGTCGTCCTCGTAGCTGCCGCCGGTTCGGTCCAGGAGGCTGCCGCGGAGGTCGAACAGCTCCCGGACCCGGTTGATGTCGAGAAGTCTCTGGGTGGCGGTCATCGCGCGACATACCCGCCGTCCACGGGCAGCAGCACCCCGGTGATGTTGGCGGCACGGTCCGAGGCCAGGAAGAGGGCCGCCTCGGCACAGTCCTCGGCGGTGATGGGGCGTCCGAGCGGGTGGGACGCGCCGACCTGCTGGGCCACCTTGTCCGCGTCGTCGGCGGACAGCGTCTTCGCACCGCCCGCGGCCATGAAGCCCGTGTACGGCATACCGGCGGGGCAGATGGCGTTGGCCCGGATGCCGAACGGCGCCCCTTCGATGGCGACAGCGCGGGTGAGCTGGTGGACCGCGCCCTTCGTGGCACCGTAAACGGCTCCGCCCCAGGCGACGAGGCCCGCGGCGGAGCCGGTGTTGACGATCACGCCGCCGTCCCCCTGCCGCTTGAACTGCAGCACCGCGTGTTTGCTGCCCAGGAAGACGCCCCGGAAGTTGACCTGCGTCAGTCGCTCGAAGTCCTCGATGGTGTGGTCCTCGAACTGCATGCCGAAGCGGGGGGTCGGGATCCCGACGTTGTTGAACATGATGTCGAGCCGGCCGAATCGCTCGACCGCCGAGGCCACCACCGCTGCCACGTCCGGTTCACGCGAGACGTCGCACTGTTCGGCGACGGCGGTGCCGCCGCTCGCCTCGATCTGCCGGGCCGTCTCCTTCAACGACTCGGCGTGGATGTCGGCGCACACCACGCACGCGCCCTCCGCGGCGAACCTTAGCGCGGAGGCCCGGCCGACACCGGAACCGGCGCCGGTGACGACGACCACCTTGTCCTGTACCGACACGTCCCTCACCTCACTCCTCCTCGTGCCCGGGGAGCAGAGCGATCGCTCCCATCGGACACGCGTCGACGGCGTTGCGGATCTCGGACAGCGGGTCGTTCGGGGGTTCGATGACGACCGCCTTCGACTCGGCATCGTGCGCGAAGGTCCTGGGCGCGTAGACGATGCACATCCCGACACCGAGGCAGAGTTCGCGGTCGACGACGACCGCGGCCTGCGGCGGGCGGTCAGCCACGAGCGGTGGAGGTCGGCGGCTCCGCGGGGGTGAAGCGGTACAGCCGCTCGGCGTTGCCGCGCAGCACTTTGTACTGCTGCTCGGGGGTCAGCGGGGCGACGAGCTTCTGCGCGACCTCGATCGAGTCCGGCCAGGTCGAGTCGGAGTGCGGGTAGTCCGTCTCGACCATGATGTTGTCCTCGCCGATCACGTCGATGCTGGCGATCGAGTGGTGGTCCTCGATGATGCAGCCGTGGACGTGGTCGCGGAAGAGCTGACGGATGTCGAGGGAGAACAGGTCGACCTCGTTGTTGGCGTAGTCGCTGAACTGCACGCCCTTCGACACCCAGTGACGCTGCTTGTCGATGACCTGCTCGGCCCGCTCCAGGAAGTACGGGATCCAGCCGGCCTCGCCCTCGGACAGCGCGATCTTCAGGTTCGGGTAGCGGGTGAACAGCCCGCTGAACAGCCAGTCCAGCATCGCGCCGGACGTACGGATCGCGCCCCAGGCCAGGTTGGCCATGAACGGGGCGGCCTCCGAGATCTTCGGAATGTTCGAGGACGATCCGACGTGCATGGACACGACCATGCCGAGGTCGTCGGCCGCGGCGAACACGGGCGCCCAGTAGGGGTCGTGGATCGACGGCAGGCCGAGCTTGGTCGGCTCCTCGGAGAAGGCGAACGTGGTCACACCGCGTGCGGCGCAGCGCTGCATCTCCTTCACCGCGAGCTGCGGGTCCCACAACGGAATGAGCATCAGCGGGATGTAGCGGCCCGGGGCCGACCCGCACCAGTCCTCGATGAGCCAGTCGTTGTAGATCTTCAGGCAGGTCAGGGCGTAGTCGCGGTCGCCGGCCTCGTAGAAGAGCTGGCCGCAGAACCGGGTCAGCGAGGGGAAGCACAGCGAGGCGAGGATGCCCGCGCGGTTCATATCCTCGACGCGGGCGACCGGGTCGAAGCAGGCCCGCCGCATCTGGGAGTAGCTCACCGGCTCGGGGCTGAACTCCTCCTTGGACTTGCCGGCGACCGCGGACAGGCCGGTGGTCTGGTAGGACTTGCCGTCGTAGACCCAGACCTCACCGAGTTTGTCGTCCTTGACCATGTGCGGTACACGCTCCCGGTCCTTCGCCGGGACACGGTCGACCCACAGGGTGGCGGGCTCCAGGATGTGGTCGTCGACCGAGATGAGCCAGTTGAGCGAGCGGGTGTCTGTCACGGTTCCTCCCTTGGACTCGTGGGACTAGCGAGCGAGCTCGCCAATGGCCATGTGCTTGATCTCCTGGAACGCGCGGATCCCCTCGCTCCCGCGTTCACGCCCCAGTCCGCTCTGCTTGTAACCGCCGCTGGGTGCGTACGCGCTGAACAGGCTGGTGTTGACGTTGACGGCTCCGCTCCTGATCCGGCGGGCGAGCGCGGTCGCCGCCGCGACGTCCGCGGAGTACACCTGGGCGGAGAGGCCGTAGGGGCTGTCGTTCGCGATGCGCACCGCGTCGTCGGGGTCGCGGTAGCCGATCACGGTGAGGACCGGCCCGAAGATCTCCTCCCGGGCGGCGGGGTTCGCGTTGTCCGGGACGTCGAGGACCGTCGGCTCGAAGTAGTAGCCGCGGTCGAGTCCGGCCGGGCGCCCGCCGCCCACGACCACCTTGCTGCCGTGCTCCTGGGACAGCGCGACGAACCGCACGCACCGGGCTCGTTGCTGCGCGCTGATGACCGGGCCGAGAAGGGTGTCGGGCTCGGTCGGCGGTCCGACCGTGAGCGCGGAGTACACCGCCGAGACGGCCGCCAGCACCTCCTCCTTGCTCTCCTGCGGTACGAGCATGCGGGTGGCCGCGACACAGGCCTGCCCGGCGGTCGCCGCGACCACGCCGGCCGCGCCCGGGCCCACGCGGTGCAGCGCGTCCGGCAGGTAGATCTGGGCCGACTTCCCGCCGAGCTCCAAGGCCACGCGTTTCACCGTGGGCGCCGCCTGGACCAGGATCTGCCGACCGACGGCCGTGGACCCGGTGAAGGAGACCAGATCCACGTCCGGGTCGGAGGTCAGCAGTTCGGCACCGACCGCGCCGTCCTCGACGACGACACTGAGCACACCCGGCGGCAGCCCGGCCGCTTCGGCGGCGACCCCGAGGGCGAGCGAGGAGATCGGCGCGAGCGGACTCGGGCGCACGATCACCGAGTTGCCCGCCATGAGCGCCGGGACGATCTTCTGAAGCGCCATCAGGAAGGCGGCGTTGTACGGCGTGATGGCGGTGACCACGCCCATCGGCTCATAGCGGCGGACGCTCAACGCGACCCGGGCGCGGACCAGTTCGTCGACCGGGACGGGGTTCGCCTCCTCGTGCGCCAGCGACAGGTAGAGGTCGATGGTGGCGCGGGCGATCGCCAGTCCGGCGTCGAACTGGGTCGTCTCGGCGAACCACGTCGGCTGACCCGCCTCGGCGACCATCGTCGCGACGAGTTCCTCGCGCATCGACTCGAGGTGGTCGAGGAACGTACGCAGAAGGCGGGCCCGCCGCCCGGCCGGGCGGTCCGCCCAGACCCCTTCTTCAAAGCTGCGCCTGGCCTCGCCGACGGCCCGTCGCACTTCGGCGGGCGGGGTGGCCGACAGCTCGCACACCTGCGACTCGTCAGCGGGATTCGTCACCGAGAAGGGATGGTCGCCGTCGATCCAGCGGCCGGCGATGAAGGAGCGTCGCGCTCCGATGACGTCGGGCATACGCCACGACCTCCGTCCCTAGAACGTCATATCAGTGAAACAAGATATGGCGTTCTAGTCAACGGTTCTAAATCTTTATTGTTCGAGGAAAACTAGGAGTTGCGGGTGTTGATCTCTTCGGTGAGTTGGGGGACGACGTCGAAGAGGTCGCCGACGATGCCGTAGTCGACGAGGTCGAAGATGGGGGCTTCGGCGTCCTTGTTGACGGCCACGATGGTCTTGGAGGTCTGCATGCCGGCCCGGTGCTGGATGGCGCCGGAGATGCCGTTGGCGATGTACAGCTGCGGGGAGACGCTCTTGCCGGTCTGGCCGACCTGGTTGGTGTGCGGGTACCAGCCCGCGTCCACCGCCGCCCGCGAGGCACCCACCGCCGCGCCCAGGGAGTCGGCGAGGGCCTCGATGAGCGGGAAGTTGTCGGCACCGTTGACACCCCGCCCGCCGGAGACCACGATCGCGGCCTCGGTCAGCTCCGGACGCCCGCTCGACTCACGGGGGGTACGGCCCGTCACCTTGGTGCCGGTCGCCGCGTCCGAGAACGAGACCGCCAGCGCCTCCACCGTGCCGGCGGCCGGAGCCGGCTCCACCGCGGCGGAGTTGGGCTTGACGGTGATGACCGGGATGCCCCTGACCACCCGGGTGGTGGTGGTGAACGAGGCGGCGAACACCGACTGGGTCGCCACCGGACCCTCGTCGGAGGCTTCCAGGTCGACGGCGTCGGTGAGGACGCCGGAACCGATCCGCAAAGCCAGACGCGCGGCGATCTCCTTGCCCTCCGCGGAGGACGGCACCAGCACCGCGGCCGGGGAGACGGCGGCGGCCGCGGCCTGCAGCGCGTCGACCTTCGGCACCACCAGGTAGTCGGCGTACTCCGACGCCTCGTGGGTCAGCACCTTCACCGCGCCGTGCCCGGCCAGGACGGCGGCGGTGTCGCCGGCGCCGTTACCGAGGGCGACGGCGACCGGCTCGCCGATACGGCGGGCCAGCGTCAAAAGCTCCAGGGTGGGCTTACGGACGGCACCGTCCACATGATCGACGTAGACGAGGACTTCAGCCATGAGAAAGCAACTCCTGCGAGATCAGGCCCTGTTGGATCAGATGAACTTCTGGCTCGCGAGAAAAGCGGCCAACTCCTTGCCGCCCTCGCCCTCGTCCTTGACGATCGTGCCCGCGGTGCGGGCCGGACGCGTCGCAGCGGAGTCCACGACGGTGTACGCCCCCGCGAGGCCGACCTCGTCCGCCTCGATCTCCAGGTCGGACAGGTCCCAGGACTCCACCGGCTTCTTCTTCGCCGCCATGATCCCCTTGAACGACGGGTAGCGCGCCTCACCCGACCGGTCCGTCACCGAGACGACGGCCGGGAGGGAGGCCTCCAGCTGCTCGCTGGCGGCGTCGCCGTCACGACGGCCGCTGACCACGCCGTCCTCGACCGAGATCTCCGACAGCAGCGTCACCTGCGGCACCCCGAGCCGCTCCGCGACCAGCGCCGGGACGACGCCCATGGTGCCGTCGGTGGAGGCCATACCGGAGACCACCAGGTCGAAGCCGGCCTTCCCGATCGCCTTCGCCAAAACCAGCGAGGTGCCGATCGCGTCCGTGCCGTGCAGGTCGTCGTCCTCGATGTGGATGGCCTTGTCCGCCCCCATCGACAGCGCCTTGCGCAGCGCGTCCTTGGCGTCCTCCGGACCCACGGTCAGGACCGTGGTCTCGGCATCGTCCGCATCGTCGGCGATCCGCAGCGCCTGCTCGACCGCGTACTCGTCCAGCTCGGAGAGCAGACCGTCCACGTCGTCCCGGTCGACGGTCAGGTCATCGGCGAAGTGCCGGTCGCCCGTGGCGTCCGGTACGTACTTCACACACACAACGATCTTCAAACTCACTGGGTATCCCTTCGCAAGGTGACTCAAGACGGAGGCCGACGACATGCCGTTCTCAGTTGGGCCATCCGCCGTCGCCGACCGCCCGGCCGGTGGCCGTGCCGGTGAGACGGTGGCCGTTGCCGGTGTCCCGCAGCTCCAACTGTCCGAGACCGGCGTGCATACGGGCTGCGGCGACGAGCGGGCCTACACGCGCGGCCTGGACATAACGCAGCCCCAGCGAGCACAGGGTGCTGCCCGGTGCCAGCGACAGCAGTGCCTCCTCGGCGGCCAGGGCGATCAGGCCGCCGTTGATGCTGTCCGAGGCGTTCAACCCGTCCTCGGAACGCGGCAGGACCGCCTCTCCCGGACCCCGGCGCTCGCACCTGGCCCGCTCGGCGAGCGGCACGGCCAGCCGCTGCTCCTGAGGCGGGACGTCGATGCTCTGCAGGGCGGGCAGGGAGCCGGGGTACGGCGACGCCATGAACGATCCACTCGCCACGGCCAGTGGTTGACCGTCGTCCTGGGTGAACTCGGCGCCGGCGACGAAGACCGAGCGGCCGGCCCGGATGACCCTGGCGGTCGAGCGCACGGTGCCCGCCGCGGGTGCCGGTCGATACAGGTGCACCTCCAGCTCCAGCGTCACCGGTACGCGAGGAGCCATGGTCCGAGCGGCCAGCAGACCGATGAGAGTGTCCGCCCAGGTGGCCAGGACCGAGGTCCGCAGGTGCTCGGTGCCCGGCACATGCATCTCGGGGGTGACCACGGCCGTGCCGTGCAACTCCTCCCCCACGCTCCTGATGCTGAAGCCGAGTTCGCTGAGCAGGTGGCGCCTCGGGGTCGTCGCCTGTGCGTCAGTACTCATGTTCACTCTGCCCCCACGCCGCAAGTTCATTATTGATATCGACGTCAATATTTAGTTTTGGTCGCTCGATTGTCAAGGCTCTCCTGAGGGCTCGGGGCTGACGGGCCATTGGGCGAAGGGTCCTGGGTCAGACGACTGTCCAGGTGTCGCCGCCGGCGAGGAGTACGGCCAGGTCGCCCTTGCCATTGTGTTCGATGGCCGTGTCGAGTTGGTCCGCCATCTGGATGTCGTAGACCGGTCGTTGCACGGAGCGCAGGACGCCGATGGGGGTGTGGTGGAGAGTGTCGGGGTCGGCGAGGCGGGAGAGGGCGAAGGCGGTGGTGGCGGAGGGGGCGTAGGCGTCGTGGGTGAGGATGTGGCCTTCGTTGTCGGGTGTCACGTCGACGACGGTGAGGTCGCCGGTGGCCGGGTCGCGGAGCACGCCGCGTGAGCCGTCGGGGCCGAAGCGGATCGGCCGGCCGTGTTCGAGGCGGATCACCGCTTCCTCGGCCTGCTGTTTGTCCTTGAGTGCGTCGAAGGCACCGTCGTTGAAGATGTTGCAGTTCTGGTAGATCTCGATGAGGGCGGTGCCGGGGTGGGCGGCGGCCTGGCGCAGGACCTCGCTGAGATGTTTGCGGTCGGAGTCGATGGTGCGGGCGACGAAGGAGGCCTCCGCGCCCAGGGCGAGGGAGACGGGGTTGAAGGGTCCGTCCAGGGAGCCCATCGGCGTCGATTTGGTGATCTTGCCGACCTCGGAGGTCGGGGAGTACTGGCCCTTGGTCAGGCCGTAGATCCGGTTGTTGAACAGCAGGATCCTCAGGTTGACGTTGCGGCGCAGGGCGTGGATGAGGTGGTTGCCGCCGATGGACAGCGCGTCGCCGTCCCCGGTGACGACCCACACGCTCAGATCACGGCGGCTGGCGGCGAGTCCGGTCGCGATGGCGGGGGCGCGGCCGTGGATGGAGTGCATGCCGTAGGTGTTCATGTAGTACGGGAAGCGGGAGGAGCAGCCGATGCCGGAGACGAAGACGATGTTCTCCTTGGCCAGGCCGAGTTCCGGCATGAAGCCCTGCACGGCGGCGAGGATGGCGTAGTCGCCGCAGCCGGGGCACCAGCGCACCTCCTGGTCGGACTTGAAGTCCTTCATGGACTGGCGGGCGGCGGCCTTGGGGACCAGCTGCAGCAGTGTGTTGGCGGGGTCAGCCATCGATGGCCTCCTTGAGAGCCGCGGCGAGCTGTTCGGCCTTGAACGGCATGCCGTTGACCTGGTTGTAGGAGTGGGCGTCGATGAGGTACTTCGCCCGGACCAGGAGGGCGAGCTGGCCGAGGTTCATCTCCGGGATGACGACCTTGTCGTAACCCTCAAGGACCTGGCCCAGGTTCTTCGGGAAGGGGTTGAGGTGGCGCAGATGGGCCTGCGCGATGGGCTCCCCGGCCCGGCGCAGCCGCCGCACCGCCGCCGTGATCGGCCCATACGTCGAGCCCCAGCCCAGCACCAGGGTGGCCGCCCCGTCCGGATCGTCCACCTGAAGGTCCGGCACCTCGATACCGTCGATCTTGGCCTGCCGGGTGCGGACCATGAAGTCGTGGTTGGCCGGGTCGTAGGAGATGTTGCCCGTGCCGTCCTGCTTCTCGATCCCGCCGATGCGGTGCTCCAGACCCGGCGTGCCCGGCACCGCCCACGGCCGGGCCAGGGTCTTGGGATCCCGCTTGTAGGGCCAGAACACCGCACTGCCATCCGCCAGCGTGTGATTGGGCCCCTGCGCGAACTGCACCGTCAGATCCGGGAGTTCGGCCAGCTCCGGGATCCGCCAGGGCTCCGAGCCGTTGGCCAGATAACCGTCCGACAGCAGCATCACCGGTGTCCGGTAGGTCAGGGCGATGCGGGCGGCCTCCAGGGCCGCGGTGAAGCAGTCGCCCGGCGTGCGCGGGGCCACGATCGCCACCGGCGCCTCACCGTTGCGGCCGTACATCGCCTGCAGCAGATCTGCCTGCTCCGTCTTGGTCGGCAGCCCCGTCGACGGCCCGCCCCGCTGAATGTCGATCACGAGCAGCGGCAGCTCCATCGACACCGCCAGCCCGATCGTCTCCGACTTGAGCGCCACCCCCGGCCCGGAGGTGGTCGTCACGCCCAGCGCACCACCGAACGCCGCCCCCAACGCCGCCCCGATCCCGGCGATCTCGTCCTCGGCCTGGAAGGTGCGCACCCCGAAGTTCTTGTGCCGCGACAGCTCGTGCAGGATGTCCGAGGCTGGCGTGATCGGATACGAACCCAGAAACAGCGGCAGATCCGCCTGCCGCGAGGCCGCGATCAGACCATACGCCAGGGCAAGGTTCCCGGAGATGTTGCGGTACACGCCCGGCGGGAACGACGTCGTCGCCGGGGCGATCTCGTAGGAGACCGCGAAATCCTCCGTCGTCTCCCCGAAATTCCAGCCCGCCCTGTACGCCGCCAGATTCGCCTCCGCGATCTGCGGCCTCTTCGCGAACTTCGCACGCAAAAACCGCTCCGTGCCCTCCGTCGGCCGGTGATACATCCAGCTCAGCAGCCCCAGCGCGAACATGTTCTTGCTGCGCTCGGCCTCCTTGCGCGACAGGTCGAAATCCTTCAGCGCCTGCACCGTCAGCGTCGTCAGCGGCACCTCGTGCAGGCTGTAGCCGTCCAGCGAACCGTCCTCCAGCGGCGAGACCGCAAAGCCGACCTTCTGCAGCGCCCGCTTGGTGAACTCGTCCGTGTTCACGATGATCTCCGCGCCCAGCGGCAGATCCCCGATGTTCGCCTTCAACGCGGCCGGGTTCATCGCCACCAGCACGTTCGGCGCATCCCCCGGCGTGAGGATGTCATGGTCGGCGAAGTGCAGCTGGAACGACGAGACACCCGGGAGGGTTCCGGCAGGGGCGCGGATCTCGGCGGGGAAGTTGGGAAGGGTCGAGAGATCGTTGCCGAAGGACGCCGTCTCCGACGTGAAGCGGTCACCCGTCAGCTGCATCCCGTCACCGGAATCCCCCGCGAACCGGATGGTCATCCGATCCAGCCGACGTACCGGCTTCCCCTCGGAGTCCGTGCTCAACTGCTCGGCCTGGCTGGTCATTTGGGCTGGGCCTCCACTGTTTCGGGTTGTGCGGCGCCGGAGCCCTGATGCCGCTGTTCCGCCTGGGCGAGCACCGTGGCGCGGTCGGCGCCAGAGGTGACGAACGCGCGGTAGCGCATGACGAGCGCCGGGGCGCCGAAGGAGACCACGCCCACCAGCCTGCCGTCTGCGAAGTAGCCGACGACGGTGCCCTTCGTCTCCCCTCCCCCGAGCCCCGAACCGTGCAGGGGCAGCACCTCGTCCGCCGTCTCGGTCCGTCCCAGCACCTGTACCTTCAGGCCGAACTGGTCGGACCAGACGTACGGCTGGGTCGCCTGGGGTAGTGGGGTGCCCAGGATGTCGCAGGCGGCGCGGGACGCCTGGTCGATCGTCGAGGTCCAGTGTTCGCTGCGCCGGTGGGCGCCCGCGTCCGGATCCCACCAGGCGGCGGCGTCCCCGACGGCCCAGACGCCCGGCATGCCGGCGGCACGCCCTCGTTCGTCGCAGGCCAGTCCGTCGGCCGCCCGTGTGCCCGCGCCGTCCAGCCAGGCCAGGTCGGGCACCGCGCCGACGCCGACCAGGACGATGTCCGCCGACAGGACGGACCCGTCGGCCAGTTCGACCGTGCGGCCGTCCTTGAGACACCCGATGCGCGCTCCGCAGCGCAGGTCGACGCCCGCCTCGGTGAACAGGCGGACGGCCAGTGTGCCGACTTCTGTCCCGAGGACGCGGGCGCAGGGCACAGGCAGCGCTTCGAGGACGGTGACCTGCAGGCCGCGCCGTCGCGCCGCCCAGGCCGCTTCCGCCCCGATGAACCCGGCCCCCACGATGATCATCGAGCGGGCGGAGCCGAACCGGTGGCGCAGCGTCACGGCGTCGTCCAGGGTGCGCAAGGTCACCACGTCGTCCGGTTGGCCGGGCAGCCTGCGGGCGGCGGCCCCCGTCGCGAGGACCACGGTGTCGCCGGTGACGCTGTCCCCGCCGTCGAGGTCGACGGTCGTGCCCCGCAGGCCGACCGCCGTGCTGCCGAGACGTGCCGTCACGCCCAGTTCGGCGAGTTCCGGCCGACCGCGCAGGATCGTTCGTTCGGGTTCCCAGGAGCCGTCGAGGACCTGCTTGGACAGCGGTGGGCGGTCGTAGGGCGGGTGGGGCTCTGCGCCGACCAGCGTGATGCGCCCGGGGTATCCGCCCGAGCGCAGCCGTTCGATCGTACGCAGACCGCCGAGTCCCGCTCCCACGACCACGATGTGGTCGGGGGCTGTGGTCATCCCGTGCCTCCCGCCGCCGTCTCGGTGCCGGGGTCGGCGGGGGCAGGGGCCGGGGCCGGACGCCGCCAGTAGGTGGCCAGTTGGGCGGCTGCTCCGGCCACTCCCAGGCCGGCCGCGATCGCGGCGGCCTTGCGGCCGGTGAGGCGGCGGTCGATTCCGAGGGCCGCGTCGACGCTCCACCGGCCGGGGCCGAGTGCCGCCACGGCGACGGAGGCGACGGCGAGGTTCAGCACGTACTCGTAGCCTTCGGCGTTCACGAAGAAGCCGTTGGGCAGATGGACCGTGCGGGCCGCGACGCCCATCGTCCCGACGACCGCGGACGCGGCGAGCGGGGTGGCCGCCCCCGCGACGAGCGCGGCGCCGGCGCCGACCTCGACGGCCGCGCTGAGCTGGGCCTGGAGCCGGGGTTCGCGGAATCCGATCGACTGGAACCAGCCGGCGGTGCCACCGAGTGTCCGGCCGTGCCGCACCCCGTGCGTGATCATGGTGCCGCCGATGGCGGTGCGCAGCAGCAGCCGCGCCAGGTCCGTGCCGCGATGCGCGTGCGGTACTTGTCCGGACACCGGTCTTCCTCCGTTCGCAGGTGTGTTGCGTTGGACGCTCAGTCCGAGGCCGGCAGGGGCTTGGCGGACTTGACGACCACGGCGGTGCCGTTGACGGCGACCGGGTGGTCGCCGGCCTGGGCGCAGAGGAGTTCCACGCCCACGCCGTCCACGGTGTACCGCTTGCCGATGAGGGTGCCCTCGCCGGTGGTCTGGGCCGGAACGCGTTCCTTGGCCTCGCCGCGCGGCACCATCTCGTGTCCGCCGCAGGTCACGCTCAGGTCCTCGTCGCAGCAGCGGACGACGACCAGGGCCGTGATGTCCACGACGCTCTCCAGGGTCTGTCCCACCTTCAACTGCATGTGCTGTCTTCCTTCTTCTCTCGTCTCGGCTTCTTGTGGTGGTGGACCCGGTCAGGACAGGACGAGCCCGACGAGCTTGACATCGAGGTACTCGTCGATGCCCTGGGGTCCGCCCTCCCGGCCCAGGCCGCTCATGCCGACGCCGCCGAAGGGCGCCGCGGCCGCGGTGGGGTTGATGTCGTTGACGCCGACGATCCCGAAGCGCAGCGCCTCGCTGACGCGGACGGCCCGGCCCAGGTCCTTGGTGTAGAGGTACGACGCGAGTCCGTACTCGGTGTCGTTGGCCCGGCGTACGGCTTCCTCCTCGTCGTCGAAGGGGACGATCGCGGCGACCGGACCGAAGGTCTCCTCCCGGTAGATCCGCATGGACTCGTCGACGTCGGCGAGGACGGTGGGTGCGTAGAACCGGCCCGCGTCGAGGCCGCTGCCGGTGAGCCGGGCGCCGCCGGCCAGGAGGCGGGCGCCCTTGCCGACCGCGTCCTCGACCTGGCCGGTCACCTTGGCCAGCGCCGCGTCGTCGACGAGCGGGCCGACGGAGACGCCTGGGCGGTGGCCTGGTCCGGCGACCAACTTACCGACCCGGGCGAGGAGTTCGTCGGTGAACGCGTCGAGGACGGAGCGCTGGACGAAGATGCGGTTAGGGCTGATGCAGGCCTGGCCGGTGTTCAGGAACTTCACCAGGGCGGCGCCCTTGGCCGCGTGGACGGGGTCGGCGTCGTCGAAGACGAGCATCGGCGCGTGTCCGCCCAGTTCCATGGAGACGCGCTTCATGGTGGCGGCGGCCCGGCCGCTCAGGTCCTTGCCGACCTCCGTGGAGCCGGTGAAGGTCAGCTTGCGGACCAGCGGGGAGTCCAGCAGCCGGGCCCCGACCTGTTCCGGCCTGCTGGTCGTCACGAGGTTGGCGACGCCCGGCGGAAGGCCCGCCTGCGCGAGGAGGTCGAAGACGGCGGCGGCGCACAGCGGGGTCTGCTCGGCCGGCTTGAGCACGATGGAGCAGCCGGCCGCGACCGCCGGTGCGACCTTCCGCGCGATCATCGAGACGGGGTAGTTCCACGGGGTGATGCCGGCGACGACGCCGACCGGCTGGCGCAGCACGGAGAAGCGCTGGCCGGCCCGGGAGGACGGGATGGAACCGCCGTAGACCCGCTTGGCCTCCTCGGCGAACCAGGCAAGGAAGTCGGCCGCGTAACGCACCTCGTTGCGGGCGGCCTTGAGGGGTTTGCCCTGTTCCAGCGTCATCAGCGCGGCCAGTTCCGCCGCGCGCTCGGTCATCACCGCGTGAGCCCGCCACAGGATCTCCGCCCGACGGTAGGCGCTCTCCCGGCTCCACGGCGTGAACGCCTCCTGTGCCGCGGCGATCGCCCGGTCGGTCTCCGCGGCCCCGGCGTCGGCGGCACGGCCGATGACGTCTCCGGTGGCCGGGTCGGTGACGTCGAAGACGCGTCCGTCGTCGGCCGCCCGCCACGTGCCGTCGATGAAGAGGGTGTTCCCGTCCCGCGCTCGTGCGCCGCCTGATGTCACGAGTCGGCCCTGAGCAGCATCACACCGCTGGGGGTGAGTCCCCCGCTGCTCACCACGGCGACCCGGGCGTCCGCGACCTGCCGGGCGCCGGCCTCCCCGCGCAGTTGCACGACGGCCTCGTGCAGCAGGCCCATACCGTGGGTGCGGCCGTGAGAGAGCTGTCCGCCATGGGTGTTGAGGGGAAGGACGCCGTCGCTGGCGATGTTCTTGCCGCCGTCCAGGAAATCCTTGGCCTCGCCGAGGCCGCAGAAGCCGAGGGCCTCGATCCAGGAGAGGCAGTTGAGGGTGAACCCGTCGTAGAGCTGTGCCACGTCGACATCGGAGGGGCGCAGTGCCGTACGGGTCCACAGGTGTGCGGCCGGTCCCATGACCTGGGGTTCGTGGGTCGAGGTGCTCTGGTCCCACTCCATTCGTTCGACGATGCGGGTGCCGACCGCCTCGACCCGGACCGGGCGCACCCGCAGGTCGTCGGCGGTGTCGGCGGCGGACACGACGACGGCGACCGACGCGTCGCAGGGGACGTCGCAGTCGTAGAGGCCGAAGGGGGTGGTGATCGTCCGCGCGCTGAGGTAGTCGTCCATGGTCAGGGGGTCGCGGTAGACCGCGGTGGGGTTGAGTGCCGCGTTGGCCCGCTGGTTCAGCGCGATCCAGCCGAGCGTCTCGCGGGTCGCGCCGTAGCGGTGGAAGTAGCGCTGTGCGGTCTGGGCCAGGAGGTGTGCGGCGGACGACGCCCCGAACGGCATGCCCCATCCCATGTCGCCGCCGATCCGGCCGCCGCCGCCCGGGTGCAGGCGGCCCTCCTGGAGCAGTCGGCCGTGGGTGGACTGCCACACGGTGCGGAAGCACAGGACGTGCCGGGCGAGACCGGCGGAGACCGCCAGCATCGCGGCGATCACCGAGCCTCCGGGGCCGGGGGTCTCCCCGCCGCCGTTGAACCAGGCCGGTTTCAGGCGCAGTGCGGCCTCCAGGGCGGTGACGCCGCCCTCCCCAAAGCCGTACTCGAAGCCGCCGCCGGGGTACGTCGACAGTCCGTCGATGTCGTCCATGGTCAGCCCGGCGTCGGCCACCGCGGCGCGGCATGCCTCGACGGTGAGGGCGAGCGGGTCCCTCATCAGCCGGCGTCCGAGCGCAGACTGGCCCACCCCCGACAGGACGGCGCGGTCCTCGAACTTGCCGCCCTTGAGCGGGAGTCGGGGAGACAGGCGGCGCACCAGGGCGCGTGCCTCCTCGGCGGGCAGTTCGTCCTCCGGGAGCGGAGCCCGCTCCTCGGGCTGTTCCGGCGCGGGGCGGAACAGGGGCAGCCATACGTCCTCGACCTGCTCGAACGTCACCTCCATGCGCATGCCCAGGCGCAGTTCGTCCTCGGTGCAGTCGACTAGGCGGGTGGTCAGCCGGACCCGGGGGTCCTCGTCGAGTGCGACCTGGGCGACGATCAGGGGCAGGGGCAGCCCCGGCAGCCCGAACCGGTGGCTGACGGTGAACCCGAAGAGCGTCCCGCACCCGGAGACCTCACGCGGCTGCGGTTCCGCGTCCCGGCAGTGCGGGCAGACGGGCTGGGGCGGGTGCACGAGCGCCGCGCAGGACGCGCACTCCTGCACTCGCAGCCGTCCGTCGGCCCCCGACGTCCAGTAGAACTCGTTCCAAGGCGTGACCAGGGGCAGCGGCCGGTCCGGCGCGCTCATCCTGTCGCCTCCCGGACGGGCAGTTCGCGGACGGCGGCGGGATCCGGGAGGCTGCCGGGTTCCATGTCCGACGCGCCCCCGGGAGACCCGACAGCGGCGAAGAACTCCGCGTTGAGCGCCGTGAAGGCGTTCCACTGCTCGGGAAGGTCGTCCAGGTAGTAGATCGCCTCCGCCGGGCACACCGGCTCGCAGGCACCGCAGTCGACGCATTCGTCGGGCTGGATGTACACCATCCGCTCGCCCGGGTAGATGCAGTCGACCGGGCACTCGTCGATACAGGCCTTGTCGAGGACGTCGACGCAAGGCTCGGCCACCACGTAGGCCACCACGCACTCCAATCGGCTGTGGAACGGAAGGACCGGGAAAGAGCAGGGGATGCGGCGTGACGTGCTCAGGCGTCCAGCCGTGCAGTCTCGCTGTGCACCGTGACGGGTTCGGCGAGGCGCTGTTCGTCGCAGATCCGCTGCAGGCGGGCGAGCGTCTCGTCGAGCCCGGCGCCGAGGCGCCGGCCGGGGGTGAAGGTCGCCGGCAGGTGCTTCATGCCGTTGATGATGCCGGTGGTGTCGTAGTGCACCGCTCCGTCCGGGTCGCAGACGTAGTCGGGCATACGGTCGAGGACGGCGGTGAGCATGGTCTTGAAGGTGGCGCGGGCGACGTTCGAGCCGATGCACCGGTGGATACCGAGGCCGAACGCGCTGTGCCGGTTGCCGGTCCGGTCCAGGCGGATGGTGTGCGGGTCCTCGAAGACCTTCGGGTCGCGGTTGGCCATCGCCCAGGACAGCCAGAGCCGGTCGCCCTCCCTGAAGCGGGTGCCGTTGACCTCGCAGTCCTGGGTGACGGTGCGGCCGTCGCCCTGCGCCGGGGTGACGTAGCGCAGGAACTCCTCGGTCGCGCTGTCGAGGAGGGTCTTGCGCTCCCGGCTCAGGCGTTCACGCTCGTCGGGGTGGCCGCCCAGCCACTCCAGGGAGTGCGCGGTGAGCGCCGTGGTGGTGTCGAACCCGCCGCCCATGAGCAGGCCGATCACGCCGAGGATCTCCAGGTCCTCGGGGCGGCGGCCGTCGATCTCGAGGGTGACCAGTTCGTTGATCAGGCCGGGGCGGGGATTGGCGCGGATCTCGTGGATACCCGCAAAAATCCGTTCGGCCATACGCATCTGGAGCTGCGAGATCCTGCCGTAGTCCGGCGAGTCCATCGGGGTGTAGACGGCCGCGTGGATGGGCTCGCAGTACACGTCCCATTCCTTCAGCGGCAGGCCGAGCATCGCCAGAGTGAAGACCGCTGGCACGATGTTCGCCAGGTCGTCGACGAAGTCGGTCCGGCCCGTCTCGATCACCTCGTCGATGCAGGCCCGGGTCAGCTCCTCCAGCACCGGCTTCCACCGGGCGACCGCCGCCGGGGAGAGATACGGGTTCAGGGCCTGGCGGTAGTAGCGCTGGTCGGGCGGGTCCATCTCCAGGAAGCCGCCCTGGGTGCGGTACTCGGGCGCGATCGGCGGAATGTTGATCCCGGCGTAGCCGCGCCGGACGCCGGCCACGTCGTTGTCGTTGGACAGCAGGTCGGCGCGCCGGGCGATGTCGAAGAGCTGCTTGTTGCCGCTGGCGAACCAGTAACCGCCGTGGGTGTCGTTCCACGCCATGGGGCAGCGTGCGTGGAACTCGTCGGTGAGTTCCTGGAAGTCGATCCGGTACTCCGAGGAGTGCCGGTTGAGGTGGACGACGGGGCACTTGCGCTCCGCGTCGCCCGTGACCGGTGTGTCATCGTGGGTCATGGCAAGCTGCTCCAGCGGTGGCGGGTTGACGGTGTTTCAGACGGGGGTCAGGACAGGACGATCGCCTGCTCGGGGCAGGACCGGGCCGCTTCGCGGGCCTTGTCCTCCAGTTCGGGGGGCACCTGAGCACTGTGCGCGTACGCGTGTCCGTCCTCGTCCCGCAGGCCGAAGAGCTCGGGCGCGGTCATGGCGCACAGGGTGTGGCCCTGGCACAGTTCCGGATCGACACGGACCTTCACGGGTTACCTCCTTGGCGGGCCGACGTCTCGGGTGTCCGGGGCGTCTCAGATGTGGAACTGCTGGAACTTGAGGTAGGAGCCCGCGTCGACGCGCAGCTGCAGACCGGTGACGTAGCGGGACTCGTCGGAGGCGAGGAAGACCACGGCGTGGCTGATGTCGGCGGGGTCGATGAAGGGGATCGGCATGGCCTGCTGGACCGGGAACGCCAGCAGCGCGTCCTCGCGGGTGGGGTTCTCCAGGTCCGGGCGGAAGGCCTTGTACATCGGCTCGCTGTTGAGCATGCCGGTGTCGCAGTTGGTCGGGTGGATGACGTTGGCCCGGATCTTCAGGGGGGCCAGGTTGCCGGCGAGCTCGTGGGTAAACTCCGACAGCGCGCGCTTGGTGTACGTGTACGCGGCGCCGCCCGGGTCGGCCCCCGGCTCGGCGACCTGGCCACCGGTCATGTAGATGGCCGTGGAGCCGGTCGTGATGATCGAGGCGCCCTCGCTCAGGTGCGGCAGCGCGGCGTGCACGGTGTTGATGACGCCGAGCAGGTTGGTGTCGACCGCGGCGGTCCAGGCCGCGAGCGGCGGGGTGCCGCCCATCGACATGATCCCGGCCTGCGCGACGACGATGTCGAGTCGTCCCAGTTCGGCGATGCCGCGCTCCATGGCCGCGGCGATCTGCGCCCGGTCGCGTACGTCGACCTCGACGGCGACGACTCGCCGCCCGGCCTTCTCGACCAGCCGGGCCGTCTCCTTCAGGTCGTCGGAGGTGCCCAGCGGGTAGCCGTTGGTCGGGATGTCTGAGCAGATGTCGACCGCGATGATGTCGGCACCCTCCTCGGCCAGCCGTACGGCGTGGCTGCGGCCCTGGCCGCGGGCGGCTCCGGTGATGAAGGCGACCTTGCCCTCTACTCGTCCCATGGTGAAACCCCTCTCGAAGTGTTCGGTCAGCCCGCGGAGGCGGGGAAAGCGATGGTCTTGGTCTCGAGGAAGTCCTCGAGGCCCTCGGTGCCCCATTCGCGGCCGAGGCCGCTCTGCTTGTAGCCGCCGAAGGGCGACTCGACGTCGAACCACTGGCCGCCGTTGACGCCCACGGTTCCGGTGCGGAAGCGGCGGGCCATGGCCATCGCCCGGTCGGGGTCGGCGCTGAAGACGGCGGCTCCCAGACCGTAGGGGGTGCCGTCGGCGAGACGGAGGGCGTCCTCGTCGTCGTCGTACGCCTGGATCACCAGAGCGGGCCCGAAGATCTCCTCCTGCACGACACGGGACGACGGTTCGACGTCGGCGATCAGAGTGGGCTCGACGTAGTAGCCGCGCTCGAACCGGTCCGTCGACTTGCCGCCGACGACGACCCGGCCGTCCTTCGCCGCGATCTCGTAGTAGCCGAGGACCCGTTCGCGCTGGGCGGCGTTGACGACCGGTCCCATGATGTTGGCCGGGTCGTTCGGGTCGCCCCACGGCACGTGGGTGATGCCCAGTGCGGCGAGGTCGACCGCCTCGTCCAGCCGGGTCCTCGGCACCAGGAGCCGGGTGAGCGAGACGCATCCCTGTCCGGCGTGGAAGCAGACTGCTCCGGCGAGGGCCGGTACGGCGGCCGTCAGGTCGAAGTCGTCGAGCAGGACGGCGGCGGACTTGCCGCCGAGCTCCAGGGTGACGCGCTTGACGGTGTCGGCGGCGGCGCCCATCACCTTGCGGCCGGTGGCGGTGGATCCGGTGAGGGTGACGGCGTCCACGTCGGGGTGGGTGGCCAGGATCTGCGCGACGCTGTTGTCGCTGGTGGTGACGGTGTTGAGGACGCCGGCCGGGATGTCGGTGTGCTCCGCCGCGATGGCGCCCAGGGCCAGCGCCATCCAGGGGGTGTCGGGGGCGGGCTTGAGTACGACCGTGCAGCCGGCCGCGAGTGCCGCGCCCACCTTGCAGATGTTGAGGTAGAAGGGGTGGTTCCACGGGGTGATGGCCGCGACCACGCCGGCCGCCTCACGGCGGATGATCCGGTCGGTGGGCATCCCCATGATCGTCTTGGTAGGGAGCGTGCGCTCGAACTCGTACTCGTCCAGCAGGCCGATGTAGTAGTCGAGGTAGGTGATCGGCTCGTCCAGCGGGACGCCGGAGGTCACCCCCACCGGGATGCCGCTCTCCGCCACGAGGAGGGAGCGCAGCGTCTCGGCGTTGGCGCGCAGTGCGTCACGGAGCTGGACGAGGCAGCGGCGGCGCAGCGCCACGTCGGTCGACCAGGCGGTGCGGTCGAAGGCGTGCCGGGCGGCGGCGATGGCCCGCTCCACGTCCGCGGCGTCGGCCTCGGGCGCCGAGCCGATGACCTCCTCGGTCGCCGGGTTGACGTTGCCGAAGGTCCGGCCGCCGGTGGCGGGCACCAACTCGCCGCCGATCAGCATGCGTTGCGTGAGCTTGTCCATGGTGCGGCTCTCAATTCGTCGGGACGGGAGGGGAGAAAGGGGCGGGTTCGAGCAGCCGGGCGAGGACGTCGTGGGCGTCGCCCAGGGCGCCGAGGCCGACGCCGAGGGCCGCGGTGGTCTCCCGGACCACCGCGAGGTCCTTGCCGAGGAACTCGCCGACACCGGCGGCGAATCCGCGGACCGAGCCGAGGTGGGCGACGCCGTCCAGGGCGCGGCTGGCGCCGCTGCCGTGCCCGAGGCCGCGCAGCAGGTCCTCCTCCGGGACGCCGAGTTCCGCGGCCACGGCCACCGCCTGGGCGAGGATGCCGAGATTGGCGGCGAACACGGCGTTGTTGAGGAGCTTGACGCGCTGGCCGGAGCCGGACGGCCCGAGGTGCAGGACCGGGTCGCCGTAGGCGGCGAGGACGGGCCGGACCCGCTCCACCGGCTCGGCCGCTCCTCCGACGAAGAGGGTGAGCCGGCCGCCCGCGATGTCCTGGGGGCCGCCGCTGATCGCCGCGTCGACGACGTGGACGCCGCGTGCTCGGGCGTGCTCGGCGAGCAGGTCGACGGTGCGCGGGCTGCACGTCGTGTGCACGATCAGGACCGAGCCGGACGGCATGGCGTCGACGAGTCCGCCGTCGAGACAGACCTGACGCACCTGGGCGTCGGTGAGCACGCACACCGCGACCGCTTCCGCCTCGGCGAACGCGCCCACGTCGGTGGTGACTTCGGCGCCGTCGGCGGCGAGATCCCCTCGAAGAGCGGGCGAGCAGGCCAGAACGGTGACCGGGTGACCCGCCGCGAGCAGTCGGCGCACCATGGGGCGGCCCATCCGCCCGGCGCCGACGAACCCCAGGCGGGCCTCCTCCGCCACCGCCTCGTTCACCGGGGGTGCCCCAGGGAGACGAGCGCGGCGTCAGCCGCGTCCAGGACGGTGCCCGCCTTGATGTCGGCGACCTGGGCCAGGTCGGCGACCAGCCGGGCGTCCTTCTGCAGCAGGCGTCCGGTGTGGTCGCCCAGCGGCGCCACCGAACAGCCCATCCTGGCCAGGATGTCGGCGGCGAAGCTGGCGCCGGAGCCGTGCGCCAGTACCTGAGCCAGCTGCTTCGGCTCGATGTCGAGGCCGCGGGCCAGTTCGTAGGCGCTCTCCGCGACGGCGAGGTTCGCCGCGAGCAGCAGGTTGTTGAGGAGCTTCGCCCGCTGCCCGGCGCCGACGGGCCCCAGGTGCACCACCGGGTCGCCGTAGGTCTCGAAGACCGGCCGGACCCGGTCGACGGCTTCGGGGTCGCCGCCGACCATCACGAGGAGGCGTCGCTCCTCGGCCGCGGGCCCGCCACCGCTCACCGGGGCGTCCAGCAGCGTGACGTCCCGCTCCGCCGCTTTCTCCGCCAGGCGGCGGCAGGTGTCGGGATGGACGGTGCTGTGGACCACCACGGCCCCGCCGGGTGCCATGCCCTCCAGCACTCCGCCCGCTCCCGCGACGACCTCCTCGACGCCCGCGTCGTCGACCACGCAGACGCAGACCAGGTCGCAGGCGGCACCCAGTTCGACCAGTGAGTCCGCCACGGCGGCCCGGGTGTCCGCGAACGCCGCCGTGGCAGCTCGGCGACGCGCCCACAGCGTGGTGGGGAAGCCCGCCTCGACGATGCGGCGGGCCATGGGGCCGCCCTGGTTGCCGAGCCCGATGAATCCGACGCGCGCAACGCCTGCCCCGCTCATGTCACGGCTCCCGCGATCTTGAGACCCAGGAGTTCCTCGTCGCTCAGGCCCAGCTCCCGCAGGATCTCGTCAGTGTGTTCGGCGAACAGCGGCCCGCGGGTAAGCTGTGCCGCCTCCCGGTTGAACTGCACAGGGCTGCCGACGAGTTGGCGGGTTATCCCTTCGGCGTCGACGACGTCGGCGATCTGCCCGATGGCCCGGAGCGAGGTGTCCTGTCCGACCTCGTACGTGTTCTGCACGACGGCCCACTGGCCCTCCATGCCGTCGAAGGCGGCCACCCACTCGTCCTTGGTGCGGGCGGCGAGGGCGGCGGCGACGATCTCGCTGGCCTCGGCGGCATTGGCCATCAGCTTCTCGGCGGAGTCGAACCGGTCGTCGGCGGCGAGTTCGGGCCGGCCGATCCGCTCGCAGAACTCGGGCCAGTAGCGGCCGGGTTGCAGCATCGCGAGGGACAGCCACCGGTCGTCGGCGGTGCGGTACACGGCGGTCAGCGGGTTGCTGGCGCGGGCGGTCACCGGGTCGAACTTCGGCAGCGGGCCGCCGTTGACCATCGCCAGGTTCACGTTCATCTGCGTCGCCCACGCCCCGACCCCGGCCAGAGAGACGTCCACGGTGGGCACGACCCCCGTACGCGCCCGCGCGAACAGGGCCGCGGCGATGCCGCCGGCTATGGTCATCCCGCCGATGTTGTCGCCGTACGCACCCACCGGCTGCGCGGTGAGGAACTGCGCTCCCGGCGGCGTGCAGGAGTCGGCGCTGCCGCCGCGGGCCCAGAAGGCGGTGCTGTCGTAGCCGCCCTTGTCGGCCTCCGGCCCGCTGTGTCCGAAGCCGGTGCCGAGCGCGTACACGATGTCCGGGTTGATCGCGCGGACGTCGTCGACGTCGATGCCGAGCTTGCTGCGGGCGCTGGGCAGGAAGTTGGTGAGGAAGACGTCGCTGGTGCGGATCAGTTCGTGCAGGATCCGGGCCGATTCGGGCTTCTCCAGCGCCAGTCCGATGCTGCGTTTGCCGCGGTTGGGTCCGTCCATCATCGGGGAGAAGGTGGAGCCCTCCTCTCCGACCTGCTGGCTGAAGACCTTGACGATGCCGCGCTGGGCGTCGCCCTTCTCCGCGTGCTCGACCTTGATCACGTCGGCGCCCCAGTCCGCGAGGACGGCGCCGGCGGACGGCACGTAGGTGAACTGGGCGACCTCCAGGACCCGGATGCCCGCCATCGGTTTGATCACTGGTGGAGACCTCGACTTCCTTGCTGCAGGGGCGTGATGTGCGGCTGGTTCAGATTCCGAAGCGGAGTGCGCCGTCGATCCGGACGACTTCGCCGTTGAGGTAGTCGTTGTCGACGATGTGCAGGGCGAGACGGGCGTATTCGTCCGCGCGGCCCATGCGTTTGGGGTTGGGCACGCCCGTCCCCCACTGCGCCTGGGCCTCCTCCTCGCTCATCCGGAAGGCCGGGGTGAAGAAGGTGCCGGGGGCGATGCCCATGACACGGATGCCGGTGGGGGCCAAGTCGCGGGCGGCGGCGAGGGTGAGGCTGATGACGCCGCCCTTGGCGGCGGCGTAGTCCGACTGTCCGACCTGGGCCTCGTAGCCGGCGATCGAGGCGGTCATGATGGCGACGCCGCGCTGCCCGGACTCCAGCGGCTCATTGCGGCTCATCGCGGCGGCCGACTGGGCGAGGACGTTGTAGGTGCCGCCGAGGAAGATGTCCGTGGTCCGCTTGAACGTCTCCAGAGGGTAGAACTCGCCCTTGCGGTTGACGATCCGCCGGGCCGCGGCCGGGCCGCCATGGACGGCGACCGACACGCGCAGGGTGCCCAGTTCCTGTGCCGCCGCCACCGCCGCGGCCACCGACTCCTGGCTGGTGACGTCCGTGGTCAGATAGCGGACCCGGGCGCTGCCGAGGTCGGCTTCCAGGGCCTTGCCCTTGTCCTCGGACAGGTCCGCGATGAGCACCGCGGCGCCCGCCTCGGCGAGCCGTCGCACGGTGGCCTCGCCGAAGCCGCCGGCTCCGCCGACGACCAGTGCCGACGCCCCTTCGAGATTCATCTCGTCCTCCCTGCGTTGATGACCGGACCGGCGGGATCAGCCGGCCACGGGTCCGTCCTGGCGGACGCGGCCGACCAGTTCACGCCGCAGCACCTTGCCGGTCGGCGTCGTCGGGAACTCCTCGACGAACAGCACATGGTCGGGTGTCTTGGAGCCGCGCAGCCGTTCCCGCACCCAGGTGCGCAGTTCCTCGGCCTCGGCCCGGGCCCCGGGGTGGAGTACGACGAAGGCGCCTATGCGCTGACCCCACTCGACGTCCGGCACACCGGCCACGACGCACTCCTGGACGGCGGGGTGACCGGCGAGGACGTCCTCGATCTCGGCCGGGGCGATGTTCTCGCCGCCCCGGATGATCGTGTCGTCGGCCCGGCCGCGCACGAAGAGGTAGCCCTCCGTGTCGAGGTAGCCGCGGTCCCGCGTCGGGAACCAGCCGTCGTCCCGCAGTACGCTGCCGGCCTCCAGGTACTCCCCGGCGACCTGCGGCCCGCGTACGACGATGTCCCCCACCACCCCGGCCGTGCACGGCTGTCCCTCCTCGTCGCGCACCTCGATCTCCACCGAGGGCAGCGCCCGGCCCACCGATCCGAGCCGGGCCCGTACGGCCGGGTCCGTGCTCGTGAGGGCCTCGCGGTGGTCGTCGGGTCCGAGGACGGCGATCGACGAGGCGGTTTCGGTCAGCCCGTAGGCGTTGACGAATCCCGTGTACGGGAACATCCGCAGGGCCTCCTCGATCACCTCGGGTGCGATCTTCGCTCCCCCGTAGGAGATCGACTTCAGTGACGTCGGGCCCTCGGTTCCCCGCGTCCGCAGTTCCGCCACGATCCGGGCCAGCATGGTGGGCACCACCATCGCGTGCGTCACCCGCTGCCGTTCCACCGTGTCCAGCCACCCGCCCGGGGAGAACACGTCCAGATGGACCACCCGGCGCCCGCTGTAGAGGTTCGACAGCACGTTGGCGACGGCGGCGATGTGGTAAGGCGGGACGCTGACGAGCGTCGCGTCCGTGTCGGGCACCGAGCCGAACTCGACGGAGCCGAAGAGGTACGCGGTCAGGTTGCGGTGCCGCAGGACGGCGCTCTTGGGCGCGGCCGTGGTTCCGCTGGTCATCAGCAGCACCGCGGGGGAATCCGGGTCCACCGTCTCCGCCGAGGTCGAGCCGTCCGTGGCCGCCGGCAGGGTCAGGAACTCCTCGACGCCGACCGTCTCCGCACCGGGAGCTCCCGACACCCGCTCCGGGGTGTCGGTCACCACCAGAGGCGCTGCTTGACGACACATCACCTCCATCAACTGGGCATCGCCGAGGCGGTAGTTGAGGGGCAGGAAGGGGATGTCGGCGTAGGTGGCCGCGAACAGTGCGACAGGGAACGCCGGACCGTTGGGACCGAGGTACACCAGTCGCCGCGCGCCCGCCTTGCGCAGCCGCTCGGCTCCGGCCAGCGCCCGGGAACGCACGTCCAGCGCGGTCATCCCGGTCTCGCGGTCGCCGATCAGGACACGGTCGGGCATGCCGCCGACCACCATGTCGAGGACCATCGCGAGATTCATGGCTTCTCCAGCACGTGTCGTCGTGAAGGGGGGAAGTGCGTCGATGCGAGGGGCGTGCCCGACCGGCCGGTCAGCCGCTGACGCGCTTGACCTGGTTGAACGGCACGCCTCGGTCGGGTGCGGGCTCGCGGGGCATGCCGAGCAGGCGCTCGCTGACGATGTTGCGGGCGATCTCGGTGCTGCCGCCGCCGAGGCTCACGCCCTGCCGCATGAGGAACCCGGTGGCCGTCCAGCCGAGGACACCGGGTCCGGTCCCGGCGCCGGTCGCGACCCCGGCGCCGGCGATGCGGACCGCGTAGTCGTCCATCAGGTGCACGTACTCGGCGTGCAGGAGCCGCAGGACGGAGGAGGCCGCCGGTGGCAGCGACCCCGCGGCCATCGCGCTGCTGACGCGGCCGACCGTCTGCTCGTGGACCGTCTTCGCGGCCAGGTACTCGCCGACCAGTTCGCGCACCCGCGGGTCGGCGGCCCGGCCCGAGGCGCGGGCGACGTCGAACGGCGTCGGGTGCGGGGTGGCGCGCAGGTTGCCGCTGCCGCTCACGTACGGCGACCCGCCGCCCACGGCGTTGCGTTCGTGGAAGAGCTGGCGGGACGCCACCGTCCAGCCGTCGTCGACCGTGCCGACCACGGACGACGCGGGCAGGCGTACGTCGTCGAAGAACTCCTCGCAGAACTCCCGCGACCCGTTGACCATGCGCACCCGGTTCAGCGTCAGTCCCGGCGCCTTCAACGGCACGAGGAACATCGTCAGCCCCTGGTGCTTGGGCACGTCCCAGTTGGTCCGCGCGAGACACAGGCCCCAGTCGGCGGCGTATGCCGAAGTGCTCCAGGTCTTGGCCCCGTTGAGTATCCATTCGTCGCCGTCGTGCTCGGCGCGGGTGATCAGGCCGGCCAGGTCGGATCCGCCGCTGGGCTCGGACAGGAGCTGGCACATGATCTCCTCGCCCCTGATCGTGGCCCCGATGCGGTCCCGCTTCTGCTCCTCGCTTCCCGCGTCCAGCAGGGTCGCGCCGCAGATCGCGAACGAGGGGACGTTGAGCAGCAGCGGCATCTCATAGCCGTCGCTCTCCTCGGTGAAGGCCCTCTGATGGGCCTCGGTCAGTCCGAGTCCGCCGTACTCGCGCGGGAAGCAGATGCCGGCGAAACCGCCCTGGTAGAGCAACTGCTGGAGTTCTCGGGCGCGTGCCCATTCGTGGCTGTCGTCGTCGGGGTCCAGGGACTCCGGCTGCGACCGGTCGTCGAGGCGGGGCATGTTCTCGGACAGCCAGGTCCTGGCCCTCGCCCGGAACGGTTCGACGCCCTCAACGGCGTTGTCGGTCATCGCGGTTCAACCCTTCGCCAGGTCGGGAGGGACTCAGAGGGAAGCGAGGTCGGCCAGTCGCAGCCGGTGGTCCTGCGGTGTCCCGTAGTGGGCCTGGTCGAGCGTGGCCCGGCGCAGGTACAGATGCAGGTCGTGTTCCCAGGTCACCCCGATGCCGCCGTGCAGCTGCACACAGTCCTGGAGCATCACGAGCGAGCGGTCGCCTACGTACGACTTGGCCACGCTGGTCAGTTCGGCCGCCTGCGGGGACTGTTCCTGTACGGCCGCTGCCGCCGCCTGGGTGGTAGCGTGGCAGGCCTCCAGCCAGGTGCGCAGATCGGCGAAACGGTGTTTGAGTGCCTGGTAGGAGGCGAGCGGCCGGCCGAAGGAGTAGCGGTCGAAGGCCCACTGCGTGGTGAGGGCGAAGGCCCGGTCCAGCACGGCGCACACCTCCGAGCACTGGATCACCAGGGCGATCTGCAGCTGCCGTTCCACGGTCTGCATGTCGCCGGGTGTGCCCACCAGGGCCTCGTCGGCGACCCGGACCCGGTCGAAGCGGACCTCGCCGAAGGACCGGGACAGGTCGAGCGACCACTGCGGGCTGACCGACACCCCCGGCGCGGAGGCGGGAACGAGGAACTGGGCGAGTCCGTCCGGGGTGTTGGCCGTGACCAGAAGTAGATCGGCCTGGTCGGCCTCCTGGACGCGGTCCTTGACGCCGTCCAGCAGGAACCCGTCCCCGTCACCCGACGCGGAGACGGCGGCCTCTCCCGGCGCCCACTCGCCGCCGGGTTCGTACACGGCCCAGGTCGCCACGGTCTCCCCCGCCGCCAGCGCCTCGATCTCCGCGCTGTGATCGGGCCCGTGCCCCTGCGCCGCCACCAGCCCGGCGAGGACGACGTTGACCGTGAGCAGTGGCCCCGGGGCCACACCGGCGCCCAACTCCTCGGCCAGCAGGCTCAGATCACGTACTCCCTCGCCCGAGACACTGCCGCCGCCCAGCTCCTCGGGGACGAGCATCGCGGCCCAGCCCAACTCGGCGCCGCTGCGCCACCACTGCCTGCTCCATCGGGGCTCGCCGTCCTTCATCCCGCGGACGCGGTCGAGGGAGTACTCCTTGTCGAGGTGCCCCTTGGCCGAGGCCCGGAACAGCTTCTGATCCGGTGACAGCGCGAGCTCCATCGAGTCTTCCTCTCACCTCGGCTCCGGGGTGCACTCACTGAACACTGGTGATGAACAGTTGTCAATGTATCGAACTATGAGGGGTTACAGTGCGGCCGAGCAGCTTTCGATTCGGGGAAGCCACTCCGCGAGGCGCCTCGCCGTCAAAGGGCGCGGCAGTCCTGGCGCCGCCTCACACAGAGAGCCGCGTGCGCCGCGAAGCGGCCAGAGCGGCGTCGGCGGCCCGCCGTCCCGCGCGCAGAGCGGAGAGACAGCCCGGTTCGGCAGGCGACGGATCGTCGGCGCGCCGCGCGGGCCCGACGCAATCCGGAGCACCGGCGGGCAACGCGGCATAGAGGCCTCGGACAGCCAGCTCGCGACCGACCCATACGGCACCGGTCGCGCCGTCGACCCGCAACTCGCCCTGCGGCCCCGGCGCCAGGCCGGACCCGGCGCACCAGAGGCGGGCGCTCAGCTCCGGCGTCGGTGGCACCACCGCGTCGTCACCGACGAGGCTCAGGCGCCGCGGCCGCCCCGGCGGCGTGAAAGCCGGCACCATCTGCGCAGACTGGACCACGGCCGCCGTCGCCGACCCGACGAAGTCCCAGTGACGCGGATCCACGGCAAGAACGACCGACGCACAGCCGACCTCCTCGACCCGGAACCCCGACTCCCACACCAGATCCCCGGCAGCGGTCAGTACCCGTGACGCGGAGCGCGAGCCTCGGTCGCCCGCCCGGTCCAGCGTCCGGCAGGCCATGGCGGCCAACCCGCGCTCGCTGAACGCCGCGTAGCCGACGCCGCGCACTCGATCGGCTTCCATCATCAGTTCGTGGGCGCGGCACACGGGGCGCACCTCCACCCCGGCCGACCGTGCGGCGCTCCGCAGCGCCGCCCGAGACCGGGCTCGAGGAGAAGCGCCCCATCTGCGCTCCCACAAGCCACTTCGGTCAAGGACCATCACTCGGGCTCCGGCGCTCGCGGCCGCGAGCGCCGCGGCCGCTCCGACCACGCCGAACCCGATGACCACAACGTCGAACTGTCCGTACAGCGACATCGGCCAGCCTCTCCGCCGGCGACGCCTCCGCGCAGGTGGAGTGGTTCGTCCCTGAAGCCCTCCGATCCGGCGTGATTCACCCTAGGAAGAGCTTTCGGCACGTGTCAACAGACGTGCACGCACCCCCTTCCCGCCATTGCAGAGAGTTCCCCGACGGCCCCTCACCAGGGCCCTGTTCCTCATCGATCAACCCTGAATACATTTACGTCTTTCGATCTATCTACTACAGTCGGCTCTGCCGCCCGCCGTATCCGTCTCGGGCTGCCTTCCAGACAACACAACACAGTCAGGTGGTGTCCCGTGCCCGAAGCTGTGATCACCAGTGCGGTCCGTACTCCGATCGGAACGGCGTTCAAAGGCATGCTCGCGGATGTTCCGGCCGAGGTTCTCGCCCTGCACGTCCTGCGCGAGGCCGTGCGTCGCTCCGGAGTGGCGGCCGAACAGTTCGATGACGTGGTTTTCGGAGAGTCGCTCTACGGCGGTGGTGACCTGGCCCGTCATGCCGCGGTCGCCGCGGGGATGACCCGGGTGCCCGGAGTGGCGCTCAACCGGCACTGCGCCAGCAGCCTGACCGCGGTCGGGGCCGCCGCCGCGAGCATCCGTTCCGGTATGGACCGCGCGGTGGTCGCCGGCGGCGTGCAGTCCTTCTCCACCGCCCCGGCCCTGAACTGGCGCGTGCCGCTCAGCGACGACATGGAGCAGCGGAATCCCCCGACCTTCCCCTACACCGAGGACGCGACCGACGACGTGTCGTTGAGCGTCGGCTGGAACGTGGCCCGGAAGTTCGGGATCACTCGGGAGCGGATGGACGCGTGGGCCCTGCGCTCGCACCAGCGGGCGGTGGCCGCCATCGAGGCGGAGCTCTTCGCGGACGAGATCGCGCCGATCAAGGTGACCCGGCGCAACGGTTCGATGGTCGCCTTCACCGTCGACGAGCACCCCCGTCCCACGACCTCGGCGGAGAAGCTGGCCGTCCTCAAGCCCCTGCACCCGGAGATCGACGGTTTCTCGATCACCGCCGGCAACGCCGCCGGGGTCAACGACGCGGCGGCCGCCCTCGCCGTGCTGTCCGACGAACTGGCCCGGGAGGAGGGCGTACCGGTGCTCGCGACCGTGCGCGCCTGGGCCGCGGTCGGGGTGGAGCCGCGGTTCACCGGGGTCGGCGCCATCGATGCCGCGGTCAAGGTCCTCAACCGCGCCGGTCTGGCCACCTCGGACATCGATCTGTGGGAGATCAACGAGGCGTTCGCCTGCGTACCCGTCGCGGCCTGCCAGGAACTCGGCCTGGACGAGGACCGGGTCAACGTCCACGGCAGCGGTTGCAGCCTGGGCCACCCCGTCGCCGCGAGCGGCGCCCGCATGCTGACGACGCTCGTCCACGAGCTGCGCCGCCGGGGTGGCGGCAAGGGAGTGGCGACGATGTGCGCCGGCGGCGGACAGGGCGGGGCCGTAGTCGTCGAGGTGCCCTGAGGACGCAGGCTGATCGAAGAGGACGGGCAGCAGGCCTTCCGGATCGACTGTCGCTCATGCCGAGCCGGCGGAACGAGGGTCGTGCGCGCGGAGGGGACACGATCCCGCACTGGCGGCCGAAGTGCGTATGAGACTACGCACATGTGCGGGCTCCGGGCCGCGGGATATTCTCGATCGTGCAAGCGTCCCGGTACCGGCTCGTGGACCTTGCCGCCGACGCGGCCTGGCACGTGGCACCCGAGGTCGGTGGGCCACCGCCCTCGGGTGCGACGGATCCGGCCTTGGTGTAGGGAGCTGCCCGCGATGAAGAAGCAGGTCCGGCGGACCGGCGACCACGGCATCGGGCAGCTGGTGCACGTGGTGCACATGTCCGACGACGCGCAGAGGCTGCGCCGGTTCTACGAGGACGTCCTGGGCGCCTATGTGTACTTCGGCGTGGACGAGCCGCACTACCTGTCCTACGAGGACCGCTACGCCACGCTGCTCATGATCGGAGACCTGTGCATCGAGACCATGGCGCCGCGAATGCCCGCCGACACGCGCCTGCCAGTGGGCAGGTTCTACGCGAAGTACGGCCGTCACCTGCACTCGGTCGGCTACAAGGTGGACGACCTCGCCGGGCTCGCCGACCGCCTGTTGGCGCGCGGTGTTCACATCGCCAGGCCCGGCGGCGGCAGGATGGAACATCTCGACCCCGAGACGCACTACTTCTTTCCCAGCCCACGCGACACCGCGGGCCTGATGGTGGAGCTCTGCCGGACGGACATGCCCGGCGACCCTCGAGACCAGGAGACCTGGTCGTCGCTGGAGCGCATGTGGCGGCCCCATCCGCTCACCATCGAGCACTTCTCCCATGTCACGCTGGGAGTTCGCGACCTGGCAGCGGCCGTGCAGACGTACGTCGACGTCATGCAGGCGGTGCCGGTGCGGACGGGCATGGACGCTGACCTGGCGGCGAAGTACACGACACTTCAGCTCGGTGACGGCCTGCTGCAGCTCGCCGAGCCGGTGAACGCCGGCTCCGACCTCGGCAGACACGTCGGGACATGGGGCAACATGATCTACAGCCTCAGGTTCAAGGTGACCGACCTCAACTCGACGGAGAGCTGGCTCAACAAGAAGTCGGTGCGGACCACGAGGATCCGCAGCGAGTTGCTCGTCACCGATGTCGAGGACACCTTCGGGGCGCCCCTGTTCTTCAGCACCGAGGACGTCGAAGGGCATCCCCTCGCCTGAGAGCACGGCCCGTCGGCGGCGCCCAACACGACCCCGCCGCGCCGGACCGGGCGGCGTCGGACCACCACCATCGCGAGATGGTGTCCGACAGCGCCCGGTGCCCGATCAGGCCCGGTGGGCGAGCGCGTACAGATCGCGCCACTCGTGCTTGGAACGCACCGAGGTGTCGACGTCGGGTGACAGGGCACGCAGCGCGCCCACGGTCGCGTCCTCGCGGGAGATGTGCTGGAACGCGTCCCAGCCGAAGAACCGGCAGGTGTTCTCGTACGTGATCATGTTGATCTCGTGGTCCGGTACGCCGGCGCCGTTCATCTCGTCGAGGACGAACTCCGGCGCGTTCGGCCAGATCGTGTCCGAGTGCGGAAAGTCGCACTCCCAGGCGATGTTGGACACGCCGATGTCATGCCTGACCTTGAGCGCGGTGGGGTCGGTGACGTAGCAGGCCAGGGAGTGCTCGCGGAAGATCTCGCTCGGCAGCTTGCCGCCGAAGTCGTGACCCAGCCAGCGCTGGTTGGTGTAGTGCCGGTCGCAGCGGTCCAGATAGAACGGGATCCACCCGATGCCCGCTTCCGACCAGGCGATCTTCAGGTCCGGGTACTTGGCCATCGCCCCGCCCCACAGCAGGTCCTGGGCGGCGAAGGTCGACACCTGCGTGGCGAGGATGATCATGTTGTCGATCGGCGCGTCGGGCGCGTTGCGGATGGCCGCGAACCCCTGCCCGATGTGCAGACACATGACGACGTCGTTCTCGCAGGCCGCCCGGAAGAACGGGTCCCAGTAATCGAGGTCGTGGTAGCTGGGCAGCCCCTGCAGGTGCGGGAGTTCGGGCATCGTGACGGCCTTGACGCCCTTGGCCGCGACGCGCCGCACCTCCTTGGCGAGTTCGTCCCTGTCCCAGACCGGGGCGAGCGCGATGGGGATGAAACGACCGGGGTAACTCGCGGCCCACTCGTCGATGTGCCAGTCGTTGTAGGCCTTCAGCATGATGAGGGAGAGGTCCTTGTCATCGGCCTCCTGGAAGTAGCGCGCGCTGAATCCGGCGAACGACGGGAAACACATCGAGGAGAGGATCCCGTTGCGATTCATGTCACGGACCCGCTCATGGATGTCGTAGCTGCCCGGTCGCATCTCGGAGAACGTCGACGGGTTCAGGCCCCACTCCTCCTTGGGCCATCCCACCACCGCGTTCAGGCCGATGGAGCCGCTGGACTTGCCCTGGAACCACCACTTTTCGTAGCCGTTCTCGTCCAGGATGGACTTCGGCGCCTGGTCCCTGTACCGGGCCGGGACATGCCGCTCGAACATGTCGGGCGGCTCGACCACATGGTCGTCGATGCTCACCAGGATCATGTCGTCGACGTTCATCGCGTCTCCCATCAAAACGGTTGCGTACGGCGTGGGGTGGGCCAGGCGGCACAGATGGCGGGGTGGACCCTGACGGGTCACCAGGTGGCGGTCTCGGGAATCACCTTCGACCCGAGCGTCTCCAGCGGCTTCAGGTCCGCCACGTCCGTGACCGCGCCGTAGACAGTGGTGAAGCCCAGTTCGTGCAGCCGCCGCAACTCCTCCAGCAGGCGCTCCACTTCACCGGGCGCGTCGACGGTGACGGGCAGCAGCGCCGTCTTCTCGACGGTGTCGACGTCCCGTCCCACCGCCTCGCAGTGTTCGACGAGCCGCGCCACCTTGTGGCCGGCGTCGGGGCCGCCGTACACGTTGAACGCGTCCGCGTACCTCGCCGCCAGGCGCAGCGTGACCCGTTCACCGCTGCCCCCGACCAGGATGCGGGGACGCGGACGGCTCAGTGCCTGGGGTGAGTTGAGGGTGCCGCCCAGCTGGTAGTGCTTGCCCACGAAGGGTTCGTCTCCGTCGGCCCACATCGCCCTGCAGATGCTCAGGGTCTCCTCCAGGCGCTCGAAACGCTCGCCCTGGGGCCCGTACGGCAGGCCGAGGCCGGTGGCCTCCTGCTCGTTCCAGCCGGCGCCGATCCCTAGCCAGGCCCGGCCACCGGACAGGACGTCGAGTGTGGTGACGATCTTCGCCAGAAGTCCCGGAGAGCGGTACGTCGCGGCCGTGACAAGCGTCTGCAACTCGATCGACCGTGTCCGGCCGGCCAGGTAGCCGAGCGTCGTGTACGCCTCCAGCATCGGCTCATGCTCCTCACCGATCATGCTCACCTGCCACACATGATCGGTGAGACTCAACCGGCTGAAGCCGGCCTCCTCTGCCGTACCAGCGATCCGGGCCAGGCCCGATGCCATACGGGCGGGCTCCAGGCCCGAGTAGTCGTTGATGTGCAGTGCGAGTCTCATTCGCGCGCTGAACCGCCCTACATCGTCGCCGCATAACTTCGATACATAGATATCTATCGCATCATTACGCGGATGTCCGCACAGGACAAGAGGTCGAGCTCCGATATCCCGCCATGTCGGAGCCGAGAGAGGAAGCCACCGCCCAGCCGTCGTCGGCCGCGTGGACATACCGATTCAGCCGCCGGCACCCCGGTCGCCCTCCTGGCCGCCTATGGTATCGGCGATGAGCTGCTGGAACCCGTCGTGACGGTCGAAGAGCCGGGACACCTCGTCCACCGGCTTGCCGCTGGCGAGGGACCAGACCCGCAGCCACTCGTCGGGGTCGGTGAACCACTCCAGTCGGACGATGCGGAACCGGTCGTCCATCGTCACGAAGTCCACCTGGTGCGCGGTGACTTCGACGCCGTCACGGGTCGTGCCGCCGAAGACCTGCCGCGCGATCCAGCCCTCCTCGTGCGGGAAGACCTCGTACCGCTGGATGCGGAAGTCGGGCATCCCCGTCCAGTACATCCGGAACTCCGGGCCGGGGTCCATGCTGTCCCGGCCGGTCATCCGCACCGTCCAGTCCCCTCGCTTCGGGGAGAAGAGCGTCAGGTCGTACGGCTCGTGGATCTCCCCGTCGATGGTGAACCAGGATTCGACGTGGCCGAGTTCGTGTCCGTGAACCTGCGCGTCGTACCTGCGCCGTGCCATGGCGCGGTGGGTGTCGGTTCGGTCGCTCATGAAAGGACCTCTCGATCGGGGCGCCGTAGATTCCGAGCCGGAGTCGGAGCGCGGGCGTCTGCCGGGCCGTGGACGGCAGAGCGGCGGCGGGGTATTCGGCGCCCGGTCGCACGTCGCCCAACCCCGTCCCCGTCGAGCGGCAGAGCGAAGTCGAGCGGCAGGGCGGAGTGGCGGGACCGCGCTGCGCACGACAGAAATCTATCGTCCACAAAAATTCAACGCTAGTGTGACGACACGTACCGCTCACCGCTCCCCGTGGCCACCAGCAAGCCGACCGACAGCAGCACCGTCATCACCACGACATGGAGAACCGATGCCCAGCAAGGCCCACCAATGGCTGACCGACCGCGTTATGTCCGGGCGGGGTGAGACTCCTCCCACTCTCGCCGAGGAGCGTGCCGCCGCCGTGGCCAACGCGGCCCTCACACCGGCGCCGGCGGGCATCACGGAGTCGACGTTCGCCGGACAGGAGGGCGCCCTCCTCTTCGAACCGGCCGAACCCCGCGAGGACGTGGTCCTGTTCCACATCCACGGCGGCGGTTTCCGCAGCGGCACCGCGGCGGGGACACGCTCCATAGCCGGACTGCTGGCCCTGCGTACGAAGGCCCGAGCGGTCGCACCCGAGTACCGGCTCGCTCCGGAGCATCCCTTCCCCGCCGGTCTGGACGACTGCGCCGAGGCCTACGCCGCCGTCCGCGCCGCCTATCCCGACGCACGCGTCGTCGTGTCGGGGGACTCCGCGGGCGCCGGCCTGGCCGCCGGGCTCCTGCTGCGTCTGCGTGACGCGGGCGACACCTCGGTGATCGCCGGGGTGCTGTACTCCGGGGTCTTCGACATGCGCCCGGAGAACTACCTGTCGGGCAGCTGGGCGGAGAACGACGGCACGGACGCGATACTCAGGGCGGACCGCGGACCGCTGATGGCCCGGGACTACCTGGGAGACCATGACCTCGAGGACCCTCAGGCGTCACCTGCACTCGCCGACCTCACGGGCCTGCCCGCGCTCTTCGTCCTCGTGTCCGGTTCGGAACTGCTGCGGGACGACTCGTTCGGTCTGGCCACCCGCGCGGGCAGCTGCGGAGTGGAGACCACGTTGGAGATCTGGCCGGAGATGCATCACGCCTGGCCCATCTGCGGGGTCATCCTTCCCGAGGCGCTGGAGGCACTTGACCGGGTCGCCGCCTTCGTGGAGCGCGTCGCCGCCGGGCGCGTGGTGAACGGGCCCGGGCTGTCCGACGACCCGGAGATCCTCGCCCAGCTGCCGCTCTGAACACCGGCCGCGTGGACGAACGGCATTCCGGGCGTCGACGCGGTCACCTCCTCCACTCCACCGCACGCCGGGCAATGACGCGCACGCGGCTCAGCGTGGCGCGGGGGCGGTCGACCTCGTACCACCAACCGCGGCTCGGTCTCCCCGTGCTTCGCCGCGACGCGGCCCTCGATCCGCTCGCGAAGCATCCGTACGGCACGACGGCCGAGGTCGTCGCCGGACTGGTCCACGGTCGGCACCGAAATGCCGGGACGACTCGCGAAGCCCACGTCGTCGCACCCCACGACCGACAACTGGTGCGCGTCCAGGCCGCGTTCCTTAACGACTCGGAGCACCTCCGACGCGAGGCCGTGATGCGCGGCGAAGATGGCGGTCGGCGCGCCGGCCGACTCCGGCAGGCCGGTCGCGAGCCGGTGTACGTCCTCCGACGAACGGGTCCGCAGAACCGGGATGAGGGACTCCCTGCCGGTACGGACATCTCGTCGAGGTACGTCGACAGCCTGACCGCGAGCGCCGCTCCCGCGCGCTCCTCGTCGTGCCCGGTCAGGTGAGCGATCCTGTGGTGTCCCCGTGCGAAAAGGTGCCGCATCAGCAGCCGGGCGCCCTCGGTGTCGCCGCCTGCGACGGTGCCGTAGTTCACCGAGCGGTCTCTCAAGCAGCCACGTCCGAAGACCGGAGGGGCGTTCACAGACCCACCCGCTCAGCAAGGGGTACCTGGGGCGGGCCACGCGTGCCCCTGCCGTCCGGGCGCGGGCGGTCGGTTCTCGCGCACCGAGAGGGCGCCTCCACCGCCGCGGTCCGCCCGATGTGTTCCCCGAGATCGGCAGCGAGGCACAGACCGACGCGCATATCTGTGCGGTGAGCGACGGCAGCCGTCGGTTGACCGTCGAGCGCAGCACCCGCACGGTCTGCGAGGCCTTCGAGCTCCTCATGCGGTTGGCCAGGGTCCGCATTTTTCGTCGCGCGTCGAAATTGCTAGTCTGGCGGCATGGAGACGTCGTCAGCGTACGAGGGGGGCGAATCGGACCGTCGCTGCGCCGTGTGCGACAGGGTGCTGGAGCATTCGGAGCGCGGGCGCCCGTCGGTCTACTGCGGCCGCTCCTGCCAGTCGAAGGCGTACCGGGCCCGCCAGGCCGGCACCCGGCAGGCCGTGCACAGCGCCTCGCAGGTCCACACGGGCCAGGTCGAGGAAGGCCCCCGACAGGCGGCGCTGCAGGCGGCGGAGTCGATAGCACAGGAGACGGCACGCTTCGTGTCGGACCTCCAGGAGGCCCACGACGCCGACGAGGCGTTCGCCCGCCTGAGCAGGGACTTGCCGCTCCTGCTGGCCCGGTTGATGCAAGAGGCCCGCGCCGCCCGCGACGCGGCGGCCGACCCCGCGGCGTCCGCCCCACATGACCGGGTACAGCCCCGCACATCACAGCCCCCCATTTCAACGCGCGACGGAAAAGAGCCGAGGAGGCCCGCCGAGGACGGCAGGCGGGGCCCCTACGCCAAGGGGCTCACGCGGCGGGCGGAGATCCTCGACGCCGCCTTGGAGACCATCGCGGAGCGCGGATACCACCAGTCCACGTTCCACGAGATCGCCGAGCGCGTCGGAGTGCGAGCGGGGACCATCACCCACTACTTCGGCTCCAGGCAGGCGCTCATGGCCGCCATCGTGGAAGCGCGCGACCGGGCCGACAAGCCGGTCCTGGAGACCCTGGGATTCGATTTCAAGAGCAGGGTCGACTACGTACAGAGCACTCCTGGCCTGGTCAAACTCTTCGTGAACCTCAGCGCGGAGGCCACGGACGAGGCCCACGACGGGCACGAGTTCTTCGCCGGCCGCTACGCCCTGCTCCGCGAGGTGCTGACCGAGCAGATCCGCGCGTGGCAGGAAACCGGGGTGCTCGCCATGACCGAGGATCCCGCCTGGCTCGCGCGCGTCACCCTCGCGCTGTTCGACGGGCTTCAGATCCAGTGGCTCTACGACCCCTCGATCGACATGGGCGAAGACCTGGAGGCCTTCTTCCTCAGGGAGCCGCGGCGAGGCGAGGAGGTCGGCCCGTGAGGCCGCGCCGGACAAACCTCGGCGCAAAACTTATACATCAAACAAGTTTGGTGTTAACGTCGCGGTTACCTCGTGACGAACTGGTCGCCACTGGTGCAACGATGCCCAGGAGAACCTATGGATCAGCCCGTGCCGCAGACGGCAGCCCTCCCGTCGTCACTGCGTGACACCGTCCCCGCGGCAACTCCGGTCAGCTCCCCTCCGAAGGAGGCAGTGTCGCTCGAGCGGCTTCTGCCCCTGATCCTCCTGGCGAACTTCAGCTGGATGCTGCCCGTCGGGGTGTCTGCAACGCTGACACCCGCACTGCTCGCCGACATAGACCCGGCGAACAAGGTGGCCCTCTCCGGCGGGTCTGCCACTGCCCGACAAGGACACCAGCGACGTACTGATCGAGGCGCATGGTCGTGCGCGTGAGGTGATCCGGTCCCTCTCGCCCGAGATCCGGGTGGGCTGGACGGTTGCCAACCAGGTGTACCAGGCGCTCCCCGGTGCCGAACAGATCACCGCCGACTACACCTGGCTCAGGGAGGACATCTTCCTGGCGGCCGGGCGCGACGACGACTGGATCGGGGTGCAGTCCTACACCCGCACCAGAATCGGTCAGGACGGCCCCATACCGGCACCCGACGACGCCGAGCGCACCCTCAGTGGCTGGGAGTACTACCCTGCGGCACTCGGCGAAGCCGTACGCCACACGGCGCAGGTGGTGCCGGGAGTGCCGATCACCGTGACGGAGAACGGCATCTCCACCACTGACGACACCCGTCGTATCGACTACACGACCGGCGCGCTCGAGGGGCTGGCCGAGGCCATGGCCGACGGCATCGTCGTCCACGGCTACTTCCACTGGAGCGCGCTCGACAACTACGAGTGGGGGTCGTACACGCCCACGTTCGGTCTCATCGCCGTCGACCCCGTCACCTTCGAGCGTCAGGCCAAGGAGTCGGCGCGGTGGTTGGGCTCGATGCGACGGTAAGTTTGCATGTGACGAAACATTACTCGCTGGTTATCGATACGTGTCGACAGCGTTTGCGTCATTGCGCGCCGCTCAAACTGGGATAGTCCCAGGTCATCAGCGCTAGACTCAAGGTAGATCAGTTCACAACCGTCGAACGCTTCGACAGCCACCTTGAGATAGATGGAGAAACATGATGACGAGCGAGCCCGCCGATCCCACAGAGGTCTTCAAGGCGCTGTCCGACCCGATGCGCTGGAAGATCATCCAGCAGCTGGCGACGGAGGAGGGCGAGTACCCCTGCAGCCTGCTGGAGGACGCCGTGCCGGTGTCGAAGGCGACCATCTCCTACCACACGAAGCTCCTCGCGCAGGCCGGCCTGATCACGACGCACAAGCGCGGCCGCAAGTACTACTACGTGTTGCAGCGCGATGTCCTGCAGGAAGTGATCGCCACACTGTGGGAACTGGCGCCCCAGCCGCTCCCCGTCGGCATGACCCGCCCGGGGCCGGCCGTCCAGCAGCCGCCGCTCAAGGCCGCCTCCGGGGAGTCCGAGACCAGCGCCGTGCTCATGACCTGGTAGGGGCTTCGCTCGGTATCCTGCCGCACACTCCATCATTCCGGCGTAGAGGGGAACAGAGTATGGCGGCCGACTCCAGCGAAGCGGTGGTGCTCAGCGAACCCACCCCCGGCATCCGGGTGGCGACGCTGAACCGGCCCGGTGTCCGCAACGCGATGACCGAGGAACTGACCCAGGCCTGGAACCAGGCCATGGACACGGTGGCGGCGGACCGATCGACCCGCGTCCTGATCGTCACCGGCCACGGCAGTTCATTCTGCTCCGGCGCCGATCTGTCCTGGCTCGACCAGGGCTCGGCCGACGACATCACCATCGACCGCCTGCGTGAACGGATGCTGCCCTTCTACCGCAGCTGGCTGCGCCCACGCTCCCTCCCTTTCCCTGTCATTGCCGCCGTCAACGGCCCCACCATCGGCGCCGGCGTCTGTCTCGCGCTTGCCTGCGACATCCGCTACGCCAGCCCACAGGCGCGCTTCAGCACCCCCTTCGTCCACCGCGGAACCCACGGCGGCATGGGCGCCACCTGGCTCCTGCCTGAAGCCATCGGCCCCACCCGCGCCCGCGACATGCTCTACACCGGCCGTGAAGTGAAAGCCGACCAGGCTCTGCACTGGGGCCTGGTCACCGACATCGCCGACGACGTACTCACCCACTCCCTCGAGATCGCCGACCGGATCGCTCAAGCGGCGCCCATCGCCCTGCGGCTGACCAAGACCGGCATCGAACAATCGGCCGCCGGACTCGACGCCTCCATCCAGTGGGAAGCACTCGCCCAGCCTGTCACCATGACCACAGCTGACCTCCACGAAGGCATCGCCGCCTTCCGGGAACACAGGCCCCCCAGATTCACCGGCCGATAAGCCGCCGGTGCAGCCCACCCGGTGAAATGGCTGTCGGGCGGCTACGTGGTCTCGCCCTGCAGGATCCTGTAGATGTCCTCCAGGGCGGGAAGCCTTTCCGGGGCGCCTTCACCGCCGAAGGTCTGCGTGAGGAAGTACCGCACGTGCTGCACCGCCGCCGAGACGTCCCCCGCGACCGTGCTCAGCCGGGGCGACACGGCCTGCCCCACGTCGCCGCCCTCCACCCCGATCACCGCGACGTCGGCCGGCACTCGCAGTCCCAGCCGATGGGCGGCGAACACGACGGCGATGGCCACCTCGTCGTTGTGACAGGCGATACCCACCGGGCGTCCTCGATGTTCGACGAGCTCCGCCAGGGCCTGCCGAGCGCCCTCCGCGTCGATCGGGACGTGCAGGAACGTCGGTGCGGCGAGCCCTTCGGCCGCGCAGTAGTCCACCACCGCGGTGGCCCGCGCCTGGCCGTACGGTTCGTCCCGGGCGTCCGAGAGGAAGGCGTATGCGAGGTCGGTGAAGCCCCGGGAGTGCAAGTGCTCGGCCTGCAACACGCCGATCCAGACGTTGACGTCGGCGGGCTGCTCCTGCGGGATGACGGGACAGCAGTTCCCCTCGATGTACACGATGTCGGCGGTGGACAGGCCACCCAGGTCGACGACGCCGGCGGGGCGCAGCCCCTCGACGAGGTTCAGCAGCCGGTTCCGCCCCCGGCCCTCTTCCTCCTTGGGTCCCTTGAGGTGTACGACCGCGTTGAATCCGAACTCCTCGATGTGGCGCGTCATGGCCTCGATGACGTCCTGGAACCGCATGTACGTCACATGGGGCACCACCACGACGATGAAATCGCTGCGGCCCATGACCAGGGCCCGGCCGGCCGTCGAACGGACATAGCCCAACTCCGCCGCCGCGCTGCGCACCCGCTCGACGGTGTCGGGGCGGTAGCGGTCCACCCGCTGGTCGTTGAGGACGTCGCTCACCGTGGTGCGGGACACCCCCGCGAGACGGGCCACGTCCGCGCTGGTGACTCGGCGGGCGCGCGCGGCGTTCTCCCCCCTCTCGGTATCCGGTCGTACGGGCACGGATTCTCTCCAAGGTCGAGCGGGCACGCGGTCCTCACGGCGGGACCGATCCTCCCACCTTCGGCAGCCACTTGCCTCGCGATATTCGTTCGACACATTTATGGAGTTGAATGTACTGACTGAGGTCGCGACAGCGCCAGACTGAGTCATCGTCGGGTACTGCTTCCGCCGCTCCCCCGCCCGCCTCAGAGTCCGGCGTCTTCCAGCCACGGCTGATAGGCCCGAGGGAAGTCGACGACCGAGACCTCGTCCCAGGAGAGGGGTCCTGGGTGAACGCCTTGGACCGCACCCCCAGTCGCGTGCGCTCGCCCAGCGCCCAGTCCTGCCGCTTGGTCTGGTCCCAGACCTTGATCAGGTTGTCCAGGTCGTAGTCCACGCCCTCGCATGCCCCGGCGTGGACGAGCCACGACATGTAGGGACCGCGTACCGCCCCCAACTGCGCAGCCCACCACTCCTGTTCGGCTCGCGCAAGTTGCCGGGATGCGACACCTAGTATTTTGACACTGCATGCCAATCCCCTCACGGGGGGGGCGACCGGCCCTGCGCCGCAGGGCATTCCGACCTCGTGGGAGAGAGACGCATGAACGACATGACGTCCACCGAGACCGAGCCGCAGACCGCCGCAGACCTGACCTCGCCCGACGACGGCCTCATCGAGGCCGACGAACTGGTCGAGGAGGTCTCGATCGACGGCATGTGCGGCGTCTGCTAGGCACTGTTTCTCGGATCATGTGCGGAGCCAGATCAGGAGTGCTGCGAGTGTGACGGTGCCGAGGTAGGTGTAGGCGCGTCTCTCGTAGCGGGTGGCGACGGCGCGGAAGCCCTTCAACCGGTTGATCTCACGTTCGACGGTGTTGCGTTTCTTGTAGTGCTCGCTGTCGAAGCCCGTCGGACGCCCGCCGCGAGAGCCGCGGTTGCGGCGGTGCTTTTGCTGGTCGAGACGTTCGGGGATGGTGTGCCGGATTCCACGTCGTCGCAGGTACCGGCGGTTGCTTCGGGACGTGTAGGCCTTGTCTGCCAGGACATGGTCGGGGCGGGTGCGAGGCCGTCCGACTCCGGTGCGGGGCACGGATACCTGCGCCAGTACACGCTCCAGCTGGGGGCCGTCACCGTAGTGTCCGGGTGTCAGGACGAGGGCGAGGGGTCGGCATCGCCCCTCAGCGGCGAGGTGGATTTTGGTGGTGAAGCCTCCGCGGGAGCGTCCCAGGCATTCGCCGATCTGACCACCTCCTCCAGCCGGGCGGCCAGTTTCCGCAGGACCGGATCGGCCGGGTTTGTCCCCCGCGCGGCCCCCCTTTGGACAACCGCGGCCGGCGGCGTTTTCCTCGCGCCGGCGGCATGCTGGTGAGCCCGCACTGCTGTTGAGTCCACCGACACGTCCCAGTCGATCTGACCCGCAGCGTCCTCGGCAGCCTGGACCTTCGACAGCAACATTGCCCATGTTCCATCTGCTGACCAGCGGCGATGCCGTTTATAGACGGTCTCCCACGGCCCGAACCGCTCCGGCAGGTCCCGCCACTGCACGCCCGTCCGCACCCGGTAGAGGACTCCGTTGATCACCCGACGGTGATCACTCCACCGGCCCCCACGCACACCACCACGAGGCAAGAACGACTCCAGACGATCCCACTCCGCATTGGTCAGATCCCCACGGCCCATGCCGCCAGCCTGACCCCAACACCCCACCCACGACAGGAGATCCGAGAAACAGCGCCTAGTGCGCACCCCGTTCGTGGTCTTCGTCGACTCGGACGTGGTGCTCGCCGAGAACACCGTGTCCACTCTGCTCCGGCACTTCACGGACCCACGCGTCGGTGTCGCCGTACCCCGCATCACCGGGCTGCGCACCCCGGACGGCGGCAACTGGATCAGCCGTTACGAACAGGTCCGCTCCTCTCTGGACCTGGGCACTCGCCCGGCGTCGGTACGGCCCGGATCGTTCGTCTCCTGGGCGCCCACCGCCTGTGTCGTCGCCCGCGTCGACGCGGTCGGCGACGGTTTCGACGGACGGATGCGGGTGGGCGAGGACGTCGACTTCTGCTGGCGGGCGGTCAAGGGCGGCTGGCGGATCCGGTACGAACCGACGGTCACCGCGGCCCATGAGCACCGGGTCGCCCCCAGTGACTGGCTCGGCCGCAAAGCGGTGTACGGAACCGGTGCGCAGCCGCTGGCCGAGCGGCACCCGCGGTCCGTGGCCCCCGCGGTCCTGGAAAGCGCCTCGACGTCACCGGGGCCGCCACCTCGGACGGCGCCGCCGTCATCCAGTACACCTGCAGCGGCGGCACCAACCAGCAGTTCACGCTCAACCCGGTTTCCGCACTGGGCAACAGCAAGGACTACCAGCTGGTCGCCGTCCACAGAGGCAAGTGCGTCGACGTCAGCAACGTCTCGACCACGGCCGGGGCGGTGATCCACCAGTGGACCTGCGACGCGACGAGTGCGCTGAGCACCAAGAAGAACCAGATCTGGCGGCTGCAGGGCAGGAGCTGACCCTGTGCCGGCGGATCACTAGCGGCTCACGGGAGCACGCCAGACCGCGACGATCGCGTCGATCAGTCCGGTGGCCGTGCTGTTCCAGCTCTCCCGCGGTGTGGGGACGCCCGCGGCCAGGGCGCGCTCCCGTTCCGCGCACGCCTGCAGGATCAGATGGCGTGCCATGGCGACACGCTCCGCCAGCACCGCGGGCGGCAGCTCCGGCAGGTAGCGGTTCAGACGTCCGAGCAGCTCCCACATGGCGGGAGAAGCGAAGGTCTCCTTGACCACCAGGTCGTGGAGGGCCGGGTCGCTCATCACCTGGACGCAGAACCGCGCGTACCAGGTGGGGTTGCCCTGGACCGCCAGGTACTCCGGAACCGGGCGCACCAGACAGGCCACCATGTCCCTCAGGTCGATGGAGTTCAGGGTCGCGGCCACCAGCCGTGCCCTGATCTCCTCCACCTGCGCGGTGTGACGGCGGACTATGGCCCGGATCAGGTCGGTCTTGGTACCGAAGTGGTAGCTCACCGCGGCGTTGTTCCCCTGCCCGGCCGCCTGGCTGATCTGCCGGTTCGCGACCGCGTGCACCCCGTACTCGGCGAACAGTCGCTCCGCCGCGTTCAGAATCAACTCGCGCGGACCACCGGGCTCTTCGTTTCGCGGCTCACCGACCGCCGTGGCCATCGGACCTCCCTCGACTCGATGGCGCCGATCAATCAGACCACACCACTCAACCAAAGTAAGTCAATCGATTGATTTAGGAAACTAAAGCGGCGATCGAGACGCCCGTGCCTCACGGCTCCGGGGTCACCGGCGCCTGCCAGATCGCGACGATCGCGTCAAGGAGACCGCCGCCGGCCTCCTGCCACGAGCCCCGGGGCGTCGGGGCCCCCTCAGCGAGTGCCCGCTCCCGCTCCACGCACATCTGCGTTATCAGATGGCGGGTCATGGCGGCACGCTCGGCATGCACGCCCGGCGGCAGATCGCCCAGACAGCCGTTCAGGCCGTCCTGCACCGCGCGGAGCGAAGGAGAGGCGTCGTAAAACGCGTCGTAGGCGATGGACTGCAGGGCGGGGTCGGCGGTGACCTGGCCGATGAACCGGGCGTACCAGCTGGGACTGCCCAGCGATTCCAGGTGCCCGGTGACCGACCGGACGGCACACACCACCCAGTCCCGCAGGTCGTCCGAATGACCCATCTCGGCGAGCATATGTGAGCGCAGGGCGTCGATCTGCACGGCATGTCTGTACACGATGGCCCGCACCAGATCGGACTTGGCACCGAAGTGGTACGTGACCGCGGCATTGTTGCCCTGCCCGGCGGCCTCGCTGATCTGCCGGTTGGCGACCGCGTACACCCCGTGCTCGGCGAACAGCCGCTCCGCCGCGTTCAGCAGCGCCTCGCGCGTCGCGTTGACCTGCTCGCCCCGCCTGGTCTTGCCTGCCATCATCACCATCACATCGGGACACAAACCGATCCGCGGCGACCGGCCCCGTGGCGCCGCCGCTGATTTCCGGCTGCGCCGGGAAGGTCAAACGGCAGAAGCGTACGCAATGTGAAGCCGACCGTCGCCAGACATCCCCGCACACGTCGACCCTCACCACAGCATCGCCTGCTGTAGCGGAACACTCACGATGTGCGCTCTCCGCGACTTCTCCATGCCGCGTTCGGTCCTGGCTCACGGATCTCCACTTGAACACGAGCCTGCCCCGCGCTACATTTTAAATCAATTCGTTGATTTAATTCATGCCTCAACGGACTCGACAGCAACCGCCTGCACAGACGGAGACCAGCCATGTCCGACACTCCCACCCAGACCACGGACGCCACAGGGGCAGCCCCACCGAAAACGGGCACCATCGTGACGATGCTGGCGTTCGCCGGCACGCCCTGGAACAGGACCCCCACCATGTTCAGAACCTTGCAGCGGTATCCGTACAACCACCCCCGCATAGCCGACACCGCCATGTCCGCCGCTCTCCTGACCTGTTCCTGCATCGGCAGCTCCGTCACCATCCCCGGACGCGAGCTGGACATCCCGTGCTGGCCCGACGTCCTGCTCACCGGTGTCTCCTGGTCATCCTGATCTGGCGGCGCACCCATCCCCGGGTCACGGTCATGCTGGTCAGCGTCTGCTGCACGGCCGTGGTCGCGGTCGGCTACGTCGTGACCCCGCTGCTGCTCGGCCCCCTCATGACGGGGCTCTTCTCCCTGGCCGCCCGCAGCCCGCGCCGGGTCGCGAACGCCTACGCCGTCTCCTGCATCGTCCTGCTCGTGGCGACCGGGCTGATCGACGGCCCCTCCGACGAGCCTCTGCTGTTCCGGTTCCTCGGCCCCACCGCCTGGCTCATGCTGGCCACCGTGCTCGGCAGCGCGAGCCGGCTGTACACGGCCTATCTCGAGGAGGAGTCACGTCGCCGCGTCTCCGACAAGCGGCCGCGCATCGCCCGGGACCTGCATGACGTCGTGGCCCATCACCTGGTCCTGACCAAGCTCCAATCCGACACCGTGGCCCGCCTGATCTCCACCTGGCCGGCCGATGCGGAGCGGATGGCCGGCGATCTCACCGGGACGGCGTCCGCTGCCCTGACCGAGCTCAAGGCGACCGTCGGCGTGCTTCGCCGGACCGACGGCGCCGGACAGCCGGCACCCGGGCTCGCACAGCTCTCCGACCTCACGGCCTCGTTCCGTAGCGCGGGCCTCGCGGTCACCGTCGTCACCGAAGGCGAACCACGCTCACTGCCGGCCGGGGCGGACCTGAGCGCCTATCGCATCGTGCAGGGGGCGCTGACCAACGTCACCAAGCATTCCACCACCCGTCCGCCGAGGTCCGGGTGGTCTACTCCGACGATCGCGTACGCATCGCCGTGACGAACGAAGGGCCGGCCATGCCGGTCAAGCCCTTCTCCCCCGGCAGCGGTAACGGGCTGATCGGGATGCGGGAGCGCGCCCACTTGGTCGGCGGCCTGCTCCGCGTGGGACCGCGTGACCAGGGCGGGTTCCAAGTGGTCACCGAACTGCCACTGCGCCCGTTCTTCCTGCAGAAGTCAGCGGCATCCTGACAGCCGCGGCCGACAGGGTCCTCCGGGTCAGTCGATCGCGGCCAGGGTGCGGAACCGGCTCGCGTGGAAGACCAGCGGCGTCGTCTCGGGTTCCGCACGCAGCGCGTGAATGCGCAGCAGAGCGATGTCGTGGTCGCCGGCCGGGATCTCCGCCTCGACCGAGCAGTCGAGCCAAGCGCTCGCCCCCTGCACGAACACGGCGCCCTCGGCGGTCGGTTCCCACTCCACTCCGGCGAAGCGGTCGCCCTCCTTGCGGGACAGGTTCAGGCATGCCACATCGTGGTCGGCGGCGAGCACGCTCACGCCGAGCCTGGGGCGGTCCCGCAGTCTGGGCCAGGTCCTCGACGAGTGCTGCACGCACAACGACACCAGTGGGGGGCTCAGGGACACCGAGGTGAACGAACTGGCCGCCATCCCCAGCGGGTGACCGTCGAGCAGAGCGCAGACGGCGGTCACGCCGGAGGGAAAGCATCCGTAGGCCCGCCGCAGGACAGCGGCGTCGGCGGGCAGAGCGTCGAGTGTGATCATTTCCGGTCTCCTGGGTATTGCGAGCCCGGGTCAGCGGCTCAGCTCTGAACGGACTTCATGACGCAGGACCTTCCCGGTGGCGGTGCGCGGGATCTCGTCCCACACGACGATCCGGTCCGGAGTTTTCGAACTGCGCAACTGTCGCCGCACGTCGGTTCGCAGTTCCTCACCGTCGAGCGAGACGCCCCGGGCGGGGACCACCACCGCCTCGATGCGCTGGCCCCATTCCTCGTCCGGTACGCCGACGACGACCGCGTCGGCCACTCCCGGACGGCGCAGCAGGACGTCCTCGATCTCCGCCGGGGCGATGTTCTCGGCACCCCGGATGATGGTGTCGTCCTGACGGCCCTCGATGAAGAGGAAGCCCGCCGCGTCGAGCCGGCCGAGGTCGCGGGTGTCGAACCAGCCTCCCCCAGCCCCAGGGAGCTGGGAGGTGCCCCCAGTGGCCCCGGAGGCGATACCGGCGTACTTGCCGGACACCTGCGCGCCGCGTACCCAGACCCGGCCGGAGGTGCCGGCCGGCAGTCGTGCGCCGTCCTGGTCGCGGATCTCGATCTCGACCCCGGGGATCGGACGGCCGGCCGAGTGCAGCCGCGCCCGCGCCCCGGGCTCCTCGGCGGTGAGGGCGAGGCGATGCTCGTCGGGGCCGAGGACGGAGATGGTGGAGCTGGTCTCCGTCAGCCCGTAGGCGTTGACGAATCCGACGTGCGGCCATTCCCCGAGCGCCCGTTCGATCACCCGGGGCGGCATCGACGCGCCGCCGTATGCGAGGGTGCGCAGGGTCGGCACCGAGCGGTCCGTCTCCTCGTCCATCAGCCGGGCCAGCATCGTCGGCACGACCATGGCGTTGGTGATGCGCTCCGCGCGCACCAGTTCCAGCCAGTGCCGCGGCGAGAACGTGTCGAGGACGACCAGTCTCCGGCCCGCGTAGACGTTGGTCAGGACGTTGGAGACGGCGGCGATGTGATACGGGGGGACGCACATCAGGGCCGCGTCGTCCGGTTCGGCACCGCCGAACTCGACGCTTCCGATGACGTACGAGACCAGGTTGTCGTGCCGCAGCACGACACCCTTGGGCGCCGACGTCGTGCCGCTGGTGTAGATGATGACCGCGGCGGGGGTGCCCGATCCGAGCGGCGGCTGGGCGCCGGGCTCCGCTCCTGTGTCGCCGGCCGTCGCCTCAAGCCATGTCCCTGGGGTGCAGGAATGGGCGGTGCCCTTCGGGAGCAGCGGTGCGTGCTGCTCGTCGGCGATGACGAGGGCGCCGGTGTGGTTGGCCAGCAGTGACCCCAACTGTTCCGCTCCCAGACGGTAGTTGACGGGGACGAAGGGCACTCCCGCCCGTGCGGCGGCGAACAGGGCGACGGGGAAGGCCGGTCCGTTCGCCGCCAGGTAGACGACGGAGGTGGCGCCCGACGCGGCGACGAGCTCGGCGCCCTGGGAGGCGGCGCGGCGCAGTGCGTGGGCGGAGAGTCCGGCGCCGCGTGTGCCGACGAGCGTGCGCTCGGCGAATCCGTCCGCCGCCATGTCGAGAAGCATCGTGAGGTCCATCGACGTCCGTTCGGTGTCAGTCCGACGCGGGCAGTGGTTTCGCGCTCTTGACGGCCAGCGGTGCGCCGGCCAGAGCGAGGGTGCCCCGCCCGGGTTTGGTGCACAGCAGTTCCACGCTGCCGTCCTCGGTGGCATAGCGTTTGCCGAGCAGGGTTCCGCTCGCGTGCTCCGGGTCGAGGGGGTACTGGGGTACGGCGGGCTGTTGCGCCTGCTCGACCATCGGCCGGCCTCCGCACGTCACCGCCTGGTCGCCCGCCGCCCAGCGGACGACGACGACCGTGGTGCTGTCCACCGTGCTCGCGAGCATCATTCCGATCTGCGGCTGCATGTCGCTCCTAGCTGTCTCACGGTCACCGGGCCGGTGCCCGACCGATGACTCCGTCCGCCTCCAGGGCGGCGATCTCCTGTGCGGTCAGGCCCAGTTGGGCCAGTAGCTCTTCGTTGTGCTGCCCCAGCAGCGGGGCGTGATGACGGTGCAGCCGACCCGGGCCCCGGGAGAACTTCACCGGCAGGGTGCTGTGCCGGGCAATGCCGTTCACGGGATGCTCGACCTCTTCGAAGAACCCGCGGAACTGCAGCTGTTCCAACTCGCCCTGGCGGTGCGGCGGCATCGCCTTGGCCACCGGGACTCCGGCGTTCCACAGGAGTTCGACGATGTTGTCGGCTCCCCGTTTCCGGCACCAGGCGGCGAGCTGCTCGTCGATACGGTCGTGCAGCCGGTGGCGTCCTTCGGCGGAGTCCAGCTCCGGGTCCGTCGCCCAAGCGGGCCTTCCGATCGCTTCGCGCAGCGCGGCCCACTGCTCGTCGGTGGCGACCGCGACCGCGAGCCAGACGTCCTCGCGGCCGTACTCGTCGATGTCGGCGGTCAGATACAGGTTCTGGGGCGCCGCGGTCGGTCCGCGGTTGCCGTCTCGCTGGAGCAGGGCGCCGTAGGCGGAGTACTCGATGACCTGTTCGGCGGCCACGTTGAGGGCGGCGTCCGCCATCGCGGCCTCCACCAGGCCTCCCTCGCCGGTGCGGCGCCGGTGCTCCAGGGCCAGCAGCAGGCCGCTCAGAGCGTGCACGCCGGCGTTCGGGTCACCGATCGAGTAGGGCTCGACCGGGTACTGGTCGGGGTGACCCGTCAGCCACGTCAGACCGGATGCGTCCTCAATGACGTACGCGAAGGCGGCGTTGTCGCGCCACGGTCCGTCGAGCCCGAAGCCGGGCATGCGCACCATGATCGCGTCGCGCCTGATCTCCCTCACCGCCTGGTAGTCCAGGCCGACCTGGTCCAGCACCCGCGGGGTGTAGTTCTCGACGATCACGTCACAGGTCGCGATCAGTTTGCGCAGGAGTTCCCGCCCGCGTTCGGTCTGGAAGTTGAGGGTCAGGCTCTTCTTGTTGGTGTTGAGGCCGGAGAAGATCGGCGACATCTCCCACCACTGGTCCACGGTGGCCTTGACGCCCGCCATCAGCCGGGTTCCGTCGGGCCGGGTGGTGGACTCCAGGTGGATCACCTCCGCGCCCAGCAGGGCGAGGACGTGGGTGCAGGACGGACCCGCCCAGAACGCCGTCATGTCCAGGACCCGCAGACCGCTGAACGGCAGCCGGTCCTCACCGGAGCCCACCGCGGGCGCCGGTTTCGGCGTCCGTGACGCGGCGCGGACGGTCTCGGTGTGCTCGCCGAGATCCGGCGCCGCCTCCATGGGGCGCAGCCGCGCCGGCTGGAGGCGGTAAGGGTGGCCGGGCTGGAGGAATCCGTCGCGGGGGTTGCGCTGGAACGTCCCGCGCTCCTCGTAGTGGTCCAGGGTCGGGGCGTTGGCGCCGTTGGCGACCAGGGCGCTGGGGATCCTGAACGCCGTCGCCAGCTCGCGGACCTCGGCGACGGTCCGGCTGCCGATCCACTCCTGGATCACCGGGGCCACCTCGTTGGTGCGCTGGGTGATCGAGAACGGGTTCTCCTCGTCGATCCACTCGGGGTGGCCGACCATCACGCACAGGTCGAAGAACTGCTGGGGGGTCGCGCAGCCCATGGCGACCATGCCGTCCTTGGCCTGGGCCACCCCGGGCAGGTTGAGCGCGCGCATGGTGCGGCGCGGGCCGCCCAGAATGTCGCTCCAGGTGACCGAGTAGTAGGTGAGCGACAGGACGTGCGCCTCGAGCATCGAGAGGTCGACGAGCTCGCCTCGGCCGCTGTCCAGTCCGCGCAGCCGCGCGGTCAGAGCCCCTATGGCCGCGTAGGCACCGGACAACCAGTCCCCCGGCCGGCCGCCGATGGACACGGGTGCCCGGTCCGGTGCGCCGCGGCCGGTCCCGAAAACCCCACCGGACCACGCCTGGAGGGTGAACTCGGTGGCCGGACGGTCCCGCCAGGGTCCGTCCAGCCCGAACGGGCTGATCGATGTCACCGTCAGGTGCGGATGACGGCGATGGATCTCCTGCGGGGAGAACTCCTCGAGCCCGGCGACCCCCGGCCCCGGGGACCACACCACCAGGTCGGCCGCCGCCAGGAGTTCACGCACGAGTTCCAGGTCCTCGGGGCTGCCGGCATCGGCGGCGACGCTGCGTTTGGAGGAGGCCAGGAAGCTGAACAGGGCTCCGCCGCGCCTGGCGTCGACGGGGGCACCGGATGCCGACCACCCGCGCAGAGGATCGCCCGAGGGAGGTTCGACCTTGACGACCTCCGCTCCGCCGTCGGCAAGGAGTTTGGTGCAGTAGGCGCCGGCTATCCCAGTGGACAGGTCGACGACGACACAGCCGCTGAGCGGCGGTTCAACGGGGGACATCAGCGGCTCCCATCGGTGGATACGGCTACTCGACTACTGAGTCTTGTTGCGGCCCCGGCGGCTCAGCCGCCACTCGGGGGGGAACCGGTCGTCGTTGTCGCGCACCGCGCCGGGGATGCCGGAGGCGATGTTGTCCTCGGTGAGGACCATTCCGTCCCCCTCGTCGGGCCGGGCGAGGTTGCCGATCGACTCGTAGAGGCCGGTCAGCATCGAGCCCATGTACTCGCCCTGGTGCTGCTTGTACATCTCGAAGAAGACCTTCTGCATGAAGACCGTGTCGGTGGGCTGGTTCCGCGCGCAGGCCAGCGCGTACTTCTCGACCTCGGCCTCGAGCCCGTCCCGGGGCACGACGCTGTTGAGGAAGTTGCAGTCGAACATCTCCTGGGCGGAGAAGGGCCGACCGGTGAAGACCATCTCCTGGAACTTCCTGAGGCCCATGGTCTGGATCCAGGTCCACATCCGGGGGGCCCAGCCGATGTAGCGGAAGGCGGGGTGGCCGAAGAGGGCGTCGTCCGAGGAGATCACGATGTCGGCGTCCGCGGCCTGGTAGAAGTGCCAGCCGTAGCAGTAACCCTTGACCTCGAGGATGCTGATCTTCTTGAAGTCCTGGAGGCTGCGGCAGCCACCCTGCGGGTTCGCGTAGTACTGGGCGAGGGTGCCGGCGTACCGGTAGGAGCCCTTCGGGGGGTGGCGCACGTCGTCCTCGGTGAGCCGGAGTTCGCTCAGCCGCGGCCCGGCCGTGGGGGCATTGTGCATTTCCATGACCTCGGCGATGTCCGCGCCCGTGCCGAGGTTGTTGCCGGCGCCCCTGATGACGAGGACCTTCACGTCGTCGTCCACGTTGGCCTGGTAGATCAGATCGGAGTAGCGCAGGCGCATCCCCGCGGTGGGCGCGTTGAGGAACTCGGGCCGGTTGAGGGTGATGGTGGCGATGCGGGTCTTGGGGTCCTTCTCGTAGAGAAGGGCCTCCTCGGGCGAGGGGCGCTTGGTTTCGGACATGTGCTGGGAGTCCTTTCACCTGTGGGAGGGGTGGGCGGCCAGGGCCGGAGCGGTCGGCCCTGGCCTTCGGGATGTGCAGGCCCGACGGGGGTTATGGCCTCCAGAAGGGACTCGAGGTGAGCACCTCGGGCCCGTCCGGCGTGATGAGGACCACCTCGCGGCCGAGCACGGCCCCCACGCCCTCCTGCCAGACGTAGCCGGTCACCGACAGCACCATCCCGGGTTCGAGGCGCTCCTCGGCCGCGGTCGCCGGCAGCCCCCCCACGACCACCGGCGGGTCGAAGCCGAGGCCGAGGCCCCGCGCCACCGGCATCGGCGGCAGCGGCTCACCGGCGGTGTCGTAGGCGGCGAGCAGGTCGCTGGCCTGCGCTCCCGGCCGGCAGGCGTCGGACAGCAGAGCCCACAGGTCGTCCCACCGCTGGTACAGGGCACGGGTGGCCGCGGCGTCCCCACCCTCGACGGGGTAGGTGCGCCCGACCTCGCCGACGTAGCCGTCGGCCAGGACGCCGGCGGTGAAGGCCACGAGGTCACCCGCGCCGACCCGCCCGTCACCGTTGACCAGGCGCCATCGGTGGTCGCGGGATGTCCGCCACACAACCTCCTGGCTGGAGGGTGTGCTGACGCCGCCGGCCGCGGCGGCCTCCAGGAGGACGCCGGACAGCTCGCCCTCGGTCGCTCCGGGCCGCAGTCCGGTGACCGCCTTGGCGAGCGCGGACTCGGCCACGGCGAGGGAGTTGCGCAGGACCACCACTTCCTCGTCCGTCTTCACCCGCCGGGCGGCTCGCAGGGCGAGTTCACCGTCGACGAGTTCGGCGGCCGGGAAGCAGGCGCCCAGCAGCTGGGCGATGGTCGGATTGATGGCATCCGTACCGACCCGGCGGGCCGTCGCCGTGCCCTCGATGCCGCGGATCACCCCGACGTAGTTCCCCGGGTTCCAGCTGAGGGGGTACAGCTGCTCGTGCGGGATGTCGTCGGGGATTCCCTCGTCCCAGGTGCTGAGCAGGTGCACGGCTCCGGTGGCGCGGACCAGGACGCACGCGGGGAAGAAGGGGTGCGTCCCCGCGTTCCACAGCCTCGGGGCTCCGGACACATAACGGACGTTGGCGCCTCGGCCGAGGACGAGGACATCAAGGTCGTGGGCTTCCATCTGTGCCAGCGCACGCTCCCGCCGCCCAATGCGGAGAACGCTCTCGTCCGGCAGGACCTCAGTCGCCATAAGGCGCGTAGGTGTAGTCGGTCAGGGCTGTCCAGCCCTCTTCCTCGATCACGATGATCTCCTCGCTTCGGTACCCACCGGTGCCGTCCTCCCAGACCACGGGCTCCAGCACGAGCAGCGTGCCGGCCTGCAGCACCTGACTCTCGTCGAACTCGTCACCCAGGTCGGTGCCGACCAGAGGCATCTCGGCGGAGTCGGTGCCGATGCCGTGGCCGATGTAGAAGTGGGGCAGCCAGGGCTTCGGGCCGCCGGTCACCTCGGTGGCCGCCTTGGTCAGTTCGGACGTCCTGACACCGGCCTTGATCACCGACTTCACGGCGGTCAGGATCTCGAACCACTTGTCGAACTGCGCCTGCTGGCGCGGGGTCGGGTCCTGGCCGACGATCCAGGTCCGGCCCCAGTCGGTGTGGAACCCCTGGTAGTAGATGCCGGCGTCGGTCCACAGGACGTCGCCCTTCTGCAGCTCCCGCTCGGTCGTCAGCAGCGGCAGGGCGAGGTCGCCGTGGGTGGTCCACACGCCGTCGGACTTGGTCTCCGGCATGATCTGCCAGATGGGGTCGAGTACGTTGGCCGTGGCGCCGAACTCGTAGGCCTTGCGCAGGAAGCGGGCCGACAGGTCGATCTGGCGCACGCCCGGGGCCAGCATCTTCTGAGCCTCGGCCAAGGCCCGCTCGGTGATCCTCAGCCCCTCGCGGAAGCATGAAATCTCGTCGGGCGTCTTGACGAGCTTCGCCGCCGCCAGGACCTGTCCGCTGTCCTTGGGGCTGCCGCCGGGGAACAGGTCCTTCTCGGCCCGGCGCATGGCCCCGGTCAGCTCGTCGACCGCGACCACCGCTCCGGCCGGCACGATGTCGGCGAGTGCGGCGGCGAAGTTCCGTACGCTCTCGTCGAACTCAAGGTAGACCGGCGGATGCACGTGGTCGGCCGGGAGCAGAGACTCGGCGGGCGAGGCGCCTTCACGGAACGGCATGAACAGATGCGGCCACTCGTCGTCCGCGGTGACCACCGCCACCGGACGCTCCACGTACGACATGCCGTCGTCGCTCAGCGGCCAGACCGCCCCGGTCGCGTACGCCACCGCGCTGTTGCCGAGGAGTACGAGAGCGTCGATGCCCTGCTGGGCCATGGCCGCCTTGAGACGGGCGCCACGTTCGCGGCGCATGCGCGCCAGGTCCGGTGTGTCCGGGATGTCGATGACGGTCATTCCCGCCTCCCACACGATGTCATGGAGCTTCGCCGTCGCTTTCTGTGGTCGGGTCGGGCTACAGGCCGAGGAATCGCTTGACGTTGCCGCTGACGATCTTGGCGGCGTCCTCGGGGCCGACGGCGTCCGCGATCATGTTGATCGACTTCTCCGAGTAGCCGAAGGTGCTCTCGTTGTGCGGGTAGTCGGCGGCCCACATGACCCTGTCCACTCCGATGTACTTGAGCAGTTCCATGCCGAGCGGGTCGACCATGAAAGACGCGTACATGTGGTTGTCCCAGTAGTGGCGGACGTCGTGCTCCACGGGCCGGTTCAGCATGTGCCGGTAGGAGGCGAGGATGTGCTCGGCGTCCTGGAGGACGGAGGCGACCCAGCTCGCGCCGCCCTCGAACCAGCCGACCTGCAGGCCCGGGTGACGGTCGAGGATGCCGCTGAAGACGTACCGGCCCCAGACCTCGTGGAAGCCGGTGACGTTGTTCACCATGCCGACGCAGTAGGCGTTGAACTCGCAGGGGGACTTCAGGCCGGTCTCCCCGATGTGGTGGGAGACCGGGAGTCCCGCCTCCTCGACCTCCGCCCAGACGGGATCCATCGCGGAGCTGCCGTAGTCGATGGGGTTGCCTTCCGCGTCCTTGCCCGGCGAGAGCGGCATGAGGAAGGTCCTGATGCCGAGGCTCTTGAGCTCCGCGAGGGTGCGACGGGCGCCCTTCGGCTCCCACCAGTTGATGAGGCCGACGCCGTAGAAGCGGCCGCCGGACTCCTCCTGGAGGCCGGCGATGTGCTCGTTGTAAGTGCGGAAACACAGCTCGCGCACCTCGGGATCGGGGTAGTGGAAGAGCGCCAGCAGCGCGTTCGGGAAGGCCAGTTCCCTCTCGATGCCGTCGGAGCGCAGCTCTTCCAGACGGCCCTGGATATTGCCGCTGTTGGAGCCGGTCAGCGGGTCGTACTGCATGAGGACCCGGCTGAACTCGGGCGGCAGGAAGGACTTGCCGCCGACGCCGATCTCGAACGCGCCGTCCTCGTACCAGATACGGGGGGCCTTGTTCTTCAGCCGCTCGGGGAACTTCTCGTAGAAGATGTCGTCCGCGAGCGAGATGTGGTCGTCGGCCGAGAAGATCTCGGTACCCGGCGGAAGGTTCAGGGTGGTGCCCGTGTGGCCGCGCCGGTCCTTGGGCGCGCCGAGCCCCTCGGGCGGGTACAGGGTGTCTGTCTGACTGGACATCATTGTCCTCCGATCGAAGGTGCGGCAGTACGGAGAGGCTCCGGACGAAATCACGGACTATTACCCGGGGCAGGTCGAAGAAAAGACCTTGCCGGAAAATTCGTCGGCGAATTCGGCTGGACAGAGGCGTCACCGAAAATGCGGATCTGAAAGAGGAACCGCTACCCGCATTTTCGAGTCAACACCCGGCGAAGCATTTTGTCAATCGCTTGATTTAAAATCGTCGGAAGAATTCAGCTTCCGGATCACCGGCTCCCACACTTCGGGGGCGATCTCGTAGGTGGTGTAGAATGTCACGCGGTCCACCAGCGCCCCGTACCGCCGCCGGATCTCGCCGGCGAGCGCCTCCGGCTCCGCGACCACGGAGAAGGTGTGCAGCACGTCGTCGTCGACGAGTTGGCCCATCGCCTGCCACTTGTCCTCACGGGACGACTTGGACAACGCGTTGAGCTCGTCGCCCAGTTCGCCCCAGCCGTGCAGTTCCAGCACACCTCGATAGGCCGGTGTACTGCCATAGAAGGCGATCTGACGTCGCGTGCTCTCCACGGCGCGGGCCATCTCCTCCTCGGTGCGACCGGTCGCGGTGAGCAACAGCAGACTCACCTCGAAGTCCTCCCGGCTCCGCGCCGACGACGCGAGCCCGCGCTCGGCCGTGGGCAGAGTGACCTCGCGCAGATAGCGCTCGGTGGTGAAGGCGTGGGCCAGCATTCCGTCCGCCACCTCCCCCGCGACCGTGGTCATGGCCTCGCCAACGGCGGCCACGAACACTTTGGGGGGCTTTCCAGAGAGGGTCGGAGGCGGGGAGAAGAAAGGTGCCATCAGGGTGTGCGTGTAGAAATCACCGCGGAAATCGAGCTTGGCTCCCTGGTTCCAGGCTTCCCAGATCGCGTGCAGTGCGGCCACGTACTCCCGCATGCGGGCGGCCGGACGACTCCACGGCATCGAGAAACGGCGCTCGATGTGCGGCTTGATCTGACTGCCCAGGCCGAGGGTAAAGCGCCCACCTGAGTAGTTCTGCAAGTCGTGTGCGGTGTAGGCGAGTTGCATCGGAGAGCGGGCGAAGGCGACCGCGATGGCCGTCCCGACCTCCAGATGTTCGGTGTGCTCGGCCGCGAGGAGCAGCGGCAGGAACGGGTCGTGGGCGGCCTCGGAAGTCCACAGGCCGTCATATCCCGTTTTCTCGTGGCGCCTTGCCTCTCCCACGATCTCCGCGGCGCCCCAGACATTGAGTGTGCCGTCGACCTTCATCGGGGTCCTCCCTGCGAAAACGCGGAATTCAGGAGGCGGAAGGGGCGGCCGGCGCCGCGGGGGCGGAAGACTTCAGGCGCATCTTGCCCGCCGACGTACCGCCGTCGACCGTCAACAGGGTTCCGGTGACGTGCAGCGACCGGTCGCCGGCCAGGTAGGCCACGGCCTCCGCCACGTCTCTGGCCTGCCCCTGCCGCTTCAGCGGCTGGATGGCCGCCATCACGGCGCGGATCTTCCTGGTCACCTCCTCGGACGCGGTGGCCGAGGCGAGCAGTCCCGTGGGGATACCGCCCGGAGCGATGCAGTTCACACGGATGTCGTACTCCGCGAGGTCGATGGCGACGCCCTTGCTGAAATGGACGACACCCGCCTTCGACGCGGCGTACACCGGCACGCCGGGGTTGCCCATGGTGCCGCCAATGGAGCTGATGTTGATAATGGATCCGCCGCCGTTCACCGCCATCTGCCGGGCGGCGACCTGGGTGCCGGCCATCACGCCGAAAAGGTTGATCGACATGATGCGGTGGAAGTCGCCGAGGTCCTCGTCGAGGAAGCTCTCGCGCATGCTGCCCGCGACTCCGGCGTTGTTGACCATGATGTGGAGTCCGCCGAACGTCTCGACGGCGAACGAGACGAGCGCCTCGATCTGCGCCTGGTCGGACACGTCCGTCCGCTGGAAGCGGGTGTCGGGGCCGAGGTCGGCCGCCAGGGTCTGGCCCGCGTCCTCGTTGACGTCGGCGATGACGACCCGCGCGCCCTCCTCCAGGAGTTTCTCCACAGTGGCGCGGCCCAGGCCGCCGGTCCCACCGGTGACCACGGCGACTTTGTCGGACAGTTCTTTGGCCATCGTCCTTGATGTCCCTTCGTCCTGCTGTGATGGATCCGCACCGCGGATCCGGATCACCGGGCACCGGACGAGAAGGTTCGGTGCCCGGCAGTGGGGTCGTTGTCGGCTACCAGGTGACGGGCAGCGAGTAGACGCCGTAGGCGAGTCGGTCGTGCTTGAACTCGACCTCGTCGACCGGCTTGGCGAGGGCCAGGGTGGGAATGCGGCGGAAGAGCGTGCCGTAGACGACCTGGAGCTCAACGCGGGCCAGCTGCTGGCCGATGCACTGGTGGATGCCGAAACCGAAGGCGTTGTGGTGCCGGGCGTTTTCGCGGCCCAGGTCCAGCTTGTCGGGCTCGGGGAAGAAGTTCGCGTCCCGGTTGGCGCTGAGGAGCTCGATGATGATGCCCTCGCCGGCGCGGATCACCTCGCCGTTGATCTCGATGTCCTCCTTGGCGACCCGACGCTGGCCACCATGGACGATGGTCAGGTAGCGCAGGAGCTCCTCGACCGCTCCGGCGACGACCTTCGGGTCCTCGGTGTCACGGAGGATGGCCAGCTGGTCCGGCTTCTCGAGCAGCGCGACGACGGCGAGGCCGATCATGTTCGCGCTGGTCTCGTGTCCCGCGCTGAGCAGCCCAACGCCCATCATGCCGGCCTCGAGCTTGGTGATCTCACCGGCTGTGACGCGTGCGGCGATGTCGGAGAGCACGTCGTCGCCGGGTTCGGCGGTCTTCTTCTCGATGAGCTCGCTGAGATAGTCGATCAGCGTGCGGAAGGCCCCCATCGCCTGTTCGACCGTGGCGTTGCGCCTGATCCCCTCGGAGGCGCTGCGGTGCACGAAGTCGTGGTCCTCGTGGGGCACGCCCAGGATCTCACTGATCATGTACGTCGGCAGAGGCAGCGCCAGTGTCTCGACAAGGTCGGACGGCTTCGGTCCGGCCAGGATCTTGTCGATGAGGTCGTCGGTGATCCGCTGGATGACGGGCCGTAGCGCGTCCACACGCTTGAAGGTGAACGGGCTCGTCATGATCCGCCGGTAGCGGGTGTGCTCGGGGGCGTCCGAGTTGAAGACCGACCGGGGCCGGTGCGACACCCCGGAGGCCATCCCCTCGTGCCAGTGGGGGAATCCGGGCAGTCGCTCGTCGGCGCTGACCCGCGGGTCGTTGAGCAGCGTGCGCTGCTCCGCGTGGCCGGTGATGATCCAGGGCGTGCTGCCGTCCCAGATGCGGATCTTCGCCAGGCCCTTGCCGGCCGTCAGCGGCCTGAGGCCGGGCGGGGGATCGAAGGGGCAGCCCTCCGCCCTGGGCATCGGCCACTCGGGCATTTCGGTGGTGCTACCGCCTGCACTGCTGGTCGTTGCGTGGGACATGTCCATCCTTGCGGTCGGGAGCGGGCGTCATTCCTCGATGTGGATGGCCAGGGCCGGGCAGACGGCAGCCGCGTAACGGGCGTCCTCGGCATGTTCGGCGGGCGGCTCCGCGGTGAGCAGGACGACGACACCGTCCTCGTCACGCTGGTCGAAAACGTCCGGGGCGCTGGCGACACACTGTCCGGCAGCGACGCATTTGTCCGGCTCGATACTGATCTTCACGGGGAGGCTCCTCACGGCCTCGAGGCATGGGGTGCCTCATGGAGCGGTGGGAAATCGGCCGGTGACTGGCCTGCACTCCGGCAGGAGTGCAGGCCTGAGCGGTCACGTCGACCGGGCTTCTCTGCACTCCTGAGTGAACTCTCGCCCGGAAGTTAAGTCAATCGATTGATTGAAAATATCTCCACGCGGCTTCTACGCCGCTCCCGTGACCGGCGCCTGCCACAGCCCGACGATCGCGTCGACCAGGCCGGTGGCGGCGGCGTGCCAGCTGGACCTGGCGGTGGCCAGGCCGTCCGCCAACTCGCGCTCGCGCTCGGCGCACATGTGCAGGCTCACCTGCCGGGTCATCGCGGTTCGCTCGGCACGCACCTCGACCGGAAGGTCCGGGAGGCAGCGATGCACACCGTCGAGAATCCGGCGCAGCGTGGGGGGCGTCAAGGTCTCGTCGACCAGGATCTCGTGAAGTGCCGGGTCGACCATCAACTGGGCGCAGAACCTGGCGTACCAGGTGGGGCTGCCTAGGTCCGCCAGGTACTCGGGCAGCGGGCGTGCCAGACAGCCCACCCAGTCCCGCAGGTCGCTGGAGTCGCCGACCTCGGCGAGGAGGCGCGCGGCGACCCGCTCTATCCGCTCGGTGTGCTTGTGCGCGATGGCCCGTACCAGCTCCGCCTTGGTGCCGAAGTGGTAACCGACCACGGCCGTGTTGCCCTGGCCGGCGGCCTCGCTGATCTGACGGTTGGAGACGGCGAACACACCCTGCTCGGCGTACAGGCGCTCCGCCGTGGTCATGATGAGCTCCCGGGTCGCCCTGACGTTCTCGGCCCTCACGGTCCTACCCGCCATGCACAGTCCCTCCGGGAATTCGCCCTACGCTCGTCCTGACGCGTCTGCCGAGATCTGTACCGTACATCCAAGTCGGCACAACCGGGCAGCTAATTCGACGAGGCCATCCGGGACGAAGTGACCGGGCGCTCCGCGGGCAGCGCGTGACGCTCGAAGAACCGCCACATGACGTCGGTCGCGTCGACCTCGTCGGTGACCTTGCCCAGACCGATGAAGGCGTCAGGATAAGGCGAACCGGGCCAGGTGTGCCCGCCGTCGGCGATCACGTACAGCGAGACCTCGGCGCCGTCGCGGCAGGCGCGGTAGGTCTTGACGGTGACATGCTCGGTGATCCGGCGATCGGCCGGAGCGACGCGGCAGCCGTTGAGCTCCGCCCACCGGCCGACGGCGGTGGGGACGGAGTACTTCCAGTACGGGAAGCCGCCTCCGTCGTAGGGGTTGACCATGTCCAGCTGACCGTGGAAGGTCAGCACCGGGACCGGGCGTGAGGGGGTGCAGGTCTCGGGGTCGGGCAGGGCCGGGTCGTCGGAGTCGGGGTTGCCGGCGCGCAGGCCGGCTACCGGGGCGATGGCCGCGATGCGGTCGGAGAGTCTGCAGGCGAGGAGGGAGGCCATCCGGGCGCCGCCCGACAGACCCGTGGCGTACACCCGCCGGGGGTCGACGCAGAGCGCGTCCGTGACGGTGCTGATGGTGTCGGAGAGGAACCGGACGTCGTCCCGGTCGCCAGGAGCGGGGAACTGGCCGGACGTGTTGGGCACGCCGGGCAGGACCCAGGTGTACCCGTCCGGCACGTCGGGCTGCCGTACGCCGCCGTTGGGCATCGCGACCAGGAACCCGTGCTCGTCGGCGGCTCGTTGCATGTCGCTGACGATGAACTGGTTGGGCCCGTTGGAGTTGCTGCTGTGCAGGTTGAGGACGAGCGGGACGGCGCGCCGTCCCGTGTAGCCGCGGGGCACGTACACCGTCACGGGGTAACTGACACCGGCCGAGGTCACGTTGACGGTGGTGAGTCCGGTGGGGGCGGGTGCGCACTGGGAGTTCGCGGGCCGGGTCGGCTCCGCGGCCGCCGGTCCCGCGCCGGCTACGGGGAGCGCGACGGCAGCGGCCGAGGCGAGGACGGCACTTGCGAGGCGGTGGGTCACTGGGATCCCTTCGGCGGAGGAACGCGTGGGCGTGCGGCTCGGAGGTGCTCCCCCGTGGGTCGGGTCAGGCGGTCCAGATCTCGCGGACGTGTCGCAGCGGGTCGCTCTCGGTGTGGGGCTCGGCGGACCAGATCATGGTGGTCCGGCCACCCGAGGTGTAGCGGGGCCACTGCGGACCCGGGTCCAGATCGCGCACGAAACGCACCCAGGCTCGGTGCATCTCGTCGGCGAGGGGCTGGGGCGGCGCGTCCCCGGCGGCCGCCGTCACGCCCTCGGCGTCCAGGAGGTCGAAGGCGAAGGGCAGGTCGAGGCAGTGGAAGGCCGCGCCCTTGACCGGCGAGGGCCACGCGAACTCGTAGAGCCAGGTGGCCGGTTCACGGTCGGCGCGGGCATCGGCGAGGGCCACCGCCGGGGCGCGGAAGGTGGCGTCGGTGAGGGCCTGACCGAAGAACGTCCGCGGGCCCTGCTTCTCGTACGCGGCCCGGAAGGCCTCCGCCCGCTCCGGTTCCGCCCCCAGGAACGCCAGGAGTTGGGGCAGCGGCGGCGCCTCCGGGAGGTCGGGAAGGTCGTTGAACTCGTGCGTGGTGCACCCCAGCAGGAGCGGTACCTCGGCGCCGGAACCGCCCTCGGCCAAGGCCGTGTGGACCGGGTGCGGGATCAACTCGCCGTCGGCGAACGGCGCGAGGGTCTGCATCGGGGGAAGGCCCTCGCGGTCGGCCCCCGGCTCCAGGAGCCGGCGCTGGAGGTCGAGCAGTTCCTCGTCCGGGAGTCCGCCCAGCGCCGCGGCGGTGGCGGGCACGCCGGCGCGGGCGGTGAACAACCGTGCCGCGGCCCGGCCCACTTCGGGACCGTCGGGGCGCATGAGAGTGCCGGAGGCGGAGATGGCAGCGCGGAACAGGCCCCGTGCGGCCGGTACGGCCAGCAGCGTGAACACGGCTCCGCCGCCCGCGGAGTTGCCCGCGAGGGTGACCTTCGCCGGGTCGCCGCCGAACGCGGCGATGTTGTCCCGGACCCACTCGAGGGCGGCGATCCAGTCGAGCACGCCGCGGTTGTCCGGGGCGTCGTCGAGACGCAGGAAGCCCTGGACGCCGAGCCGGTATCCGACCGAGACGAGGACGACGCCGTCGCGGTTGAAGGCGGAGCCGTCGTACCAGGGGCTGGCGGCCGAGCCCGCCACATAGCCGCCACCGTGGATCCAGACGAGGACCGGCAGGGCGGCCTCCGTCGAGGCGTCCGGGGTGAAGACGTTCAGGTTGAGGACGCCGTCGCCGGGGATGGTCGGCTCGGGAACGGTGGTGACCTCGGTGATGGGACGGCGCTGCGCGGTCGGCCCGTACGCAGTGGCCGCGAGCGGCTCGGTCCACGGCTTGGGCGGGACCGGGGCGGCGAACCTCAGGTCACCGACGGGCGGCTGGGCGTAGGGGATGCCGAGGAAGCGCAGGCTCCCGTCCGGACGGCGTTCGCCCAGCACCGGGCCGTGAGTCGTGGTGACCGGTGGGGGCGTGCTCATCGGCTGCTCCTGACAGTTCACTCGAGGTTCCGGGGGAACCGTTTTCGGCCCCTGGCGCGGCTGGGTGACGCTGCGGCCCCCCTCAAGTCATGGCCGCACCGTCTCCCAAAATCTATCAGTTAACAAATTTGCGAACCAGGGCGGTCACGCGAGCTGTTCCGGCGCCTTCGCCCACGCATCGGTCGCGGCCTCCACAAGCGCGGGCCGATCGCCCTCGAGGAGCAGACGCTGTGCCACCAGGCGTGCGGCCAGGGCGTCGTAGGCGGCGAGGTAGCGGTCGCGTGAGCCGTAGCGCCGGAGCAGCTCGCCCGCCGGGTACGGGTGCCAGCCTCCGTAGTTCCCACAGGTGGCCGACGCGTTCGCGGTGGACACCGGGGCCAGGGCGGGCGGCGCCGGAGTGCCGAGCGGGAGGTCGGCCGCCGGGAACCGCACTCCGCCGAGCGGAAACCCGTCTCCGTCGACCCGGGGCACCGACACCTCCTGCCCGGGCAGTCCGTTCAGGAGGGCGGGATCGGCCGGCTTCGCTCCGGCCCTGAACAGGCGTTCCCGAGGCATCGGGACCCGCGTCCGGCCGACGCCGAGCCGGCGTTCCAGGGCCACCAGCATCGCCCGGGCGTAGGGCCTGTTGTCGATCGCGCTAAGCGGGATGGCCTCGCCGTCGTTGCACCCCTGGGCGAACGCCGCGTCCACCGCGGCCCGCGTCAGGGCGGGCTTGTGAGCGGCCGGCCAGTCATAGCGGTGGTAGCCGGACGCGGGGGGCGCCTGCCGGGAGACACTGGCCCGCAGCCGGTAGTAGTCCGTGTACGCGGCCACGTCCACGAAGACAGGGTCGGTCTCCGGTCGGCGCAGTACCTGACGTGGAGTCAGCGGCACCCCGCAGGGCCTGACATAGGCCGTCTGCGGGTCTCCGTCCGCGGCGGCGACGGCGTTGACGGCCAGCTGGTTGCCCACGCCGTCCTGGGCGTAGGCACCCTGGAAGACCTGTCCGCGCGCGTCGTTGAATCCCTCGGCCACGAAGCTCGTGACGAACCAGGCGGCCTGACTCAGGCCCACCAACAGCCGGTACCGGTGGGGGCCGAGGGGCGAGTCCGCGTCGCCGAGCCGGCCGTCGCGCAGCAGGCGGCCGAAGTCCCGGACGATGACCTGACCGACGCCCTGCGCGGTTTCCGGGACACCCGGCGAGTATCCGGTCTGCCACTGCACGCGCGCATAGGAGCGTGCGCCGTCGAACAGGAAGCCGTTGCCCAGCCCCGGCGTGTACGAGACGTCCTGCGGCGCCCCGCCGGGCACGTCGAACCCGTTGAAGTCGCGGAGCATCAAGGGGGTTCCGCGGTTCTCCGCCTCCACCACGACCGTGTCGTACGTGACCCGGCCGACGGGTCGGATCACCTCGAAGCCGGACGTGTAGGAGAGGCCGCCGATCCCGCCGACGGAGTCGAGCCCCGCCACGGGTTCCTCCCGGGACACGGTGCCCGAGACGGTGCCGGCCAGCCGTTCGTATCCGGTGCCCATGAACGTGCCGAGTGATTCCCTGCGGGTCACTCTGACACCGGTGACGCCCGACCCGCCGCCGGTCGCCGAGGCCGGGGCGGGCACGAGGGCCGGCAGGGCGAGGGCCGGACCGAGTAAGAGAAGTGAGCGGCGATTCAGCACGGGGACTCCCTGGAGGAGGTGCCGAAAGTCGACCCACGGGGATCGCGGGCGAGACGGGCGAGCAGCACCAGCGAGCGGGCTGATTCACCGTTCGGCTCGGCGTGGTAAAGGGCCAGTTGCTGGCCGCGGGTGCCGGGGATGGCGAGCTTCTCGTAGCGCAGACGCAGGCGTCCGACCTCGGGATGCCGGAGAACCACGGTGCCGCTGGTGCAGGTCGACACCTCCTGACGGCCCCACAGCCGGCGGAACTCCTCGCTGCGCGTGGACAGTTCGCCGACGAGTTCAGCCAGTCGCCGGTCGCGGCTCTCGGGACCGGCCAGCGCCCGGGTACCCGCGATCATGGCCGCCGCGACGTCCTCCCAGTCCCGGTCGCCTCCGCCGTACATGGCCCTCACCCCGGGATCGAAGAACACCGACCGCAGGGCGTTCTCGCCCGGTGCGTTCGCCGGGGAGAGCGCGATCGCGAGGGCGTTCGCGACGAGGACGTCCTGGCAGCGGTTCATCACCAGCGCGGGTATGTCGGTGCGGGACATCACGAACTGCCGTATGCCGTCGGGTACGTGGTCCTCGTGGTGCGGGGCGGCACCCGCGCGTTCGGGCGTGGTGAGGCGGTGCAGGTAGGCGGTCGCCTCGGCGTCAAGGCCGAGCACCCGGGCCAGGGCGTCCAGGACCTGGACGGAGGGATGGTGGTCGCGGCCCTGTTCCAGCCGCAGGTAGTACTGCGCGGACAGACCGGCCAGCTGTGCCACCTCCTCCCGGCGCAGCCCCGGTACACGCCGTCGGCCGTGGCCGGCCAGACCGACGTCCTCGGGCCGGACCCGGTCGCGGCGGGCCCGCAGGAAGGCGCCGAGTTCGTTTCCGCCGTTCACGGCGCAGCCCCGAAGGCCACCGGCAAACCTGTCCCTGTCGGGGTCCTGGCTGGACGGGCCGCCGCGGTACACAGTGCTGCGCAACACATCCCTCCCGGAGGAACGCCATGACAGCCGGCACCACCCGCCTGACCACGCCCTTCACCCGCGACAGCACTGCCGACGAGGTCCTGGCCGGCGTCGACCTGACCGGCCGACGCGCCGTGGTCACCGGCGCGTCCTCCGGACTCGGCGTCGAGACCGCCCGCTCGCTGGCCCGCGCGGGCGCCGAGGTCACTCTCGCCGTGCGCAACACGGCGTACGGCGACAAGGCCGCCGCCGACATCCGGGCCACCACGGGCGGCGAACGGGTAACGGTCGCCGTGCTCGACCTGGCGGACCAGGAGTCGGTGGCCGCCTTCACCGCGGGCTGGTCCGGCCCGCTGCACATCCTGGTGAACAACGCCGGTGTCATGGCCGTGTCCGAACTGCGCCGTACTCCCGAGGGCTGGGAGTACCAGTTCGCCACCAACCATCTCGGCCACCTCCACCTCGCGCTCGGACTGCATCCGGCCCTGGCCGCCGACGGCGCGCGCGTGGTCGCCGTCAGCTCCTTCACCCACCTGCACGCGCCGGTCGACTTCGACGACATCCACTTCGACCACCGCCCCTACGACCCCTGGCTCGCCTACGGCCAGTCCAAGACCGCCAACGTGCTCTTCGCGGTCGAGGCGTCGCGGCGCTGGGCCGGTGACGGGATCATCGCCAACGCCCTCCACCCGGGCGGCATCCAGACCCGTATCCAGCGCCATCAGGTGGAGATCCTCAAGGGGAACCCCGAGGCGCAGGAGGTCATGGCGCGCTTCCCCTGGCGCACCGCCGAGCAGGGGGCGGCGACTTCGGTGCTGCTCGCGGCGTCCCCGCTGGTGGAGGGAGTCGGCGGACGCTACTTCGCGAACTGCGACGAAGCCCTTCCGTACGACCCCGACGCCGACGCCGGACCGGAGCCGATCGGGGTGGCCGCGCACGCGCTGGATCCCGAGGCGGCCGAGCGTTTGTGGACCGCGTCCGCCCGGATGCTGGGCCGTTGACCCCGGCTCAGGGGTGACGGAGTACGGGCAGGACGATGGCCGAGGGACGGTCGGGACCGTGATGCACCTCCTGATGGGCTGCGCGGAGTTCGGTGGCGACCGCGACCGGCTCTCCGGTGCCGGTGTTGCGGGCGTAGCGGGGGAACGCGCCGCTGGAGACCTGCACGCGCAGGCGGTGTCCGCGCCGGAACCGGTACGCCGCGGGCCACAGCCGGACCGTGGCACAGGACAGCTCGTCCGCGCCCGTCAGTGAGACCAGGCCGTCGCAGACGTTGACCGAGCGACCGCGTTCGTCCACGTCGCACAGGCGCACGAACGCGTCGGCGAACGGCAGGCTGGAGCGGAACCAGATCTCGGCACCGATCTCGCCCACGACCTCGACGTCCTCGGCCAGCATGTCGGTGGTGTAGGTGAGCACGTCGGGCCGGGCCTCCAGCTTGCCGTTGTCCTTGCGACCGCCCGCGGCGGCCCGCACACCGCCCAGGGCCGGAGTGGGTCCGCCGGGTCGTAGCGGTAGCGGTCGGCGGGCGATGCGGCGGGCACCTCGGTGGACAGGCCGCCGCCGGGCTGGATGTGGAAACGCCGGGGCCGGTTGCCGGGCGGTGGCCAGGACGGGAAGTCGGTCCAGTTCTCCTCCCCCATGACGTACAGGCGCACGGAGGAACGCTCGGGCGGCCGCTCGCCACGGGCGTGGGCGAGTCCGAAGGTGAGCAGTTCGCGTGTGGGCGTGTTGTCGAGGTTGGCGTGCGTCCACGGACCGATGGTCAGCCGCGCCTCGCGTCCCGCCGCCTGCAGGGCCTGGAAGTCGCGGATCTGGCCCGGCAGGAAGATGTCGAACCAGCCGCCGATCGAACTGACCGGGACGGACGTGCCCCGCACGCTCTGGATCAGGACCTGGAATCCGCGCTCCGCGGGCACGCGGCCCAGTTGCAGGCCGACGGGACCCCGCCAGCCGTAGGGGGAGCGCACGAGCACGAGCGGCAGTCCCTCGCCCCCGGACCTCGGCGCCCACTGGTGGGCCGGCAATGTCGTGCCGTCGGGCATCGGTACCCGCAGATCACGCCGGACGGTCACGTCCCGGGTGATCGGCGGGTCCAGCTTCAGGACTCGCTGAGCGAGCCGGCTCACCGGTCTCATCGGTCGTCACCCGTCGTCCCTCACGCGGCGGACGCCTCGGCGAGGGCGTCCTTCCACGCGGTGCGGGCGACGATGAGGGAGCGCCAGGCGCGCAGGGACTTCGGCGAGACCCCGGCCGCCAGCACACCGGTCAGCCGGTCGCCCTTGCGGTAGGCGACCAGCAGGCGCCGAGCCTCGAAGTCGCTGTCCAGTACGACGGATTCGTCGTGGTCGCGCAGATTGCCGTAGGCCTGGAGCTTGGTTCCGTACTGGTCGGACCAGAAGTAGGGCACCGGGGCGAACGGCTTGCGCTCGTCGGGGTCGAGCAGGGCGCGGGCCACGGCAATGCCCTGCTCGGCGGCGTGCGTGCGGTGCTCGACCCGCATCACCGTCTCGAAGAGCGGGTTGTGCCAGCGGGCCACGTCGCCCACCCCGTACACCCCCGGCGCGGCGGCGCAGTACTCGTCGCACACCAGCCCGTTGTCCACGGTGAGCCCGCTGCCCGCGAGCCATTCGGTGTTGGGGAGCGAGCCGATGGCGACCAGCACGTCGTCGGCCGGGAGGATGGTGCCGTCCGTCAACTGCACACCGGTGACGACCCCGTCGCCGCCGAGGATCCGGGCGACCGCGGCGTTCGTGCGCACGTCGACACCCTGCTCGCGGTGCAGACGGGTGAGGAACCCGCCCGCCTCCTCGCCGATGGCCAGCGCGAGGGGAACGGCCGCCGACTCCAGCATGGTCACCTCGACCCCGAGTCCGCGCGCCGTGGCGGCCACCTCCGCGCCGACGAACCCGGCACCGACGATCACCAGCCGCCCTCCCGGACGCAGCGCCTCCTTGAGGGCGAGCGCGTCCGCGAGCGTACGCAGGACGTGCAGCCCGGTCAGCGCGTCCTGCCCCGGCAGCCTGCGGGGGCGCACCCCGGTCGCGACGACCAGTCGGTCGTACTCCACCTCGGAACCGTCCGCCAGCGTCACCGCCCGCCGTTCGGTGTCCACGCCGGTCGCCGGCACGCCCAGCCGCCAGTCCAGGCCGAGTTCGTCGAGGTCCGCGAGGGGGCGCAGGGCGAGCCGATCGGCCTCCCACTGCCCGCACAGCAGCTGCTTGGACAGCGGCGGGCGGTCGTAGGGGTGGTGCGGTTCGTCCCCGACGAGCACGATCTCACCCTCGTACTTCGCCCGGCGCAGGGCTTCGGCCGTGGCCAGCCCGCCCGCCGACGCGCCGACGATCACCACACGGTTCATGACACGGCCTCCTGCAATGACGACTGTCGCTCGACTGCTCTCGCACAACTGGAAGGGCACTCCTACTGGCTCCAGTGAAGCATAATTGGAAGTAAGCTCCCAGTTATAGACCGGAGCGATGACGATGGACGCCTCCCGACATCTGCGCACCGACGCCGTGCGCAACGCCGAGCGAATCCAGCGCGCCGCGCGGAAGGTCTGGGCGGAGCAGGGCCCCGACGCCCCGCTCGAGGAGATCGCCCGGCAGGCGGGGATGGGGATCCCGACGCTGTACCGGCGCTTCCCGGACAAGGCCGTGCTCGCCCGCGCCGCGCTGGAACAGTGTCTGGCCGAGGACCTGTCCCCCGCCCAGACACGAGCGCTGGGGGAAGACGACCCGCGGCACGGCCTCACGACGCTGATCGAGGCGGCGCTGACCCTGGGCGCCCGAGAGCACGGCACGCCGGCTGCCGCCCGCATGGCCGACGCGCTCACCGCCGACGTCTCCACGGAGTTCCACGAGGCGCTCGCCGAGTCGCTCCGCCGCTCACAACAGTCCGGATCAGTCCGCGGCGACCTCGCCCCCGAGGACCTGCCACGGATCATGCTCATGCTCTTCAGCGTGCTGCGGACGATGCCCGCGCGCAGCGATGGCTGGCGCCGCTATCTCGGCCTCGTCCTGGACGCGGTGGCCTCCACCACTGCCCTCCGCAGCCGAACTCGTCACGTCGGCCCGCCCGGACGGCTTCCGGTTCTGACCGGCCGAACCTCCGGGGACGGGTGCCCCCTCACCCGGAGCGCGGTGCCGGCGCCTGCCACAGCGCGACGATCACGTCGATCAGGCTCGACGCGGCCTCGTCCCAGGTGGCGTGGAAGGTGGGGGCGTTCTCTGCGAGCGCGCGTTCACGCTCGACGGACGTCCGGGCGACCAGATGGCGTGCCATGACGGCGCGTTCCGCGTGCACCCTCGCGGGCAGGTCGGGCAGACACCGAGCCACACCGCCGTGGAACCGCTCCAGCGCGGGAGCCACGGCACAGGACTCCTCGATCACGACCGCGTGCAGGGCCGGATCGGTGCGCACCTGGGCGGAGAACCGGGCGTACCAACTGGGACTGCCCAGAACGTCGAGATGCTCGATGGACGGTCGCACCAGGCATGCGATCCACCCCCGCAGGTCCGTGGAGTCCCCCAGTTCGGTCAGCATGCGGGCACGTATGCCCTCCACGGGTTCGGCGTGCCTGCCGGCAATCGCCCGGATCAGGTCGACCTTCGTACCGAAGTGGTAGGCGATCGCGGCGTTGTTGCCCTGCCCCGCCGCCTCGACGATCCGTCTCAGTGAGACGGCGTGCACTCCGTACTCGGCGAACAGCCGCTCCGCCGCCCTGAGCAACGCTTCCCGCGTGGCCCCCACCTGTTCTGTCCGCCACGTGCTGCTCGCCATCCCCACCACCACAGAAGCGCCCAAGGCTTCGCAGCAGCACAAACCGCGCCCTCACCACCGCCCCTCGCCACCCCATCACTTTTTCTCCACAATCCACGCCACCGGACTGCTCGATTCCGCTTGAGCGCCGGACCGGCATTGCTTAAGTGAATCGATTGATTTAAATTCGTGGTGCTTACTCCCTCGCACGAAGCACCTCCCCCCACCCTGAGGAGTGACATGACCCACGCGCCCACCGACGAGCAGAACGCGGTGATCCCCGACTTCCCGATGCCGAGGCAGACCGGCTGCCCCTTCGCCCCGCCGCCCGAGCTGCGAGCGTTGCACGCCGCGCAGGTGCTCGATGACCGGCCGCTGACGAAGGTCCGGATCTGGAACGGCACCACGCCCTGGATCGTCACGCGGTACGAGGACCAGCGTGCCCTGCTCGCGGACCAGCGTTGCAGTGTCGACCAGCGCAATCCCGACTTCCCGTACATGAACCGGTCGTTCCGGGAGGTCGCCGCACGCGGCGCGGTACCGTCCTTCCTCAAGATGGACGACCCCGAGCACGCCCGCGTCCGCCGGATGATCACCGGCGCCTTCACCGCCAAGCGGGTCGAGGCCATGCGGCCCGCCGTGCAGCGCATGACGGACGACTTCATCGACGCCATGCTGGCCGGCCCGAAGCCCGCCGACCTGATCCAGGCGCTGGCCCTGCCGCTACCCTCCCTCGTCGTCTGCGAGCTGCTCGGCATCCCCTACGAAGACCACGAGTTCTTCCAGACCAGGAGCGCGGTGGGCATGCGTCACGACGCCGATCAGGAGGAAGTCGCGGCCGGTCAACGCGCGCTGCTGGAGTACCTCGACGGCCAGATCGAGGACCGGCTCGCCCACCCCGCCGACGACCTGCTCACGGAGCTCGCGAACCGGTACCGGGACGGCGAGCTCGACCGAGGCCAGGCCGCCTCGATGGGGCTGCTGCTGCTCGGCGCCGGCCACGAGACCACGGCCAACATGATCGGCCTGAGCATCGCGCTGCTGCTGCAGCACCCCGGACAACTCGCGATCATCCGCGACGTCGAGGACCCGAAGGCCCTGACGAGGGCCGTTGACGAGCTGCTGCGGTATCTGACCATCATCCACCTCGGCAACCGCCGGATCGCCCTTGAGGACATCGAGATCGGTGGTCTGACCATCCGTGCCGGAGAGGGTGTGGTCCTGCCCAGCATCACGGCCAACTGGGAGGAAGGCCACTTCCCCGAGCCCGAGCGGCTCGACCTGACCCGTGACGCGCGCCGCCACCAGGCCTTCGGCTTCGGGATCCACCAGTGCCTCGGCCAGCCCGTGGCCCGACTGGAACTCGAGGTCGCTCTCCAGACTCTGTTCCGCCGGGTTCCGGCCCTGCGTCTGGCGACCGAGGTGGACCGGCTGCCCTTCAAGGAGGACGGCCTCGTCTACGGCCTCTACGAGCTGCCGGTGACCTGGTAGCACCCCTGTACGACCTCAACCGCACCAACGAATCAAGGAGACCGTCATGCGTGTGGAACTCGACGAGCCGAAGTGCGTCGCGGCAGGACAGTGCGTCGTCGCCGCCCCCGAGGTGTTCGACCAGCGGGACGAGGACGGCATCGCGTTCCTCCTCACCGACAGCCCCGGCGACGAGCTCCTCGACGGCGTCCGGGACGCGGCCGCGATCTGTCCCGCGGCGGCGATCCGGCTGACGGACGGATAGCACCTCGGAAACGCTGTCGCCTTCCCCCGCGCGCGCGGGGGAAGGCGACAGCGTTGACAGCGGCCGTCACGCGTCCAGCGCGCCGCCCTTGCGTGCAACGCCGCCGAGCCAGGCCAGGCTCGGCTTGGGGGTGCGCTCGAACGTCTCCCGGTCGACGGCGATGAGCCCGAACGTCGGTGCCCAGTGCCCCCACTCGAAGTTGTCCAGCGCCGACCAGTGCAGGTACCCGCGGACGTCGACGCCGTCGGCGACGGCGTCGTAGAGGTGACCGAGGGCCTCCGTCGTGTACGCGATACGGCGCTTGTCGTCCGCGGTGGCGATGCCGTTCTCCGTGACCAGCAGGGGTATCTTCCCCTCCGTGGCCTCCCATGCCTGCCGCAGCGCGACACCGAGGGCGTCGGGCCGGTACGCCCAGCCGGTCAGCGTGTTGTCGGGGTGGTCCGGGTGGGCTATGACCCCGCGCTCGTCCACGGTCTGGCTGGTGTAGGACTGGATGCCCAGGAAGTCGTCACCACGAGCCCCCTGGTGGTACAGGTCCTCCCACGCGTAGCGCAGCTCGGCGATCTTCTCCTCACCGCCGGGGGCGGGCACCAGCGACTGCTGCGCGACCGACCAGCCCACCTTCGCCGAGGTGCGCTCGCGCACGACGGCGACGGCCGCGCGGTGCGCCGTCACGAGCGCCTCACCGATCCGCGTGTCGGGAGCGGGCATCCGCACATCGGCGCCGAGATTCATCTCGTAGCCCTCGGCGATGGCCTTCGCGAAGCCGATCATCATGGCCAGGATGTTCGGTTCGTTGATGGTCACGACCCAGTTCACGCCGTCGAGGATCGTGCATGCGTGCTCCACGTACCGGGTGAACCGCTCGACGGCGGTGGGGCTCGTCCAGCCGCCCTCGTCGACGAACCAGCGGGGACTGCTGAAGTGGTGCAGGGTGATGACCGGTTCGAGGCCGAGCCGCCGGGCCGTGTCGATCATCCGCCGGTAGTGGGCGAGCTCCGCCTTGGAGAATTCGCCGGGCTCCGGCTCGATCCGCGCCCACTCGACGCCGAACCTGTAGGCGTTCAGCCCCGCCTCGGCCAAGAGCCGCATGTCCTCCTCGTAGCGGTGGTAACTGTCCAGCGCGTCGCCGCTGAGTTCCAGGCCGCCCTGGCTCTGGTGCTCCGTCCGCCACCAGTCGCTGTTGGTGTTGTTGCCCTCGATCTGGTGCGGTGAGGTGGAGGCACCCCACAGGAAGTCGGGTCGGAGGGTGGACGTGTAGGTCATCGGATCGCCTTAAGGATCGTGGTCAGGTCGTCGGCGGTCACGGCGACGCCGGGGAAGTGCAGGTACTGACGTGCAGGGATGGACGCGACCATGAACGCGAGGTCGCCGTCCGCCTCGGACTGTGCCCGCTGCTCCGGGGTCGCCCCCGCCATCAAGGCCTCCGTGAGCAGCGGACCGGCGACCGGGTGAGCGAACCAGTCGCCGATGGCGGAGTCGAGGGACAGCGCGGTGGTCTCGGTGTCGCCGGCGAGGATGACGGTCTGCTCGGCGACGATGTGCGCGGCACTCTCGCCGAGCTGCACGGTGTACGCGCCCGGGGCCACGGTCCAGCCCTCGCCCTCGATGTCGTAGTGGGCGAACGCCCGCCGTCCCAACGGGAGCTCGACCGTACGGGACTCCCCGGGCGCCAGCGCGACCTTGGTGAACGCGCGCAGTTCGCGCACCGGGCGGCGCACCCGACCGGCACCGGTGGCCACGTACACCTGGACGACGTGCTTGCCGGCCCGCTCACCGGTGTTGGTCACCCGCACCCGCACGACGGCGGTGTCGTCCCCGGTGACGTCGACGGACAGGTCGCCCATCTGGAAGGTGGTGTAGCTCAGACCGTGGCCGAAGGGATAGCGGACGGTGCGGCCGACGCTCTCGTAGTGGCGGTAGCCGACCATCACGCCCTCGCCGTAGCGGGCGTGGCCCGCCTCGCCGGGGAAGGTGAGGTAGCTGGGGTTGTCCTCCACGCGCAGCGGGATGCTCTCGGCCAGTCGGCCCGAGGGGTTGACCGCACCGGACAGCACGTCCGCGAGGGCGCCGCCGGTGGCCTGGCCGAGCAGCCAGCCCGCCACGACCACGTCGACCTCGTCGTGCCAGCCCTCCAGGGACACCACACCTCCGGAGGAGAGCACGACCACCGTGCGGGGAGCGACGGCGGCCACCGCACGCACCAGTTCCACCTGGTCGGCGGGCAGGTCGAGATGCTCACGGTCACTGCCCTCGGTGTCCCCGCGCAGGCCCACGAAGACCACCGCGACCTCGGTCCCATAGGTGGCCCGGACGGCTTCTTCGCGCAACGCCTCGGTGTCGCCCGCACCGTCGGTCGTGAAACCGGACGCGTACGTCACGGGGTGGCCGAGGGCCTTGATCGCCTCCAGTGGGGTGTCGACGCGGGTGGCGTTGATCTGGGAGCTGCCTCCGCCCTGGAACTGCGGGCGGGCGGCGAACTCGCCGATGACGGTGAGCCGTACCCCCTCCGCGAGTGGCAGCGTGTACTTCTCATTCTTCAGCAGGACGACGCAGTCGGCGGCCAGCTCCCGTGCCAGGGAGTGGTGTTCGGCAGGAACCTCGCCGACCCGGGACAAGGAGGCCGGTTCGGTGAGCGCGACAACCCTGCGCGCGCTCGCGTCGACGACGGACTCCTCCAGGACGCCCGCACGCACCGCCCACTCGACCGCCGCGTCGTTCGCGGCGTCCGGACCGGGCATCTGGAGGTCGACGCCCGCGGCGAGCGCGGCGACCCGGTCCCCGACGGCACCCCAGTCCGAGACCACCGCGCCCTCGAAGCCCCACTCCGTGCGCAGGACGTCGGTCAGCAGCCACCTGTTCTCGGTGGCCGGGACACCGTTGAGCCGGTTGCAGGCGGCCATGACGGCGGCGGGGCAGGCCTCGGTGACGATGTGCTCGAAGGCCGCGAGGTAGATCTCGCGCAGGGTGCGCTCGTCGACGTCGGCGCTGACGCGCATCCGGTCGGTCTCCTGGTTGTTCGCCGCGAAGTGCTTGACGGTCGCTCCCACGCCCTGGCTCTGCAGGCCGCGCACGAAGGCGGCTCCCAGGACGCCGGACACCAGCGGGTCCTCGGAGTAGTACTCGAAGTTGCGCCCGCACAGCGGCGACCGCTTGATGTTCACACCCGGCCCCAGGACTACGCCGACACCCAGCGCGCGGGCCTCCCGGCCGATGGCCGCTCCCACGCGTGCGGCCAGCTCGGCGTCCCAGCTCGAGCCGACGGCCACGGCGGGCGGGAAGCAGGTGGCGGGCTCACTCGCGTGGAAGCCCACGTTGTCGCCGCTCTGCTTCTGTCGGCGAACGCCGTGCGGGCCGTCCGTCAGCACCATCGCGTCGAGCCCCGCCCCGGCGAGCGGCTGGGGGGACCAGAAGTCCCCACCCGAGAGCAGGGCCGCCTTCTCCTCCAGGGGGAGACTGGCGGGATCGAGCTGCCGCATGCACGCCACCTAAAAGTCACAGAAATGTTTCGGCGTTGAAAATCTACCATTCAAAAAAATTCAGAGCTAGCCTGCGCGCTGGGAGCACAAGGGCTCCACCCGTACGAAAGGCCCGGGGTGCCGCATGACACTCAACGTCGAGTCACCGCACGAGGAAGAGCAGGCCGGCAAGGCAGGCTTCGGCGCGCGGTTCGCACTCATCCTTATCGCACTGCTGTGGGCGTCCCAGCTGAACGGCCTCGTCGGCCTGATGGGTTCGAACGCCCAGTCCCAGATCGCGATCCACTACCACACCACCCAGATCGCCTGGTTCAGCCAGATCGGCCTGCTCGTCGGCGTCTTCGCGACGCCGTTCATCGTCAAGTCCGCCGGCATGTTCGGCAAGAAGCGACTGCTGGTCATCATCACCGCGCTGGGCTTCGCCGGTGACCTGATCGCCGCCTTCTCGACGAACTTCGAGACGTTGCTCATCGGCCGTGCCGTCGCGGGCTTCTACGGTCCCTCGCTCGCGCTCATCTACGCGCTGACCCGCGACGTGTTCCCGCCCAAGCTGGTGGGACCCGCCAGCGGTTTCCTCGGCGGCGGCATGGGCGTGCTGGCGCTCGGCGGACCCTTCCTGTCCGGCTGGATCCTGGACGACTACGGCTATCGCGGCGTCCTGTGGTTCATGGTCATCGCCACCGCCATCAGCCTCCTCGCGCTGCTCTTCGTCGTCCCCGAGAGCACCGTCCGCGAGCCCCGCACCCCGGTCGACTGGGTCGGCGGCATCCTGCTCGGCGGCGGCCTGGCGTCCATCGTCTACGGCGTCGGCAAGGGCGAGGGCTGGGGCTGGACCAGCACCAACACGGTCAGCTTCATCGGCGGTGGTCTCGTCGCCGTGATCCTCTTCATCCTGGTCGAGCGCAAGGTCGCCCACCCGATGTTCCCCATCACCCTGCTGGGGCGCCGCCGGGTCTGGTCCACCTTCCTGGTCACCGGCCTCATCATGGGCGCGATCTACGCCCAGGGCACTGTGCAGAACCTGCTCGTCCTGATGCCGCACATCCCAGGCCTGTCCGACGGCCTGGGCTGGACCGCCACCAAGAACGCCTGGGTCGGCGCGCCGAGCAGCGTGATCCTCATCGCGGTCTCCGTGCTGACCGGTGTGCTCGTGCGCCGTTACGACTCGCGTCTGCTGCTCGCGATCGGCAGTGCCCTGGTGGCGGTGGGCGTCGTGCTCGTCTCGCAGTTCCACCACACCCCCGCCCAGTTCATCGCGATCGGCGTGTTCAGCGGTGTGGGTATGGGCATGGTCGTCGCCCTGGTCCCGATCATGGTCATCGAGTCGGTGAGTCCGGAGGAACAGGCCCTGGGCAACGGCGCGCAGAACATGATGAGCGGCGTTCTGCAGGGTGTGCTCACCCAGATCGCCTTCGTGGTCGTCGCACAGAACAGCCACGTCATGAAGGGCACCGCCTTCTACGTCGACGACAGCTTCACCAAGGGATACCTGCTGTTCGCCGGCGTGATCGCGGCCGGCACCCTGCTCATCGCGCTCATCCCCAAGGCCAAGACCCTCGATGAGGCCGAGATCGGCCAGTCCGCTTCGGCGACGGCAGCGGTCTGACCGAGCCCTTTCCAATCCGCTTCCCCATGAGGCCACGTGGCCGACTCCATGTCCGTCGGAGTCGGCTGCGTGGCCATGTCATGACGGTTGTCCATGGCCGCCTCGGCGGAGTGTTCGGGTCCTGGCCATGGGGAAGGCTGTCGCCGCACGACCGAAAGCCTCCCGACACCGTCCGGGCAACCCGGCCGGCCGCCGTCACCGCCGCCTCCCATCTCACGGGCACCCGTCCCGTGATCCCCCGCGCACGAGGCCAGTGCGTTGTCCTACGTACCGCTCACCTCCACCTCCCGGTGGACCCGGAGTCGCGCGGCGCCGACTTCTCGTCTGTTCGCCGTACAAGTTCCTCGACCCGCACCACGGAGTCCTCACCGCGCGACCGGAGTCGCTTCGGTCACCCCACCCGCACATAACCGATCGCCGGAGTATCGCCGCATCTCCGAGGGCCCCCCGAGCGCACGCAAGAAAGGGTCCCGGCGCCTTGCGCGCCGGGACCCTTCTCGTCGCCCGTGGCAGGTCAGCCCATGAGCACCGACGCGAAGAAGTCGAGCGAGCGGTCGACCTCCTTGAGGGAGGGACCGCGGTTCAGGTGGCCGTGCGTCATACCCGCCGCGAGATACGTCCGCACGGGAACCCGCGAGTCCTCCAGCTGCCGGGCCAGCAGGTCGCCCGAGGGCCGCAGGTCGTCGTACTCGGCGAGGACGATGCCGGTCGTGGGAAGGCCGTCGAGGTTCGCGGCGCCGGGCATCGCCGTCGGGGGCAGATCCGTCAGCCGGCCCACGTAGTTGCGCACCATGTACTCGATGCCGACCGTGGTGAACCGCATCAGGGACGGCAGCTTGCGCATACCGGCCGCCGTCTCGTCGTCCAGGGCCGGATTGGGGAAGTGGACGAAGGGATACGCGAGCAGCAGGGCGTCCGGGCAGGGTTCGCCCTGCTCGCGGACCCGGATCGCCGTGGACAGGGCGAGAGCGGCACCCGCGCTCGCACCCCCGAGGGCGACGGGGCCGGACGCCACCGACACCCTCTCGGTGAGCCACAGCCATGCGGCGTGCGCGTCGTCGACGGGGACCGGGTAACGCACACCGTCGACCGCCAGCCGGTAGTCCACGGAGACGACCACCGCCTGGGCGCGAGCGGCGAGTTCGGCGGACACGACGTGCGCCTCCGGCATCTCCAGGTCGCCGCCCATGAACCCGCCGCCGTGCAGCCACAGCAGTGCGCGGCGTGGTTCGGTCCGTGGGGCGTAGATCCGGACCGGAATCTCCCCGTGCGGGCCCGGGATCGTACGGTTCTCGATGGAGATATCCGGCGCGCTCCACTCAGCGGGGTCGCGGCAGTACTCGGCGAACCGTTCCATGGCCTGCGGGTCGGACTGGGCGTCCTCCCAGCTCAGGCCCTGGAGGAGAGGCAGCTTCTCGGCGAGAAACGGGTCGAGTGGCATGGGCGCTCCCAGAAGTCGGCTCCCCGAAAATTTAACACAATAAGAATTTGACGAGTCAGTCGACGGGCTTCGTCTCCTGCGCCGCTCCGGGCATGAGCAGCCGCGCGAACGACTCGGCGACGGCTGCGATGTCGACCGTCGGATCGTGCATCCACTGGATCTGCAGGCCGTCCAGCACCGCGAGAAGCGCCCTGGCCAGATGAGCGGCCGGCTCGTCGTCCCGGATCACACCGTTTCGCTGCTGTGTCTCGAGGTCGTGTGTGGCCTCGACGGCCAGGTCGCGGTAGCGGTCGCGAAAGTAGCTGTGCGCGGGGCTCTCCGGATCGGTGGCCGCCGCGGACAGAGTGACGTACAGCTTGGCGAGTGCGGGGTGGTCGGTGGTGTGGCGTGTGCTCGCCACCATGTTGGCCACCATGTTCGCCTCGGGGCGGCCCTTGTCGGCGAGTTGCTTTCCCACCACGTCCCGTCGCTGCAGCACAGCGAGCAGCAGGTCGTCCCTGGTGGGGAAGTAGTACGTGAGCGCGGGCTGGGTCACGCCGACCCGGTCGGCGATGTCCTGCAGCGACGCTCTCTCTCCGTGCTCGTCGACGGCCTCGTAGGCGGCCTGCAGGATCTGCTCCCGGCGCGCCGCACTCTTCTTGTAGGGGCCTCGTGGCTTTCGCTGGTTGGTCACTCGGGGGCCTCGTGGCTTTCGCTGGTCCGTCACTCGTCAGACCGTACTTCACGTCGGATGTCGACGAGTTGGTGTGTATCCGGCGCTGTGGGCCGCGACGGGCTCGTGGCACCGGTATGAACGTACGACGGGGCGCGCCACCTGGATCGGTGGCGCGCGCCCGCCCGCACAGGACGGACCGGGTGCCGGCGTGTCAGGTCGGCGGCCCCCGGTCCGTCGGTCTATCCGACCGTCACCGTCGCGGCGCAGGTCAGCGTGTCGGAGGCGAAGCCGGCCAGGATGGTGATCTCGCCCGGCTCGATGCCCCGGCGCCCATCGAGGAGGGTGTGGTGGAGCCGCTGGACAGGGGCTTCGAGGAGCACGCCACGGCTCTCCCCGGCGGCGAGGTTCACGCGCGCGAACGCGATCAGCTGCCGCACCGGGCGCACGACGGACGCGAACTCGTCGCGCGCGTAGAGCTGCACCACCGTCTCGCCGTCCGAGTCGCCGGTGTTCGCCACCGTCAGCCGGGCCCGGATCACGCCGTCGACGAGTTCGACCGCCGCCGCTCCGTGCCGTTCGTCGAGTTCGACGCTGAAGGTGGTGTACGACAGTCCGTGGCCGAAGGCGTAGAGCGGGCCCTGCGCGTCCAGGTCGCCGTAGCCGTGGCGGGTGCCCGTCGGGTGGTCGTAGCCGCTGCCGTGGTGATGGCCGTGGTACAGGGGCAGCTGGCCCAGGTGCCGCGGGAAGGTGCCGGGCAGCCTGCCGCTGGGGTTGATCAGGCCGAACAGGGTGTGCGCGATCGTGGTGCCTGCCTCTTCTCCGAGCAGCGGAGCGAGCAGCACCGCGCGGGAGATGCGCGCCGCCTTCTCCAGCAGCAGAGGCCGGCCGGAGACGACCACGGTCACCAGCGGCTTGCCGGTGGCGGCGAGCTGTTCCAGAAGCTCCTCCTGATCGCCGGGCAGGACGGGTGAGGCCGTCGTCTGCCCCTCGCCGGTGGTGTTGTTGCCGACCCAGCCGGTGCGTTCGCCGACGACCGCGAGAACCACGTCGGCCTCGGCCACCGCGACCCGCACGCACTCGGCGTCGAGCGAGCCGTCCTTCTCGAACGAGCCCAGCGACACGAACTCCGTCCCGGCGTTCAGTGCGCGCACGGCTTTCAGCACCGTGACGGCCTCAGGATGCAGGTCGCGAGCCACCTGCTCGAAGGTCGTGTCCATTCCGGGCATACGGGTCTGGAAGAGGTCGGTGAAGTTGAAGGTCGCCGGGTCGACGCCGGGAACCCTGCCCTCCATGACCGCCGTCATGCCCAGGGGCGTCTCCACGTTCGCGACGGAGGTGTACGCGCCGAAGTGGACACGCAGTTCGTCGGCGGCGGGGCCTACCACGACGATCCGGCTCCGGCCCGGTGCCAGTGGCAGGATGCCGTCGTTCTGGAGCAGCACCGTGGCGCGGGCGGCGATGGCGCGGCGTACCTCGGCGGCCTCCTCACGGTCCGGCGCCGGCGCCGGCTCAGGGGCCGGCCCGATGCCGGGGACCAGCCCGACGCGGGCCTTGAACGTCAGCACCCGGGCCACGGCCAGGTCCACGACCTTCTCGTCGAGCCGTCCCTCGGCGACCTCCTCGACCAGGGACGCGAAGTTGACGTCGCCGGGCAGCTCGACGTCAAGGCCGGCGGACAGGGCCTGCGTCGCCGCCTCGCCCGTCGTGCGGGCGGTGCGGTGATGGGTGCGCAGCATGTTGACCGCGTCGTAGTCGCTGACCACCATGCCGTCGAATCCGAGCGTCTCCCTGAGGAACTCGGTGAGCAGCCAGCGGTTCGCGGCCACCGGGACTCCGTCGATCTCGTTGTAGGAGTTCATCACTCCCGACAGTCCCGCCTCGCCGATCGCCCGGCGGAAAGGCTCGGCGTACTCGTCGACCAGCGCGCGGCGTCCGAGCTGGGTCGCCGCCTGGTTCAGCGCGCCCTCCGAGCTGCCGTAGCCGAGGAAGTGCTTGCCGGCGGCGAGGACGCCGGGCCGTTCCTGCATGGCCCGCACGAAGGCGACGGACATCTGGGCGGACAGCTCCGGATCCTCGCCGTACGTCTCGTGGACGCGGCCCCAGCGGGAGTCACGGTTGATGTCCGTCACCGGGCCGAACATCAGCTGCATCCCGGTGTCCAGCATGTGCGCGGCCGTCACCGTCGCCGCGCGCCGGACCAGCTCGGGCTCCCAGGTCGCCGCCTGTGCCCAGGCCGTGGGGAACTGGGAGCCGGAGTCGTGCAGGAAGCCGTTGATGCCTTCGTTGTGGATGAGGGCACCGATGCCGAACGGGGAGACCTCACGCACCGCGTTCTGGATGCTGGCCAGCCGGTCCCGCAGGAGATCCGCGCCACCGCCGAGGAACGAGACCATCGAAAGATGCCCCACCCCATGGGGACGCAGCCTCCTCACACGGCTTGTGTCGATGCCCGGGAAGCCGGAGTTGTCGTTGTCCGGCGGCCCGAACAGTTCGGGCATGGCGAATCCGGTGAGCTGAGCGACCTTCTGCTCCAGCGTGAGTCGGGATACCAGACGCCAGATGTCGTCGGGTCCCCAGGTGTCACTGGCCATGGCGGGACTTTCGTTCGCGGGTGGGGGGTGGAAGCGGGGGGTCAGGGCCAGACGGTGAAGCCCTCGTGCCGGACCTGCCAGCCGCCGTCGCGCGGGAACCCGGGACAGTCGGTGTCCGCTGATTCCCAGCCGGCCGCCATCAGGGACACGGCGGCCAGCAGGCCCCCGTTGGCGGGGTTGTAGAGCGGCAGCAGAGCACCCAACTGCGGGTTGTGCCCGACCGCCGAGTAGAAGTTCTTCGGGGTGTCCATGAGCAGCGCGTCCACCGCGAGGTCGGGACGGCCGACGCGGGTGGCGGTCATCGCCAGCACCGGGAAGTCCCAGCCCCAGGCAGAGTCCCACTTCCAGTCGGCGAGGACGTCGAGGAGGGTCGCCTCCATGACGTCGGCGGCGACGACCGGGCCGGCCGGCACGACGCCGAGGGCGCACAGCAGAGAGGGGTGGTCGTCACGGCGCAGGTAGGGCTCGGTCGCCACGGCGGCGTAGCGGCCGTCCCTCTGGTGCGGTGCGGTCAGGTTGTCCTGGATCCGCTGCCACCGCTTGTCACGTTCCTGTCCGAGGCGTTCGCGCCACGACTGCGCGATCTCCAGTCCCCACCACCAGTAGGCGAGTTCGAAGGTGGGGTCCTCGGTCGTCCTCGCGTCGTAGAACTCCTGCGCGGGCATGACGGGCGCCGGCAGATGGAACGTCCCGTCGCGCTCCTCCACGAACGAGGCCATGAATCGCGCCGTCTCGTGGACGAGTTCGGCGAAGCGGGCGACCAGGTCGGGGCGCTTGTCCTGCGGCAGGCCGCGGTGCAGCAGTTCGAGCAGGTACAGCGGGTGGGGCTGCTGCCAGATGAGCAGTGCCCCGATGTCCGAGGGGCTCTCCCGGCCGTCGGGGCCCACGTGCTTGGGCCAGCGGGCGCCCTCGTAGCTCTGCCGCCGGGCCGTGGCGCGGGCGGAGTCGAGGATGGACAGGTACCAGTCCATGCTGCGTTCGAGCAGTTCGGGGCGGCCCCAGGTGGCGAAGTGGGCCGCGTGCCACCAGTGCATCTCCAGGTGGAACTTGCCGCCCCAGGAGTTGGCGACCAGTCCCGACTCCTGCGGCGGGAGCTTGCCGGAGCTGTGCACGGCGGTGAGGTACTGCGAGAGCACCACCCGGCGCTCCAGTTCCGTGGCCCGCGGGTCGGTGCTGCCCGTGAAGTCGATGGCCGCGCCCGAGGTCCAGAACTCGCGCCACCAGGTGGCGGCCGCCTCCGCCACCGCCGCGAAGGAAACGGCGCCGAGGTCGTCGTCCGGGTCCGGTGAGAAGCCGGCCACCAGCTCCAGTGTGTTCGCCGAGCCGGTCAGCACGAACTCGTGCGGCTCCCCGGCCGCCGACAGCGTTCCCTCGGTCCAGTCCAGCCGTACGGCGTAGTGCGTGTCGTCGAGCACACGGCGGATGCGGGCCGCCCGCTCCCCCAGCGCCTCCAGGGTCGAGGTGTGCCGCTCGGGCGCGGTCCAGTCGGAGGTCTGGAAGAAGCCGTCGCTGGCATAGGGGAACTTCAGGACGACGCCGGCGAGGCCGCCCGCCACCAGTTCCGACTCGATGCGGAACGCGACCCGCGCGTGATGCGGGTCGGCGACCGTGGTGACGCGCACCTCGTGGCCCGCGTACTCGAAGCTGCTGGTGAGCGTGCCCGTCCAGAGGTCGAGCCGCTGACGGGGGTTGGCGAGCGCCTCGGGGTACGTCTCCGGCTCCGCCTCGGGGGCTGTGCGCAACTGCAGTCCGACGCGTCCGAGGTCGAGTCGCTGCGGGTTGGCGTTCAGCCAGGCCCCGGCGCGGAACTCCTCGGCGGGCTCGCCGCCCATCATCGCGGTCATGTCGAACTTGTCCGGGTACTGCACCGGTCCACGGGCCGTCTCGTACGTCGTCATCGCGTCGTCGAGGACGAAGCCGTCGGGGTTGGGCATGGAGTGCCAGCCCCAGTTGGACATGGTCGCGTTGTACACGGCGAGCCGCTGCTCGGCGAAGGCCGCGGCCTGGTCGTGGTAGGAGGTGAAGGTCTGCATGCCGGTGATGTCGGCGGTGTAGCCGAAGTCTCCGTTGCCGACCGTCAGGACGTGGGCGGGGTCGGGCCGGGTGATCTCGACGCTGTGCCGGCGGACGAGGGATTCACGGTCGATCATGGGTACCGTTCCTGGTAGTGGCGGCTCTGCGGCGGCTACTCAGCCGTGACCACGAGGTCCACCGGGTCACAGTCCGGCGCGGTCGCGGTGAGTCGGATCTTGCCCACGCCGGTGGGGCGCAGCACGGCCAGCGCTCGTCCTTCGTACGTGCGGCGCTCGGTGGCGCCGAAGCGCTCCTCGGTCGACGGGTCGCCGCTGCCGAAGCCGACCAGCTCCGCGGGTCCCGAGACCTCGATGCTCACCGGACGGTCGCCGGCGGTGTGGCAGGTACCCTGCCCGTCGGTCAGCGTCAGGGCCACATAGGCCAGGTCGCCGCCGGTGGCCCGCACGATCTCGCGTTCGGCCTCGGCGGTCAGCCGCACCGGGCCGTTGGCCCACTGCAGGACGGTGCGCTCCGCCTCCGCGCCGTCCCGATAGGCGACGGCGACCAGTTCGCCGGGGACGTAGACGATCTCGAACTCGGTGCGGAACCGGTGCTCGGCACCCGCGGGCCGGCGTCCGAAGGAGTTGCCGTTGCCGATGAGCTCGACCTCGTCCGCGTCGCTGTAGATCTCGACGGTGACGGGATTGCCCTCGAACCCGGGCCAGGTCCAGCTGGCGACGGTGTCGCTCCAGGCCCAGGGCGAACCGGCCCACGTCTCGCCGTGGTGCTCGGGGCGGCGGACCGCGATGTACGGCTCCTTGCGCAGGCCGAAGACGATCTCACGGTAGTACGAGGCGGGCCTGCGGTGGCCGGTGATGTCGATGTCGCCGCAGCCGGCTACCAGGTACGGGTACGGGGCATTGTGGGCCTGCAGTGGCCCGTCGCCCTCGCGGAGGTACTGGGGCCGTCCGATGCCGACCTCGCCGAGGTAGTCCCAGCCCGTCCAGGTGAAGTCGCCGAGGACGTGCCCGTACTGCTCGACCAGCTTCCAGTTGCCCGCGATGTGGGTGGGGAAGGTCTCGGTGCCGAGGATGATCCGGTTGGGGAACAGCTCGCGGTCCAAGGCGTAACGGGCCTCGGCGTAGTTCATGCCGGCAACGTCGAGCACGGCGAAGGACTCCGCCGTGCGCTCGGAGACCAGCTCCGAGGAGCTGACCGTGTTCATCGCGTCGCCCGCGTCGGCCATCAGGGTGTTGATGCCGGCGCCTTCCTCCGCGGCCTTCTCCATCCACTGCTGCTGCAGGGCGCCCAGCTCGGACATCACGGCGAGCATGCCGTTGACGGCATTGGTGACGTAGCGCGTGGGGTCCAGGGAGCGAACCTTCTCGGCGAGCCTGCGTCCCCAGGCGGCGCCGAAGGGGGAGCCGGTCTCGGGAATCTCGTTGCCGATCGAGTACATGATGACGCTGGGATGGTTCACGTCCTTGGCGACCATCGCCTCGATGTCGCGCTCCCACCACTCGGGGAAGTTCAGGCTGTAGTCGAACTCGGTCTTGCCCGCCGTCCACATGTCGAACGACTCGTCCACGACGAACATCCCGACCCGGTCACAGGCGTCCAGCATGGCCTTGCTCATCGGCTGGTGGGAGATGCGGATCGCGTTGAACCCGGCGTCCTTGAGGATCCGCACGCGGCGCTCCTCGGCACGTGCGTAGGTGGCCGCGCCGAGGACCCCGTTGTCGTGATGGATGCAGGCACCGCGCAGCTTCACGGTCTCGCCGTTGATCCGCAGCCCGTGCTCGGGGTCGAGCTGGAGCGAACGGACACCGAAGGAGACCGTCTCCTCGTCGACGTCGCCGAGGACCACCCGGCAGTCGTAGAGGGTGGGGGACTCCGGGCGCCACAGTGCCGGGAAGGGAACGTACAGCCGCTGCCGGACTGTCGCCGGCTCGCCGGGGAGCACCGTCACCTTCGACGTGTCGCTCGCGACGACGGCGCCTGACGCGTCGCGCACCTCCGTGACCACGGGGACCGTGCGTACCTCGATCGAGTCGTTGGCGACGACCGTCGCGACCTCGACGACCGCGCGCGAGGCGTCGATGTCGGGGGTCGTGACCCGGAGGCCGTCGGGCTCGATGCGGACCACATCGCCGACGAGCAGCCAGGTGTCCCGGTAGATGCCCGCGCCGGTGTACCAGCGGGAGTCGCGGTGAGCCCGGGCCTCGACCCGGATCTGGTTGTCCTCGCCGAAGCGCAGGAAACGGTCGGCGTCGATCCGGAAGTGTGAGTAGCCGTACGGGCGTTGGCCCGCGTAGTCGCCGTTGATGAAGACGGTGGCGTCGCGGTAGACGCCCTCGAACTCGAGGAAGATCCGCTTGCCCCGGTACTCCTCCGGCACGGCGAAGGTCTTGCGGTACTCGAAGACCCCGCCCGGGAAGTAGGCGCTCGCGGCGTTCTCCATCGCGACCTCGCCGTCCGGAGAGGTCCGCTGCTGCTCGATCAGCGCGTCGTGGGGCAAGGTGACCGGCTGGAAGGGGACCACGTGACCGGAGAGTTCGGCGAAGGGGTTGACCTTGGGCCTGACCTCCCAGCCGTCGTTGAAGGACGTGCGGAACATATGGACTCCAGGTGTTGGCGGCTCACCGACGCGGGGCCGTGCGCGCAGCGCGGCAGGAGCCGAAACGCCGCGGTGACCCCGCCCGGAGTGACCGCAGTGTTTCGGCATCCGAAAATCTACCATTCAAAAAAATTGGCGACCAGAGTCCGCCCGGACTCGCACCAGCTGCACTTCTCCGCCATCGCCGGCCCGGGACGGTTCGAGCCGGGACCGCCTCACCAGCCGCGCGTTCCGCAGCCGCCCGCATGTCAAGTCAATTGAATGATTCAACGACGGCCGACGACGTAGCCTTCGACGTCGAGCAGGCCACCACCCCTTACGTCGAGGAGACCTCCCCGCACCTGTGGCCACGACCACACCTTCCCGACGCCGCCTCCGCTGACGGCGTGAGCATGGGCACGGGCGCCTGCACCCTGGTCGCCCCGGGGGCGCTGCCTACCGGAATGCGGATGTGATCCGGTGCTGTCGGGGTGTGCCAGGAGATGTGGTCTCGCCGGGTCGGTTTCGTAGTCGCGGACCAGGCGACGGTGCAGCATGAACCAGCCATGCGTCCGGTCCATGGCCCAGCATTGCGGCGTGCTCGACGAAGTGCTTGCGGTAGCCGCCGTCGACCCGGACCTTGCGCAGGACGGGGTGCTCGGTGGCGGCCTCCTCGCGCAGGGCGCGACCGGCGGTGGAGTCCTGGACGCCGGCCGCGGTGACCAGCTCCGGCCACAGCAGGCCGAGGGTGTCGGTGATGATGCTGCGCCTGCGGTCTTCGCCCTGCGCCCTGGAGGCCGCACAGGTGGAGGTCCTGACGCGCAGGGCGCCGATCACGCAGGCCGACGGGTGGCGTTGCTTGCCTTGAGTGGCAATCATCCGAGCCGTCGCACGGTCTGCGCGCTCGATGCGGTCACCGCCCTGACCCAGGCACTCGTCCCCGTGCAGGCCACCGCTGCGGCCCCACGGGCACCACCTCGCCGAGCGACCCCTTCCGCTGCTACGACAGACCAGGCACATACGGCGTGATAGCGATGAGGCCGAACGCGCCGTTTTCAGGCCGAGTCAACCTGTGGCTTCGAACGCTTCTGGACGAGACTGAATCCCGCGCCCAGCGAGACGGCGCCCAAGCCGGCCGCAGCCATGAATCCCTGCAGGCCGCCGATCAAGATGACACAACACACGGTGAGGGCGGCGTTGAACAGGAACGCGAACAACCGTACCCGCCACAGGGCGAGGATCGATCTGGCCGGTTCCCTCCGGACGATGAGTGCGCCCGACACCAACGAGGCGGCGATACCGAGGTAAGTGGTGATGCCCCTTGCCGTGCCCTCGAGAACCGCGGGGGAACCGAGGCCCTCCACCGTACCGACCAGGAACATGACCCAGAGAGCGACCGGCGCGTGCGGGGGTTTCGTGAAGGCGTTTCCTTCCGTGGGGTGATGCAGAAGAGGGGTGCGCCCGCCTGAACAGTCCCATGAGCCGTGCGCCGGGCCACAGTCGTCCTCTGGACATGCGGCCGCTGGGCCAAGTCGCCTTCTCTGCCGTACGCGGCCGATCGCGGGAGGGGTCAGTCCTTCGCCATGTGCTCGAGCATGAAGTCGACGTGCTGCATGTAGAGCTCTTCTTCCTCGGGGGCGTTGAGGAAAGGAGCGTGGGTCATTGCCTCCCACACATGCAGGTCTGCCTTCACTCCTGCGCGCACCATCGCGCGATGCAGCCTGACCGTGCCCGAAAGAAGAAGGTCGCGGGTGCCGGTGGTGAGGATGCTCGGCGGGAAGCCCCGGGAGTAGTCGCCGTAGCACGGCGAAATGTAGGGCTCCTTGAGATCGTGGCCGCCGCGGTAACTGTCGTGCAGCTCGGGCATCGCGTGCGGGATGACGATGTCGATCGTGTCATTGGTGTAGCCGGAGTCGCCGAAGGTGCTCAGGTCGGACGGGCAGGAGTGCATCGCGCACGCCGCCGGCACCGGCATGCCCAGGTCGCGCGCCTTCAGGATCACCGCGGCGCTGAGGTTCGCGCCCGCGGACGGTCCGAACAGCGCCACCTTCTGCGGTTCGTGACGGTCCAGGACGAAGCGGTATCCCTCGAGGGTGTCGTCCAGCGGTGCCGGATACGGGTGCTCCGGTGCCAGCCTATAGTCGATGGAATAGACCTTGCACTTGGCCAGCCCGGCGATCTGCAACGCCAGAGCGATGGCCGCCTTGCCGCCGCCACCGGTGAATCCGCCGCCGTGGATGTAGTAGATGGCGCGCTCGATGTTCTCCGGCGCGAGGTCGTCGGGCGTCACTTCGTAGATCTCGGACTCCGACAGCTTGTGGGTGACCGACTTGCCGGGGTAGCGCGCGAAGTAGACCTCGGTCATCTTCTCGATCCGGGCATCCGCCCCTGCCCGGAAGGCCTTCCAGCCCTCCAGGTCGTCCACTGCCGGAAGCACGTGGGCGCCTACCGGCATCTTCATGCGCAGAAACTTCTGCGCCTCGGGACTGACGGTCGTCGGCGTCGGAATAAAGCGTTCCGGAACCAGGATGCCGTCGGCCTCGTCCGTGCCGTGGTTATTCGCGATGTCGGTGTCCTGCTGCATTTCGTCCTCCGATGTCGAGGTCATCTATCGATACGTCCGTCTGCCCGCAGACGCCTGCCGCCCGTGACTGCCGGCAGGAGCGCGAGCAGACGGCCCGCCAGTTCCTCGGGATCGAGGGGGTCGTCACCGTCGATCAACCACTGGTTGACGATCCCGGTCACCCCGGCCGTGAAAAACGTGGCCAGGTCCTCCGACAGGGCGGGGTCCAGGTCACCGAACCACTCCTGCGCGACCTCTTTGTTGACCGGGACGAACACACTGCTCAACGCCCTGGTCATGGCGAACGCACACGAGCCGGTCAGCATCGCGCGGTAGAACGAACGGTGCTCCGCGAAATGCCGTGCCACCCGCAGCGTCTCCAAGCGCACATCGGCATGACGGTTCTCGGCCCGTGATGTGAACTCGCGCCCGGCCAGTTCGACCGCGGCCTCCACAAGGAGCGAGTCGCGATCACCGAACTGCACGTAGACCAGCTGCCGGCCCACGTTCGCCGCCTCGGCGAGTTCGGTGACCGAGACCTCCGTCGTACCTCGCTGGGACACCAGGCGCACCGCCGCCGCCATCAGGACCGCGCGCGAGCGCGCCACCCTGCGATCCGGGACTCGGACTTCCTGCTGTGATTCGGTCTCCACGTAGCCAACATAGACAGTAGTGCGAAAACATACAAGTGTGTGTTAACAGATGGCTGATCGCGGCAAACTTCGCCATGATCCGCCGGAAAGCCGGATGGTCCGGCGGCTACGAGCTGCCGCGGGCCGGGCAGCCCCGGCAGTGTGTTGCGGGTGATCCGGACTCCTTCGGCAAGCCGGCCGAGTTCGTCGAGCTGAGCGGTCCGCTGCGTGATCTGCTCCCGCGTCGTCCCGGCCTGCGCGGCGACCTCCCGCTCCCGCTCCTCCGGCCGTGGGGACACCGCGACGAGATGGACGGTGATGTCATCGGGTGACGGGCCGCGGTCGCCTGAGCGTTTCAGGCCCTGCGTGCCGCGGTCGACCGTGGCACGCAGGGCCGCCGCGCCACCGCCGGGGGCCTTGGTGATCGAGCCGTCGACGGCGATCTGGTCGAGAACGAGGCGGACGATCCGGTCGTAGGACTCCAGCGCGATCGCTTGAACCCGGCGAAGACGTCCGGACGGCTCCACTCGTGGCGGGCGTACGGATCGTGGTGGCGGAGCAGGTCGTATCGGCGATCGCCTGGTGGGAGCAGCCGAAGCGCAGGAGCCGCAGCACCTTGTCGAAGACGATCCGGTCGCTGACGCGTGGGCGGCGGCAGCCCAGGCACAGGTCTCCCCAGTGAGCGCAGACCGTCGCAACCCCGTGATCGCCAGGATGTGCGCCTGTCTCGCTGTCGGGCTGCCACCACCGCGCCTATGCGCGCGACCCCTTGCCGCCTGCAGGGAGTTCGGGGGCGCCGACCGAGGGCTCGCCCCGGCCGTCTCCGGCCCGGCGGACCATTCAGCAGCGGACCGGAATCGTCGGCCTCATGACCGGGTGCGGCCGGGAGGCATCGAAGCCCCTCCGCAGCACGAGCCGCCCGCTGGGCAGACCCGCCGAGGTCGCAGGGGCAGCCATGCCTCTCACCTCTCGGTGGCTGTTCACCAGCGGCTCCGTGCCCCTCGCGAACGGCCGACTCGCGGCGATCAACCCGGGCGGGCGGGCCGGCTTCGACTCATGGGCGGCGCAGACCCGGCAGGGCGCTCATTCGGGGCTGTCGCCGCCGAGCAGGAGGTCGAGGAGCCCCGGAAAGCGCGCCTCGAACTCCTCGCGACGCAGCCGGTTGACCCGTCTGATCCCCTCGTCACGCTGCTCGACGAGACCTGCGCCGCGCAGGACCGAGAAGTGGTGGCTGAGCGCGGCCTTGCCGACGGGCACGTCGAAGCTGCCGCAGCTGCGGGTCCAGTCGGCGGAGCCGGCCAGTTCGCGGATCAACTGGATGCGCACGGGATCGGCTACCGCGGACAGCGCGGTGAGGACGGTCACGTCCTGCGGATCCGTGTGGACCGGCGCCGTTCGGTGACTGCCGCTTGCAGCCTGGTTCGACATGCCCTTCCTTTCGCCGAGCGCATCTACTGTGATGTCGTGAATTAAAGCGCGCGCTTGCATGGTGTTCGACGAATATCTTACTGTCGCCCTGTTCGCTTCCCATTGAACACTCTGGCGAAAGGTGCGTTCCGCTCATGCGCGCAATCGAGTTCCAGGAGTACGGCGACCCCGAGGTGCTGCGGGTCGTGCGGGCCGAGGTCCCCGAGCCGGGGCCGGGCCAGGTGACCATCGACGCGGCGTACGTGGGGGTGAACTTCGCGGACCTCAAGGCACGGGCCGAAGGCTACCGGGTGCCCTCGCTGCCCTACCGCCCCGGTCTGGAGGTCTCGGGGCGGATCCGGGCCGTCGGTGACGGCGTAGCGGACCTGCGCCCCGGCCAGGAGGTCGCCGCACTCGTGGGCGGCGGGGCCTACGCCGAGGTGGTCGTCGCCGACACCACCACCGTCTTCCCCCTCCCCCAGGACCTGGACCTGCGCACCGCTGCCACCCTCCCCACCGTGGTACCGACCGCGTACGCCCTGCTGCACGAGGTGGGCGGGTTGCGTACGGGACAGACCGTCCTCGTGCACGGCGCGGCGGGGGGCATCGGCTCGGTGGCCGGCCAACTCGCCCGGGGGGCCGGTGCCGCGGCCGTGTACGGCGTGGTCTCCTCGTCCGCCAAGGCCGGACACGCGCTCAAGCACGGCTACGACGAGGTGTTCACCGCCGACACGTTCGACACGGAGGTACGCCGCGTGACCGCGGGCCGGGGCGTCGACCTGGTCCTCGACCCGGTAGGCGGGGACACCCTGCGCCGTGGTCTCGATACCCTCGCCGTCTACGGACGCCTCGTGTCGTTCGGCAACGCGAGCGGAGCCGAGCCCTGGCAGGCGGGCCAGCCCGAACTGTACGCACGCGGCCTCTCCGTGGGGGGCTTCTCCATCCTGGCCCTGGCACAGTCGGCGCCCGAGGCGTTGCGCTCCCTGGCCGAGCGCGCCTTCCGCACCGTCACCGACGGCACGGTGAACCTTCCCGTCACCGCCGAGTTCGCCCTCGAGGACGTGGCCGAGGCCCACCGGCTGATGGGCGGACGCACCTCGACCGGCAAGCTGCTGCTGCGCGTGGCCGACTGAGCACCACCGGACCCTCACACGACACATCGGGAATTCAGCCACACATGCATGAGAACAGCACGGCCCCAGGGCCGGGCGCGGCCTTCGGGAAGATCCCCGCGCCCGGACTGGTCCTGGGGGGCGTCTGCGGAATCCAGTTCGGCGCGGCCTTCGCGCCCCGGGTCTACCCACAGGTGGGGGCCGCGGGTGTCGTGTTCCTCCGGCTGCTCATCGCCGGCGTACTGCTGTGCCTGCTGTGGCGACCGCGACGGCAGGCGCTGGCCTCGGTGAAGGGCGCCTGGGGGACGGTCGTCGCGGCGGGGGCGCTGCTGGCGGGTCACCATCTCGCGTTCTACGAGGCGGTGAAGCACATCCCCCTGGGCGCTGTGGCGACGATCGAGTTCCTCGGCCCGTTCTTCATCGCCCTCACCGGATCTCGGCGCGCGGTGGACCTGCTGCCCGCGTGTGTGGCGGCCGGCGGCGTGGTGCTGCTGAGCGGTGGCGGGGTTCCGCTGTCCGCGGTCGGTCTCGCCCTGGCCGGTGCGGCGGCCTGCTGCTGGGCGGGGTACATCCTCGTCTCCTCCCGGATGGCGCGGCGCCTCAGCGGCGGTCAGGGCCTGGCCCTCGCGATGCTGTGGGCAGCGCTGCTGAGTGCCCCGTACGGCATCGCGCACGCCGGGAGCGCGCTGCTGGACCCGCACGTACTGTGGGTGGCCGCTGTGGTGGCGGTGACGTCGAGCGTGCTGCCGTACTCGCTCAACCTGGAGGCCCTGCGGCGGATCCCCCCGCGCGTGTTCAGCGTGCTCACCAGCCTGGAGCCGGCCGCCGGCGCCCTGTTCGGGCTGCTCGTCCTCAGCCAGCACCTCGCCTGGCCGCAGTGGCTCGGCATCGCGACGGTCGCCAGCGCCTCCGTCGCGGCCACCCTGCTGGGGGCCAGGCAGTCCAGAAAAGCGGGGGCGAACGCGCGACGCGGGCAGGCCGGAGGCGTCGCCACGACCAGGGCGGACGGGAGCCTCGCGGCGGTACGTTCCGAGTAAAGCGCGCAGCAACGGGCGCGCCCGCGTCGAGAGCGCGGACTCTCCCGCGTACACGTCGTGACCTCGGCCTGCGTGACCGGAATGTTTCCGCCACGAAAATCTACCGTTTAAAAAAATTAGCGACTAGGGTGGCTCCAGGGCCCCGATCGCGCGGGCCCGAGCGTGCAAGGCGAGCACCCATGGAAGGTCCGTACATGGCCAACAACGTCAACCCGATCGTTCCGGGCTTCCACCCGGACCCCTCCATCTGCCGGGTCGGTGCGGACTACTATCTGGTGACGTCGAGCTTCGAGTACTTCCCGGGCGTCCCCGTCTTCCACAGCCGCGACCTGGTGCGCTGGGAGCAGATCGGCAACGTCCTCGACCGGCCGAGCCAGTTCGACGTACGGCGGGGGCGGGAGGGGGCCAGCGCCGGCATCTACGCGCCCACCATCCGCTACCACGACGGCGAGTTCTGGATGGTGACCACCAACCGGGAAACGCTGATGGACGGGCACCTCATCGTCCGCGCGAGCGACCCCGCCGGTCCCTGGAGCGACCCCGTCCGCACCACCGGAGCCATCGGCATCGACCCGGACCTCGCCTGGGACGAGGACGGCACCTGCTACCTCACCTGGTCGTTCCCCGGCGGCATCCACCAGGCCGTCGTGGACCCCGAGACCGGCAAGCTGCTCTCCGAGCCCGGTCTCGTCTGGAGCGGCACGGCCATGGCCCACACCGAGGCACCGCATCTGGTCCGGCGCGGTGACTTCTGGTACCTCCTGGTCGCCGAAGGCGGCACCGGACCGGGACACGGCGTGTGCGTCGCACGGTCGCACTCCCCTGCCGGCCCGTGGGAGCCGCATCCGGGGAACCCGATCCTCTCCCATCGCAGCATCGAGCACCCCGTCCAGAACGCCGGCCACGGTGACCTGGTCGAGCTGCCGGACGGCTCCTGGGCGATGGTGCACCTCGGGGTGCGGCCGCGCGGGTCCTTCCCCGAGTCCCACGTCAACGGGCGCGAGTCCTTCCTGGTCGGCGTGGACTGGGTGGACGACTGGCCCGTGATCGTCGAGGACCGGTACACCGTTCCCGAGGCGCCCACCGCCTTCACCGACCACTTCGGCACACCGCGACTGCACCCCCGATGGATCGCGCCGGGGACCGACCCCCGCTCCTTCGCGGTCCCGGCCCCCGGCGTGGGACTGCGCCTGCTCGCCGGCCGGCAGGCCGCCGCAAGGGACGCGGAACGACTTCTGGCGGCGCGGCCCCGCGACGCCGCCTGGGAGGTGACCGCCACACTGCCCGAAGGCGACGCGGCTCTGGTCGTACGCATCGACGACGCCCACTGGGCCGCGGTCGAGCGCTGCGACGGCACCCTCTCGGCACGCGTGGTGATCGGCCCGCTCGACCAGGTGCTCGGCACTGCGCACGGCGTCGCGGCGGACCGTCCCCTGGCCATCCGCGCGACCGCCAACACCGAGTTGTACAGCTTCGCCAAGGGACCGGACGACCTTCACCTCGGCTACCTCGCCGACGACGACGGGTTCCACACCCTCGCCACGATCGACGGGCGCTACATCTCGACCGAGGTCGCCGGAGGCTTCACCGGCCGTGTGGTCGGCGTGGAGGCCCTCGGCGGCGAGGCCCTGCTGACCCGCTTCACCTACGAGCCGCGGCCCGTTCCCGCCGCCGCTCCCCCCGCCGCACCCTGAAGGTCCCCACTCGTCCGCCCCGACCAGGAACCCAGCACCATGAGCCATCACTCGTCCGCACGCCCCGCCTGCTGCGCTCCGCCGACCGGCCGGCCCGGCTTCGCCACGGAGATTCCGACACCTGCCGGCCAGGGCTCTCTGGACGGCATGGTGCTCCTGCCCGGCGGTGAGTTCCTGATGGGCACGGACGACTCCGAAGGCTTCGCGGATGACGGCGAGGGGCCGATCCGGCCGGTGCGTCTGAGCGCCTTCCACATCGACGTGCACGCCGTCAGCAACGACAGGTTCGCGGAGTTCGTCGACGCCACCGGGTATATCACCGAAGCCGAACACATCGGCTGGTCCTACGTGTTCGCCGGTTTCCTCCCCGCCGCGCTGCACCGCGGAGCCCCCCGGCCCCGCCGTACACCCTGGTGGTGCGGGGTGACCGGGGCGCGCTGGAACCAGCCCGAGGGTCCCGGCAGCACGCTCGACGGCCGCGGAGACCATCCGGCGGTGCACATCTCCTGGAACGACGCCGTCACCTACGCGGCGTGGGCGGGCAAACGCCTGCCCACCGAGGCGGAGTGGGAGTACGCGGCGCGCGGTGGTCTGGAGCAGAAACGCTATCCGTGGGGCGACGAGCTGGATCCGGACGGGCGGTTCCGCTGCAACATCTGGCGAGGCACCTTCCCCACCAAGAACAGCGCCGCCGACGGATACCGCGGCACCGCGCCGGTCGAAGCCTTCGAGCCCAACGGCTTCGGCCTGCACAACACGTCCGGGAACGTCTGGGAGTGGTGTGCCGACTGGTGGTCCACCGCCCACCCGGCGCCCGGAACCCGCGACCCCAAGGGCCCGGCCACCGGCACGGACAAGGTCATCCGCGGCGGCTCCCACCTGTGCCACAAGTCGTACTGCAACCGCTACCGCGTCGCCGCGCGCACCGCGAACACACCCGACGGAGCCAGCGGGCACACCGGGTTCCGGTGTGCCCGGGACGCCGACATCCCCGTATGACCAGCCAGTCATCACCGCGGCCGGCCGCATAAGGAGTACCACGGCATGAAAGCCATCATGGTCATGTTCGACAGCCTCAACCGGCACATGCTGCCGCCCTACGGCTGCGACTGGACCCACGCCCCCAACTTCGCGCGGCTGGCCGAGCGCACCGCCACCTTCGACAACTGCTACGCCGGGTCGATGCCGTGCATGCCCGCACGGCGCGAGATCCACACCGGGCGCCACAACTTCCTGCACCGCAGTTGGGGCCCGCTGGAGCCGTTCGACGACTCGATGCCCGAGCTGCTCAAGCGCAGCGGGGTCTACACCCACCTCTCCAGCGACCATCCGCACTACTGGGAGGACGGCGGAGCCACCTACCACGGCCGGTACAACACCTGGGAGTTCTCCCGCGGCCAGGAGGGCGACCAGTGGAAGGGGCACGTCGCCGCTCCGCCGATGCCCGAGGACCTCAAGGAGGTCCGGTCGGACGGCTACCGCCAGGACTGGGTCAACCGGCAGTACATGCAGACCGAGGACCGCCATCCGCAGACCCTCACCTTCGACGCCGGTCTGGAGTTCCTGCGGACCAACCACACCGAGGACCGCTGGTTCCTGCAGATCGAGACCTTCGACCCGCACGAGCCGTTCTTCAGCCACCAGCGGTACAAGGACCTGTACCCGCACGACTACGACGGCCCGCACTTCGACTGGCCCGACTACCGCCAGGTCACCGAGACGGACGAGCAGGTCGACCACGCCCGGCTGGAGTACGCGGCGCTGCTGTCCATGTGCGACAGGTCGCTCGGCCGCGTCCTGGACCTGATGGACGAGCTGGACCTGTGGCAGGACACCCTGCTGATCGTCAACACCGACCACGGGCTGCTGCTGGGCGAGAAGAACTGGTGGGGCAAGTCCGTGCAGCCCTGGTACAACGAACTCGTCCACCTCCCCCTGTTCGTCTGGGACCCCAGAGCGGGTGTGGCCGACGAGCGCCGCGCATCGCTCGTGCAGACCATCGACCTCGCGCCCACCCTGCTGGAGTTCTTCGGCGTGGAGCGGCCCGCGGACATGCAGGGCGTCCCACTGCCGGTGGCCGCCGACGAGCCGGTGCGCGAGGCGGGGCTGTTCGGCATCCACGGCGGGCACGTCAACGTCACCGACGGACGTTACGTCTACATGCGCGCGCCGGTGTCGGAGGCCAACGCGCCGCTCTTCGAGCACACTCTGATGCCCACGCACATGAAGGGACGCTTCACGCCCGACGAACTGTCCGACATCGAGCTCGCCGAGCCGTTCCCCTTCACCAAGGGAGTGCGGACGATCCGGGTGGCCGGGCGGACGATGTTCAACCCCTACCGGTTCGGCACGCTCCTGTACGACCTGCACACCGACCCGGAACAGCTCACCCCGATCGTCGACGACGAGGTGGAGCTGCGTATGGCGAACCTGCTCCTGGGCCTGCTGCGTGCGAGCGACGCCCCGCCCAGCCAGTACGAACGCCTCGGTCTGCCCGCCGAGGGACCGGCCGGGAAGGAACACCTCCTGGCCGAGGCGCAGCGCGGACAGGCCGAGCAGGCGGCGGAGCCCCTGCCCCGCCCCGAGGACTACCCCTCCGGCCGCTTCGGCCTGCGCACCCCGCTCGCCGCCCTCGTCTCGGACCCGGTGGCCGTCGAGGTGCTGCGCACCCACGTGCCCAGCCTCGTCGACACCGAGATCCTCCAGATGATCGGTACGACCTCGCTGATCTCCATCGCGGCCATGTCGGGCGGCTCGTTCCCGAAGGAGACGCTCCGAACGCTCGCGGAGGAGCTCGCCGCGCTGTGAGCGACGGCGTCGCGACTGCTCACGAAACCATCCGAAAATGAAGGAAGCCATGACCGATCTGCCCTACCGCGACGCCGGCCTGCCCGTCGAGGAGCGTGTCGAGGACCTGCTGTCCCGTATGACTCCCGAGGAGAAGGCCGGACAGCTCACGATGTACTTCTACTTCGGCACCGGCGAGCCCGTGCCGGAGGACTTCGACATCGAGTCCCTGCCGCCCGAGCATCGCGTCTACATCGACCAGCCCCGCACGGTGGAAGCCGCGGTGGCCCGCGGCGGTGTGGGCGGGCTGCTCTTCGTGAAGGACCCGAAGCTGGCCAACCGGCTGCAGCGCGGCGCGGTGAAGGACAGCCGCCTCGGGATCCCGCTGCTGTTCGGCTACGACGTGATCCACGGCCTGCGTACGATCTTCCCGGTGCCGATCGCGCTCAGCGCGACCTGGTCGCCCGGCACCGTCGAGGCCGCCCAGACCGTCGCCGCGCGGGAGGCCCGCGCGTCCGGCATCCACTGGACCTTCGCGCCGATGATCGACATCGCGCGTGACGCGCGCTGGGGCCGCATGATCGAGGGCTCCGGCGAGGACCCGGTGCTCACCGCGGCCGTCGCCGCCGCACAGGTCCGGGGATTCCAGGGGGACCTCGGCCCGGACCGTGTGATGGCCGGGCCGAAGCACTTCGCCGGATACGGCGCGGCCCGCGGCGGCCGCGACTACGACGACGCGGACATCTCCGACTCCGAGCTGTGGAACGTCTACCTCCCGCCGTTCAAGGCGGCCATCGACGCCGGGGCCGGCAACATCATGAGCGCCTACATGGACCTCAACGGCGTCCCTGCCTCCGGCAACCGCCGTCTGCTGACGGACGTACTCCGCGGCGAACTGGGCTTCGACGGCTGGGTGGTGTCGGACGCCAACGCCGTGCGGTCGCTGGAGACCCAGCACTTCGCGCGAGACCAGAAGGACGCCGCCGCGCGGGCGCTGCACGCCGGTCTGGACATGGAGATGGCCGCGTTCGACCCGGCGTACGACAACCTGGCGCAGGCACTCGCCGAGGGCAAGGTCAGCACCGAGGACCTGGACCAGGCGGTGCGCCGCGTGCTCACGGCCAAGTTCCGTATGGGCCTTTTCGAGAAGGCGTTCGCCGACGAGGACGCCACCCCCGCGATCCTCGCCTCGACCGCGCACCGGGACCAGGCGCGTTCGGCGGCGGAGCAGTCGTTCGTCCTCCTCAAGAACGACGAGGGGACGCTGCCCCTGGAGGCGGGGAAGCTGTCATCGGTCGCCGTCGTCGGCCAGCTCGCCGACAGCAAGCGCGACACGCTGGGCCCGTGGGTCTTCGCCCACGACACCGCGGAGACCGTGACCGTCCTGGAAGGACTGCGCGAGCGCCTCGGCGACGGCGTCCGCGTCGAGCACGCCCCCGGCGCCGGCATCGTCGAGCGGATCTTCCCGACGCCGTTCGACCAGATGGACGAGACGGTGCAGAAGACGCCCGAGGACTGGGACGACGACGCCGAGATCGAGCGGGCCGTCACCCTCGCCGCCGGTGCGGACGTGGCCGTCGTGGTGGTCGGCCAGCGCCAGAACCAGATCGGCGAGAAGGCGTCCACCTCCACCCTCGACCTCCCCGGCCGCCAGCTCGAACAGCTCCAGCGGATCACCGCCACCGGCACCCCGGTCGTCCTTGTCGTGATGTCCGGCCGTCCGGTGGACCTGCGCTGGGCGGACGCGAACGTCCCGGCGATCGTGCAGGCCTGGTACCCGGGGACCCGCGGCGGCGAGGCCGTCGCCGCCCTGCTTCTCGGGGACGTCTCCCCCGCGGGACGCCTGCCGTTCACCTGGCCCCGCCACGTCGGCCAGCTGCCCCTGGTGTACGGGCACTACCGGACGTTCGAGCCCGACCAGCAGGGCACGCGGTACTACGAGGAGGAGAGCACGCCGCTCTACCCGTTCGGGCACGGCCTGTCCTATGGCGAGTTCGCGTACGCGAACCTGCGCGTCGACAGCGCGTCGATCCCGGTGGGTGGGACCGCGAAGGTCTCCGTGGAGGTCACGAACGCCTCGGCGCGCACGGCCGACGAGGTCGTCCAGCTCTACACGCACCAGCGGTACGGCACCTCGTCCCGCCCGGTGCGCGAACTCAAGGGCTTCGAGCGGGTGACGCTCGACGCGGGCGAGACGACCACCGTGACGTTCGAGGTCGGTCCGGACCAGCTGCGCTACTGGTCCGCCGCCACGGGCGACTTCGTCCAGGACGCCACCACGCTGGACATCTGGGTCGGGGGCAGTTCCGCAGCCGAGCTCAGCACCGATCTGGACGTGACCGGCTGACCTCAGATCGCCCGTCGAGATCACCTATCGGCGTGCATCGGGCCCCGGCCGCACATCATGGCGGCCGGGTCCGCTTGTTGAGGAGTGGAACGCGTCCGGTCAGTCGGCCGACGGGACGACGAAATTCCTGAACGACTCGGCCGGCAGACCGGCCCGCAGCAGTCACCGATGATCACGTTGATCTCGTCGTCATGGAAGAGGTCGTCGTCGACTACGACCACGAAGCTGCTGTCCGGCTTTTCGAAAGTGAAAAGGGTAGCCGTTCACGGTGTACGCGCCCGTGATCGTGACGAGCGGTCAGGGTCTTCCCACCCTGGCCGCTGAAGCAGGCTCCGAACCCTTCGACGATCCCGTACCGGTACAGCAGCTCGTCGAGCTCATCCCGGCCCTGACCACCAGCGAGGAGACGGTGCAGCGCACCCGCGCGTTCGCCCCCCAACTGGGCAAGCAGGCCGTCCAGGCACCGGACCGCTCGGGGTTCGTCGTGAACGCCCTGCTGGTTTCCTACCTGCTCAGCGCGGTCCGCATGGTGGAATCCGGCGGGGCACGCCCCGAGGACATCGACCAGGGCATGGAACTCGGCTGCGCCCACCCCACGGGCCGCTGCGCCTGCTCGACCTGATCGGCCTCTGACACCGCCCAGGCGGTCGCCGAGTCCATGTACTCGGAGTTCAAGGAGCCCCTGTACGCGCCCCCCGCGCTGCTGCGCCGCATGGTCGCCGCCGGGCACCTCGGCCGCAAGAGCGGACGGGGCTTCTACCAGTACGAACGCCTGAGCGGCCCGCGGGTGACCGGGCAGCCGTGAGGCCGGCCTCAACAAGGGCCGGACTCGGCGTATTCGCGTATCCGGACTCAGCGGATCCGGCGGAACAGCGCTGCGAGTGCCTGTCCCCCACCGATGCACATGGTGACGATGCCGAGTTCGAGGTCCCTGCGGACCAGGTCCTTGGCCACCCGCAGGGACAGGATCGCCCCGGTCGCACCCACCGGGTGGCCCAGGGCGATGGCACCGCCGTACGGATTGGTCCTCTCCGGGTCCAGTCCGGCGTCACGGATCACGGCCACCGCCTGGGAGGCGAAGGCCTCGTTGAGTTCGACGGTGTCGATGTCCGAAGGGGCCGTACCAGTCTGGGCGAACAGCTTCTGCAGCGCCAACACCGGTGCGTAGCCCATGAGTTCGGGCTCCATCGCCGCGGTCGCCACGGACTCGATAGACACCAGGCCGGTCAGGCCGCGTTCCCTGGCCGCGGACTCCCGCGCCAGCACCACCGCCGCGCCTCCGTCGTTGATGCCCGAGGCGTTGCCGGCAGTGACGGTGCCGTCCTTGGTGAACGCCGGGCGCAGCTTGGCCAGTGTCTCCGCGGTGGTGCCGGGCTTGGGGTGCTCGTCCTCGTGCACCGTGACCGGCTTGCGGCCGCCCGTCTCCACCGGCACGATCTCCTCGGCGAACGCCGCCCGCGCCGCGTCGGTGGCGGCGCGGCGCTGGGACTCCACCGCGAACTCGTCCTGCTGCTCGCGCGTGACGTCGTACTTGGCGGCCACGTTCTCCGCGGTGATGCCCATGTGGACGCCGTGGAACGGGTCGGTCAGCATCATCACGGTGCCGTCGGTGAGCGTGCGGTCGCCGAGTTTGTAGCCCGCGCGGGCCCCGAAGTCGTAGAACGGCATCCGGGACATCGACTCGTTCCCGCCGGCCAGGGCGAAGTCCAGGCCGCCCCAGCGCATCTGCATCGCCGCGGACCAGATCGCCTGCAGTCCGCTGCCGCACAGCCGGTTGACCGTGTACGCGGGCACACTCTGGGGCAGACCGGCGGTCACCGCCACCCGGCGGGCGTTGTAGGCGTCGGGGCCGACCTGGCCGATGCACCCCATCACGACCTCGCCGATGTCCTCGGCGGCGACATCGGCGCGCTTCAGCGCCTCCCGTGAGGCCGCCGCGCCGAGTTCGAAGCCGGGTACGTCCCTGAACACCCCGCCGAAACTGCCGACCGGGGTGCGGGCTCCGTCCAGCATGACGATCTTCTCGGCCTCGGCCATGCGCGCATACCTCCGACTCGCAGTACGACAACGACCATCGAGGGAACCGAGCACCTCCGCGCGGGACCCACGTGGATAGTAGGACGACCTACTATCCGCTCGCCACGGGGGATACGTCACAGAGAAGATGTGTGTCGGGGGGGGGGGGACGCGGGGCAACGGAGAGGGGGGGGAAAACAACGAGGAAAAGGGGACACACACCCGGGGGCGAGGTGGCTTGGCGGAGGCTAGGCAACAGTCGCAGCGTTTGT
>NZ_JBVJPA010000014.1:0-222380 GCF_055582885.1 Streptomyces sp. NPDC107454 | reverse complement strand
AGAATACCCCCCCCCCTCCCTCTGCAGGGGGGGGGAGGCAGAAGGGAGGTTTGTTCTTCTCCCCCCCCCTTTTTTCCCCAGCCGACACCACCCCGACACCCGGTCAGCCGCGGATCGCCACCTCGCGGTACGGCGTGATCCGGACCGGTCCGATCAGGCCGTACTGCTGGCGGGGCATCGCCGCCTGCGCGGAGTACCCGTCGGTCACCCGGAGCCGGTTGCGCAGGGTGGTCGCGACCCGGACGGTGATGGTGTTGGTGCCCTCCTTGAGGTACCCGCCGAGGTCGAGGCGCCTGCTGATCTGGTCCGGCGGCGGAAGTACCTTGCCGTTGACGGTCACCTCGAAGGTGTCGGTGACCTGTCCGAGGTCGAGATAGGCGCCCTCGAGCCGGCCGAGCCCCACGGCGGTGGCGTAGGTGCCGACGCCGGAGACGTCCTGGAGTTCGGGGATGTCCGACCAGGCCTTGAGGCCGTCGACCTGCAACTCGTGTGTGGTGACGGCACGTTGGCCGTCCGTCCCGCGGTGCCAGTCGTCGACGTCGAGTGTCCAGTCGTCGAGTTGCTGTGCGGCGGGCACGTCGGGGACCGTGCCCTGCTTCGTGGTGCCGTTGTCGAGAGTGACCGTGTAGGCGCCCGCCTCGGTGGCCCGCAGGCGCAGGGCTCCACCCGCGGTCGCGACGACCTCGCCTCCCGTGGCGCTCACGGCGTGCGCCGCCTTGCCGCCGTCGAGCGAGATGACGGTCGAGCCGCCGGGCGCCAGCCGCACCGGTACGACGGTGCGCCCGCCGTTCGTCGTGTAGCGGCCGAGCACAGTGGTGGCCCCGGTCCAGGCGTCGAGTTCGTGCGGAACCCCCCCGCCGTCGAGGGTGACGTCCGCGGTGACGCTCTTCGCGGTCGGGTTGTGCAGGTAGTAGAGGGAGCCCCGGTCCACGGAACGGTGCAGGGCGAGCAGTCCCGGTGCCTGGGTGAGGTCCGCGGCGGGCCGGACGCCGAGGTCGCTCAGCGCGCCGGGCAGTCCGTCCTGGCCGCTGACCCGCCGTACCGAGGACTGCTTGACCAGCGTGGCCAGCACACCGGCGAGTTCGGCGTCCTGCCGGTCGGCCCGGTAGACGCCGGGGACGCGGCTCGGGAGGTCGCCGACGATCACGACGGGCAGACCCGAGCGGGCGTGGGACAGCAGCAGGCGGGCGGTGGCCACGGGGAGGGTGGGCTGGCGGTCCAGGATCAGCGCCCGGTAGGCGGGGCCGTCGGGGGCCAGGCGGCGGTCCCGGACCCGGGTGCCCTTGAGCTGGTCGGGACCGGCGAAGTCGTAGGTGAAGCCGGCCGCGCCGGTGGGCGTGCGGACGTCGTTGGCGTAGCTGTGCCGATAGACGACGAGGTCGACCTGCGGGTCGCCCTGGCGCAGTACCCACTGCATACGGCTGGTCCAGCCGGTGATCTTGTCGGTGTCGCCCCAGGTGGGCTGGCGCGGACCCCAGGACTCGGAGAAGCCGTTGCCGGCCTGGCCGAAGGTGAACGGGGAGAAGCCCGGCCAGTCCTTGACGCCCATGCCCTGCGCGGTGGAGAACCCGTGGTAGACGACCTGGTTGACGCCGTGCGCGAAGTTCGCGTTGACGTGCTTGAGGAACTGCGTCCAGGTCTGCGCGTAGGCCTGGTTGAGGGTGGCGCAGCCCTCCATGGAGAAGATCTTCTGGCCGGCCAGGTGGACCGCACCGGAGGAGATCCAGTGCGAGGGGTCGTCGGTGTAGTCAAGGGAGACGCCGAGCGACTCGGTCTCGTTGATGTCCAGCGCGGCCGCGACGGACGGGGTGTCGATGGTGGTGCCGTAGGGCTGGGCGCGCAGCTCCAGGCCGAGCGAGTGCGCCCAGTCCTTCAGCGGCTCCACGTGCCCCTCGATGTACAGGTCGGTCAGGGTCTGGAAGTAGTCCTCGCGGACCCGGGCGCCGCTGTGGTCGGTGAACTCGAAGTCGGGTGTAGAACTGGGGGTGACGCCGGTGTACTGGCGGTGGATGCGGGCGATATAGACCAGCGGGAGCCGCTCGCCGAGGGAGTAGCCGCGCAGCTTCTCGAAGCGGGCCGTCAGGTCCCAGGTCCAGTGCAGGTTGGAGTCGAGTTCGAGGGAGTCCTCGAAGAGGTTGCCGCCGTTGCTCTTCAGCAGGCGGCGCAGGCGCGGGGTCAGGACGTGCTGCTCGGTGTAGGCGATGGCGGCACGGGCGCCGGCCGCGGAGAAGTGGTCGACGACGTACGCCGGTTCGACGGCGACGTACTGTCCGGTGACCGCCGCCTGCCCGGTGCCGCGCTGCCAGTGGGCGATCAGCAGCCACTGCCCGCCGTCCGGCACCGTCCAGGAGATCTGGCCGTCGCTCACCCTGGAAGTGAGGTCGACGAAGGAGTCCTGGTCCAGCACCGTCGGCTTCGCCTGCGAGTCGCCCTGGACGCGGAACGCCTGGAGCGCGACCAGGGTCTGCGCGGTGACCCCGGCTTGCGGGGCGGCGGCGGCCGGCACCGGCCCGGAGTACGTGTCGCCGCCCGCGACCTGCTTGCGGCCGTAGGCCAGTTCCTGCGCGGCCTGCTTGCTGTCCGGGGTCAGTCCCGGCGCGACCAGCGGCCAGGCCGGGCCGACGGTCAGGTCGACGCGGAGCCCGAGCCGCCGGCCCGTCTCGACCGCCTGCTCCAGGCGCGCGGTCTCGATGTCGCTGCCCCAGCCGTACTGCTTCGGGTCCAGGGTGAACATGCACTGGAGTTCGACGCCTCCGAAGCCGCGGTCCGCGATCGTCTTCAGTTCGGCGTCGAGAGTCGCGGGCTCGATCTCGCCGCAGGGCCACCAGTACCTGATCTTCGGCTTCGCGGTCGCGGGCGGGGCGGCGAACTCCTTCGGCGCCCCAGCGGCCGGGCCGGCAGCCGGTGACGCACCGGCGAACGTCGCGGTAGCGGGCACTACGGCCACGGCTGCAACCGTCGCTCCGGCGCTGGCGCAGAACTGTCTGCGGGAAAGGCTCATGGCGGCTCCATACGAGGATCCCGGGTAATTGAAACGTTTCATCCCGGTTAATTTCGTGAGCCTAAAATTTTTCGAACCGGCGTGACAAGAGGTCGGGCGGAAGTATTTGCCGCCACCGGGTGGACTCGGCTGTGCCGCCGGCCAGGCCCGGTCGCGGGCGTTCGGGCGAGCCGGTTCCGGCCCACCGGGTGAACCGCCAGGGCCGGTAAGCAAGTTGAAGTGGCGGCGGCGAGGTTCGATCCCGCGGCGACGACAACGGACCCGGCGCACATCCGAACCGAGACGAACACGTGACACCGCGACCGTTCCACTCGCCCGAAGATCCGGTCGAGCCCGGGACGAGCGGCGCCACCTCACCCACGGGCCCGCCGATCACACCCCGGCCACCCCGGCTGTTTGATAGGCGGCTCACATGCGGGTACATTTTAAATCAATCCATTGATTTATAAGTCTGGTCCGCAGGCCGCACACGACCCCCGGAGCCCCGTGAGATGTCCGTTCCCACCCCACTGGTGAGACGATCCGCACAGCCGAAGCCGAACGTCATCGTGGCCGTCCTTGCCCTGGCCGGCATCGCGGTCTCGCTCATGCAGACGCTGGTGATTCCGCTGGTCCCGGACCTTCCGCGGCTGCTGGGCACCTCGTCGGCGAACACCGCCTGGGTCGTCACCGCGACCCTGCTCGCGGCCGCCGTCGCCACCCCAGTGGCGGGACGTCTCGGGGACATGTACGGCAAGCGCCGGATGCTCCTGGTCAGCCTGACCCTGATGACCGCCGGCTCATTCCTGTGCGCCATGAGCGACTCCCTGGTCCCGATGCTCCTCGGGCGCGTCCTGCAGGGCCTGTCCGCCGGCGTCATCCCCCTCGGCATCAGCATCATGCGCGACGAGATGCCGGCTGAGCGCCTCGGCTCCGCGACCGCGCTGATGAGCGCGTCCCTGGGCGTCGGTTCCGCCCTCGGCCTGCCGCTCTCCGCCCTCGTCGCGGAGAACTTCGACTGGCACGTGCTGTTCTGGGGTTCCGGTGCCATCGGCGCCCTCGGTGCCGTGCTCGTCCTGCTGCTGATTCCCGAGTCCGCCGTACGCGCCGGTGGCAGGTTCGACCTGCCGGGAGCGCTCGGCCTGTCCGCCGCGCTGGTCTCCCTGCTGCTCGCCATGTCCAAGGGCGCGGACTGGGGCTGGGGCGGCGCTTCCACACTCGGCCTGTTCGCCGCCGCGGTCGTCATCCTCCTCGCGTGGGCGTGGTTCGAACTGCGTACCCCGCAGCCGCTGGTCAAGCTGCGCACCATCGCCCGTCGCGAGGTGCTGTTCACCAACCTCGCCGGCGCTGCCTTCGGATTCTCCCTGTTCTCGCTGCAGATGCTCGTCCCGCAGATCGTCCAGCTGCCCGAGCAGACGGGCTACGGGCTGGGCAAGGACCTGCTGACCGTGGGGCTCGTCATGGCACCGCAGGGTCTGGTCCTCATGCTCATGGCGCCGGTGTCGGCCGCCGTCTCCAAGGCCAAGGGACCGAAGGTGACGCTGATGACCGGCGCCGTCGTCGTCGCCTCCGGTTACGCCCTGAACCTCGTGATGATGAGCGAGATCTGGCAGCTGATCCTGGTCGCCTGCATCATCGGCGCGGGCGTCGGTCTCGCCTACGGGGCGCTTCCCCTGCTGCTGATGGGCGCCGTACCGCCGTCCGAGACCGCCGCGACCAACAGTGTCAACACCCTGATGCGGGCCGTCGGCACGTCGGTGGCCAGCGCGCTCGGCGGTGTCATCGTGGCCCAGATGACCACCACCTTCGGCGGCCACGCCCTGCCCTCGGAGAACGCCTTCAAGCTGATCATGGCCATCGGCTGCGGAGCGGCGCTCGTCTCGCTCGCCCTCGCTTCCTTCCTGCCAGGCCTGCGCGCCCGTGTCGCCACATCCTCGGGCACGGCCCCCGACCATGCGCCCCACACGGCGGACGCTTCGGTGACGCAATCCTGACCTGACCTCCCCTTCGGGACATTCGACGGACGGTGACGCAGCCCATGACACGAGGTGACACCCGTGGACACATCAAGCGTGTGGCTCTGGAGCTGTTCACTGAGCAGGGGTACGAGAAGACCTCGCTCCGTGAGATAGCCGAGCTGCTCGGTGTCACCAAGGCCGCGCTCTACTACCACTTCAAGACGAAGGAGGACATCCTCACCGCCCTCTTCGAGGAGTGGATCCGGCCCGTCGACGATGTCATCGAATGGGCCCGGAAGGCACCGCCCGGACTGGAGACCAAGCAGGAGTTCCTGCGCCGCTACGCGGCCTCGCTGGTCCTGGCGGGCCCGATATACCGGCTGTTCGAGGCGAACAGGGCGGCATTGCGTGACCAGGCCGTGGGCACGGCGTTCCAGGACACCATGGCGCGCGTCGTCTCGTTCCTGCGGGACGACGGCGCACCGCTGCACGACCAGGTACGCTGCGTCGTCGCGCTCCTGACGATCGACAAGGCCATCACCGCCCTGGACGGCCTCAAAGCCACTCCGGCCGAGAAGCAGGCCGCGACTCTGCACGTCGCACTCGACCTGCTCGCCCGAACCCGAGCGACGGAGTGACGAGATGCGACAGCACGCACACCCGCCGCCGGCCAAAGGCGGCCCGGGACCTCAAAGACCCGCCTTCCGTCCGGGAGTTGTGATGCTCCGTACCCGCCCGAAACGACCCATCCACCCGCTCGAATCGATCGAGCCGCCGAGCAACGGCGAGTTGATCGTGGCCGTCCTGTCGGTCACCGTCGCGGTGGAGATCCTCGGGATCGTGTCCGGATCCGCCGTGTGGCTCCTCGGACTGCTCGTCTTCCTGCCCGGAACGGCGTCGGCACTGTGCTCGCTCCAGCAGACGAGGTACGTCGCCGCCTGGACCACGCTCGTCGTGACGGCGACGGTGCTGATCCGGGGTACCAACGGCGGGCAGTGGCTCGACCTGGTCCTGCTCGTGCTGTTCACCTTCGCGCTGGGTGTGACCTCCGTCTTCGCCTGCCGTCGACGGATGCGGCGGGAGCACGAGATGCTGCGCCTGCGGTCCACCGCCGTGGCCATGCAACGGCACATCCTGCACCCCCTGCCCCTGGTCACCGACGACGTCCTGGTCCACGGGATCTACGAACCCGTGCAGGAGGACCGGCTGATCGGCGGCGACATCTACGACGTCGTCGCCTCGCCCTGGGGGACCCGGATCCTCATCGGTGACGTACAGGGCAAGGGGCTGGCCGCCATGGGCGCCGCGTTCGCCGTGATCGGCGCCTTCCGGGAGGCCGCCCACCGGGAACCCACGCTCACCGCGCTCGTCGACGCCCTTGACGCCGCCGTCGTTCGCCACAACTCCTATGCCGAGCAGACCGGCGACGACGAGCGGTTCGTCACCGCGCTGGTCCTTTGCGTCGACAAGGGCGGTGAGGCCCAGATCGTCAACTGCGGCCATGTCGCTCCCTGGTTGATGCACGACGGCAGTGTCGTCACGCCCCTGCTGGACATAGGCGTCCCGCTCGGACTCGCCGACCTCGCCGTCGAACCCACGATCGTCAACTGGTTCGCCTTCCCGACCGGTTCCACGCTGCTCCTGACCACCGACGGCCTGACCGAGACCCGCAGCGCCGACGGCTCGTTCTACCCCGTCGAGGAACAGCTGAAGGGTCACCTCGGCGTGTCACCAGTCCACCTGGCCCAGACCCTCCACGACGACGCCCGCGCGTTCGCCGGGGCCGACGGCCAGCACGACGACATCGCCGTACTGGCCCTGCGGCGGTCGCCGCGCCGCTGAACACCGCCCCGCCCGCCCGTCGCAAGGATCCCGCATGGCACGCACGACGCCCCGCAGTGGCCGTATCGGCCCCGTGCGCACCACCGAGTTGTACCTGACGGTGATCAACCTGCTGTGCGAGACGGGCTACCTGGCCCTGACGATGGAAGCGGTAGTCGCCCAGGTCGGCTGCAGCGAGGCCACTCTGTACCGTCGGTTCAGCGACAAGCAGCAGCTCGTGGCGCAGGCGCTGCGGCACGTCTCGCCTCTGGACGTCGTCCTCTGCGACACCGGCTCGCTCGCCGGCGACCCGCACGCGATGATCGACATGCGCGGAGACGGGCGGCTGGCCGACGACGCGGCCCCGATACGGAACGTGCCGGGCTGGGAGTCCCAACTCGGTCCGGCGTCCGCGCGCCGCTCGACGGGGCCGCAACAGGTCGCCTCTCTGCTCGCCCGCGCGGTCGAACGCGGGGAACTCCCCGTGCGGCACCCGGCGGCGGCGTACCTTCCGCACCTGATGCTCGGGGCCGTGATCACCCGCGCCGTGATCGAGGACGTACCGTGCGACCGGGCCTTCCTGCACCAGTTCGTCGACACCGTGGTCCTGCCCGCCCTGGGTCTGCCGGGCGCGGCGCGGGAGGACCGGTGACCGGCCGCACTGGTACCTGGGTACCAATGTGGCCCGTGGACCCGGGGGCCGTCGCGCCGACGCTCATAGCGTGGAACCGCAAGCACAGTCCCACCTGCCGGGAGAAAAGACCCGTGATCGAAGTACGACAACTGACCAAGCGCTACGGGGACAAGACCGTCGTGGACATGCTGACGTTCACCGTCAAACCCGGCCAGGTCACCGGATTCCTCGGCCCCAACGGCGCGGGCAAGTCCACGACCATGCGCATGATCATCGGCCTGGACCGGCCCACCAGCGGATCGGTGACGGTCAACGGCAAGCACTACGGACAGCACCGCGCTCCCCTGCAGGAGATCGGTAGCCTTCTCGAGGCCCGGTCCGTCCACCCGGGCCGCAGCGCCGTCGCCCATCTCACCGCCCTGGCCCACACCCACGGCATCCCCCGCCGCCGGGTCGACGAGGTCATCGAACTCTCCGGACTGCAGAGCGTCGCCGGCAAGCGGGCCGGAGCCTTCTCCCTGGGCATGGGCCAACGGCTCGGCATCGCGGCGGCGCTCCTCGGCGACCCGGAGATCGTGATGCTGGACGAGCCCGTCAACGGGCTGGACCCCGAGGGCGTGCTCTGGGTGCGCAACCTCCTGGCCCGGCTCGCCGACGAGGGCCGCACCGTCATGCTCTCCTCCCATCTCATGAGCGAGACCGCTCTGATCGCCGAGCATCTGGTGATCATCGGCCGCGGCAGGCTGCTCGCCGACACCACGGTCGACGCCTTCATCGAGCAGGCCGGAGGCCGGGGCGTGAAGGTCGCCAGTACCGAGGCGGACCGGCTGCGGGCGGTGCTGTCGGGCCCGGACGTCTCCATCACCTCCACCACCGTGGAGGAACTCATGGTCGTGGGGCTGGACTCCCGCCGCATCGGCGCACTGGCCGCGGAGCACGGCATCCCGCTGTACGAACTCACCTCGCAGACCGTGTCGCTGGAGGAGGCGTTCATGGAACTCACCAGTGAGGCGGTCGAGTACCAGAGCGGACCTGTCCCGCCCGCCGGAAAGGCCGCCTGATGACCATCACCACCCCGTCCGCTGTCACCGAACGCCCCGCCACCCGACCCGTCTACGAGGTCACCTTCCCCGGGGTTCTGCGTTCGGAGTGGAGCAAGTTCTGGTCCGTGCGCTCCAGTTGGATCACGCTGGGCCTGGCTCTCGTGCTGCTTCTGGCCGTGGGCATCATCGCCGCGGCCGTCTTCACCCCCGGTGAGCGCGGCGGCAACGGCCCGGACGTCTCCGAGGGCGCCACCGGTCTGGCCCTGACCGGCACGACCTTCGCGGAACTCGCGCTGGGTGTGCTCGGCGTCATGCTCGCGGCGAGCGAGTACAGCACCGGCATGATCCGCGCCACGCTGGCCGCCGTACCGAAGCGGCTGCCCGTGCTGTGGTCCAAGGGCCTCGTCGTCGCGGTGGTCGCGCTGCCGGTGACCGTCGCGGGCACCCTGGCCACGTTCGGGCTGGGAAGTGTCGTCCTCAAGGACGGAGAGATGGCGCAGAGCCTCTCCGACCCGGGCGTGTTCCGTGCCCTGGTCGGCGGCGGGCTGTACCTGACGCTGGTCGCCGTGTGGGGAATGGCCCTGGGCGCGCTGCTGCGCTCGACGGCGGCCGGCATCGCCGTACTGGTGTCGATCCTGCTCGTCCTGCCGGGCCTGACCGGCCTGCTGCCCTCGTCGATCCATGACGACGTCACGCCCTACCTGCCCAACAACGCCGGTCAGGCGGTCACTCATCTGCACCAGGCGTCCGACTCGCTCGGCCCCTGGGCCGGGCTCGCGGTGTTCGCCGGCTGGGTGGCCCTGACGATCGCCGGGGCCGCGTACCGGCTGGCCAGGACCGACGCCTGAGCGGTCGCAGCGGCCGGAGACCGGCTCCCCGAAAGGAGACAAGTATCCGTATGACGGTGACGAGAACGGCGGCGGCCGACCACCCCCCGGCCGCCGGTACGTCCCCCACCCGGGGAACGGTGTGCGCGCCACCTCCGGGGTGGGAGGCCGCCTGCGCGCACCCGTTCCTGATCCGTTTGCTGCGCACCAAGCGCCGGCTGCGCAGGGCCGACCTGCGCCGGCCCTGGGTAATGGACACGGCCGTGGTGGCGTTGCTCGCCGCCACGGCCGTGGGGGACTCCTGCTTCGGCAGCGATCGTGGTCCCTTCGACGCGACCCGTCCCGACCTTCCGCTCCCCGTCCTCCTCGCCCTGGTCGCCGCGCTGACGGTGCCGCTGTGGTGGCGGCGGCGGGCGGGCGTGACCGTCTTCGTCGTCGTGGCCGTGGGCGCCCTGATCCCGTGGACGCTGAACCTGTGGCTGCTCGCCGGTGCCTGCCTGCTCACCTCGCTGTACAACCTCGCGCTGCACGGTCCGCTGCGCCTGTTGGGCTGGGCGGCGCTGGCGGTCGTCGCCGAGATGAGCGTGGCGGTCTGGTTGCTGCTGCCGTCCGACGATCCCCTCCCGGCGATGCTGCTGCTGGTCAGCCAGGAGATCGCCGCGATCGCTCTAGCGCTGGCATTGCGCACGCAACGCGGCTATCTGGCGGCGCTACGGGACCGGGCGACCCGTCTCGAAGTCGAGCGGGAGCAGCGGGAGCGCCTGACAGCCGCCGCCGAACGTGCCCGGGTGGCGCGGGAGATGCATGACATCGTCGGGCACAATCTCGCCGTCGTGGTGGGGCTCGCCGACGGGGCCGCCACCCTGGCCACCACCCGGAACGAACACAGTGCCGAAGCACTGCACCTCATCGGCGACACCAGCCGTGAGGCCATGGGCGAGTTGCGCCGCGTGCTGGGCATGCTCGGCGACGAACCGGAGCACGCGCCGCTCAGCCCTCAGCCTCGTCTCGCCGACCTGGACACACTGCTCGCCCGCGTGCGTGCCGCCGGACTGAGCGTCTCCTACCGCACCGAAGGTGACCTCGGCACCCTCTCCGGCGGTGCGCAGCTGACGGTCTACCGCATCGTCCAGGAAGCCCTCACCAACACCCTCAAACACGCCGGTCCCGGCGCCGCCGCGTGCGCCACCGTCAGCATCACCCGGGACGGGGTCCGCGTGCGGGTGACCGACAACGGACCGCGCTCCGGCACCGGCCGCTTGCGCAGGAAATCCGACCCTGCCGGGCACGGCCTGGTGGGCGTTCGCCAGCGAACCGCGATGTACGGCGGCACCATCCACGCCGGGCCTCGCCCGGACCGGCCCGGCTGGGTCGTCGACGTCATGCTCGAACCGTCCGGGCCCGGGGAGCCCCGCCCCGTCTTCTCCCAGCGCACGCCAGGAGATCCGACGTCATGACCACCGTCCTGATCGCCGACGACCAGCCCCTGCAGCGCATGGGCTATCAGATGCTGTTGCAGGGCACCCCCGGTATGACGGCCGTGGGCCAGGCCGCGCACGGCGCGGAGGCAGTCGCCATGGCCGCCGAACTCCGCCCCGAGGTTGTCCTGATGGACATCCGCATGCCCGGCATGGACGGCATCGAGGCGACCCGTCGCATCGTGGCCTCAGGGGGCCGCACGCGCGTTCTGGTCCTGACCACCTTCGCCCTGGACGAGTACGCCCACGCGAGCCTGCGTGCCGGAGCCAGCGGCTTCCTCCTCAAGGAAGCCCGCCCGGAGGAACTCGTCGCCGGCATCCGGGCGGTCGCGAGCGGCGACGCCGTCGTCTCGCCCCGGCTGACCCGCCGCCTGCTGGACGCGTATGCCGACCAGACCCTCTCCTCCCCTACCAGCCGCGGCGCGCCGCCGCCGGATCCGCGGCTGGACACGCTCAGCGAGCGTGAACAGGAGGTCCTGCACGCCGTCGCGAAGGGCTGGACCAACACCGAGATCGCCGAACGGCTCGTGCTGACCGAGTCGACGGTGAAGAAGCACGTCGGTCGTGTCCTGGCGAAACTGGGCGCCCGGGACCGGATCCAGGCCGTGATCATGGCCTACGACGCCGGGCTCGTCCGGCCCCGTCTCTGAAGCGTCCGGGCCCCACGGAATTCTTACTTGCGTAAGTCAAGCAATCTCGTTATGATTGAGTGAATCAAGCAATTAACCCAGGAAGGACGTCGCCATGAACGCGCAGCTCGCGAACAAGCCCGAGGCGGCGACCGCCCTCGGACCGCTCACCTCGTTCGTCCGCTTCGTGGTCTTCGGTGGCGGCGTCGGAGTCCTGTCCAGCTTCGCGGTGCCGTTGGTGGCCATGACCATGCCGTGGCCCCTGTCCAACGCGCTCATCACCGTCGTCTCCACCCTGCTGTGCACCGAGCTCCACGCCCGCTACACCTTCGGCAAGGGGCGCCGCGCCGGATGGCGGGAGCACTGGGAGTCGGCGGGTTCGGCCACCGCCGCCTACCTGGCGACCAGCATCGCCGTCTTCGTCCTGCACATGGTGCAGCCCTCCCCCGGCATGCTGACCGAGCAGATCGTCTACCTCTCCGCCTCCGGTCTCGCCGGCATCGGCCGCTTCCTCGTCCTGCGCCTGCACGTTTTCTCCGCCCGCCGCGACAAGACCGCGCGGACCCCGCGCGAGAAGGCGGCACTGGCCACTCCCGTCCTGGCCACCGCGTAAGATGCCGCGGCCCCGGCCTCAGGACTCGACATGATCCACCAGCCCCCAGGCCAGGGCACGCTCGGCGGGGACGGTCCGGCCGTCCAGGATCAGGTACGTCGTCCGCCAGCGACCGATCCTGCGCGGGATGCCGACCGTGCCCCCGGCGCCGGGGATCAGGCCCATGGCAAGTTCCGGCAGGCGGACCGTGGTGTCCGGCGCCGCCAGGACGCTCCGCGCTCGACGTGCTGGGACCGGACCTCCCGCTGCGTGTCCAGCACCGGAGCGGCGCCCTGTGGGTGCTCAACTCCCTTGCGGCCGCCCGGGTCGGTCTCGCCGACGGGGACCATCCCGGCATCGAACACGACGCCGACGGCCGGCCGACGGGCCGGTTGTGGCGTGCGGACGCCTGGCTGCGCGCCCGGCTGCCCGAGACCGGTCCGCCGCCCCTGGCCGAGGTCGGCAGCCGGCTCGCCCGTTACGGCATCACCGCCGTCACCGACGCCTCGCCCGGTCTGTCCCCCGACGCCGTCGACAGCTCGGCCGCCGAGGTGAGCAGCGGACACCTGCCCCAACGGCTCCTGCTCCTCGGGGCACCGCTCGCACGCCGGTGGGGCGCCTGGCCGGCAGCGGGCGCCTGGAAGATCGTCCTGGCGGATTCGGGGCTGCCCGACCTGGCCCGGCTGACCGAGGAGATCGAGGCCGCGCACCGGCGGGGCCGCCCGGTTGCCGTGCACACGGTCACAGCGCCTTCCTTCGCCCTGCTCCTCGCGGCGCTGGAGCAGACGGGCGTGCTCCCCGGCGACCGGCTCGAGCACGCGGCCGTGTTGCCCGCGGAGGCACTCCCCACCGTTCGCCGCCTGGGACCGAGCGTGGTCACCCAGCCGGGCTTTCTCGCCGACCGGGGCGACGACTTCCTCGACGGCACCCCGCCCGACGAGCACAGCGACCTGTACCGCTGCGCCTCGTTCCTGAGCGGCGGCGTCCCGCTCGGTCCGGAACGGGCTCGTCCTCGGGCATCGGCGGCAGCCCGCCGAGCCGTCCGGCCACCGGGCCGTCGGGTGGCGCCTGACCAGCGGGGCTCAGCATCGCGCAGAGACGGACGGTGCCGAGCCACCGCTCGACCTCGTCCTCCGGTAAGCCACGGCTGCGGGCTTCGTCGCGGAACGGATCCGTTGACCTCATTCCGCAAAGGCGATGGCGTGCTGGGTGCCGACCCGCGGTGGCTGGCTGCCGCCGAAGCGGGTGTAGTAGGCGGGCTGGCCCATCCACTCCGCCAACGCCTCGAACAGGGAGACCTCGACGGACCGGGCGACACCCGTGGTGGCCCGGGTGAGCAAGGCGGTGAGGGCGCCGGAGCAGGCGTACACGCCGGCGGCGATGTCGGCGACGGAGACTCCCCGCGGGCGGGCTCGTCAGGGCTCCCGGTGAGGGAGACCAAGCCGGTCTGGCACTGGACCAGCAGGTCGTATGCCTGGCGATCGGCCCAGGGCCCGCTGGAGCCGTATCCGGAGATCGAGCAGGGAATCAACGACGGGAAGCGCTCGCGCAACGTGTCCACCCCCAGGCCCAACCTCACGGCCGCTCCGGGCGCCAGGTTCTGCACGAACACGTCGGCCCGCGCGAGGAGTCACTCCAGGGCGCGCCGCCCGTGCTCCGACTTCAGGTCGACTGTCAGGGACTCCTTCGACCGGTTGAGCCACACGAAGTAGCTGGACTCGCCGTGCACAGTCGTGTCGTAGCGGCGGGCGAAGTCGCCGCCGCCCGGACGCTCCACCTTGATCACCCTGGCTCCGAGGTCGGCGAGTCGGCGGGGGGCGAAGGGGGCCGTCACGACCTGCTCGACACTCACGACGGTGACGCCGGACAGGGGCAGGGCTTCAGCATGCTCGGGCATGCGTTGGCCTCCGGGACTCCAGGAATGGGCTCGACCCTGACATCATGAATGCTCATGGCAGCGTGAGTGAAATAGCGATCCTTGATGGTACCGTGCCCGGCACGGATGGCGGGGAGGGAGAGTCGTGGACGTCAAACAGCTCAACGCGCTCGTCACGGTCGCCGAGGTGGGCAGCGTCACCCGGGCCGCGCAGCTGCTGCACCTGGTTCAGCCGGCCGTGACCCGGCAGATCCGTACGCTGGAGCGGGAACTGGGCGTCCCGCTGTTCGAGCGGACCCGGCAGGGCATGCGGCCCACCGAGGCCGGGATGATCATGGTGGACCGGGCGCGACGGGCCCTGAACGAGTTGGAGAGGGGCCGCGCCGAGGTCCAGCCCACTCCGGGCGCGGTGACCGGCATCGTCACCGCCGGCCTGCTGGAGAGCACGACCGATCTGCTGGCGGAGCCCCTGGTCTCGACGCTGGCACGGGACCACCCCGGGATCGAACTGCGGCTGATGACCGGCTACTCCGGGCATCTCCAGCAGTGGCTCGACGTCGGCGACCTGGACCTGACCCTCCTGTACAACCTGGACAGCACACCGTCGCTCAACGCCCGTCCGCTGGTGCGGGAGCACCTCTGGGTGGTCGCTCCGCTCTCCGCGGGACTACGGGCCGAACGTCCCGTACCCTTCGCCGAGGCGGCGTCCCATCCGCTGGTGATGCCGGCGTCGGGCCATGCCCTGCGCGCCCTGATCGACGCCGCCGCGGCGCGGACCCAGGCCTCCATGGACGTCATCGTCCAGACGAACTCCATGCGGCTGCAGAAACAGCTCGTCCTGGCCGGGCACGGCTGGACCGTCCTGCCGGGCGTCGGCATCGCCGAGGACGTCGCGAACGGCACGCTGAGCGCCGCACCACTGTGCGAGCCCGACGTGTGGCGTTCCGTCGTACTGGCGACACCGCGGTCCCGCCGGACGCCGCCCGCCGTGGAGGTCGTCGCGCGTGAACTCGTACGGCAGATCAACACGGCCGTGAGCAAGGGCAGATGGCCCTCCGCGCAGAGGCAGGCACCGGGCGAGTGACTCGTGCCCAGCCCCACCCCAGCCCACCACCGGAGATCCCGTTGACGGACACCGCCCGACATCGCGCCGGCTTCGCGCATGCCAAGGACGGCACCGCCCTGGCCTGCCAACAGGCTCCCTTGGCACCGAGACAGCCACCGCGCACGCTCGCCGCGAGCAACTGGAGGAGGCCCCAGTTGAGGGGCTGGGCGGTGCCGCTCGCACCCAGGGCTGCATCCTGTGGGCCTGTGCAGCCCGCGGAATGCACCATGGCGAGAACTCTGGGGCGCTGTTCGCCGGCTACTTGAGGTTGAGGGTGTTCCCGGCCGATGCCTTCAGTGAGGTGGTCGTGGTACCGGGGAAGTACCAGCGCCAGCTGCCTGCCGAAGTGACGGTCACCTTGGTGGCCAGTTGCCCGATGTTGCCCGTCGTGACGGTCTTGACGGTGTCGTAGTGGGCTGCGCCCTTCTTCCTGAACTGGAGCTTGACCTGCTGCCCGGGGAACCCGTGGTACTTGCGGTCCTCCCAGTTGGCCCGCGACAGCTTGCCGGTGACGGTCACCTTGGCGCCCTTGGCAACCTTCTCGGGCGTGATCACCGTGGTGAGCTGGGCGGCACGCTTGACCTTGTACTCGGCGATATGGTCGGAGATCCAGTAGTCGCCGTCGTTCGCCTTGACGGTCGCGTTGACCTGCCAGACGCCGGCGACCTTGTTGGTGTCGATGTCGTCGCTGTCGGCGATCCAGGCGGGGTCGATCGTCAGCGTGGCCCGGCACACCGAGGTCGTCGCGCTCTTCTTCGTGCACGACGAGTCATCGTTCCAGGTCGCGAACGTGTAGGCGCTCGCCCTGCTGAACGTGCTGACGTCCGTGAGCCCCTTCACCCCCGAGTTGTCCTTGACGGTGATGTCGACCGGGTACCGGATCGTCTTCGACGTCCCCACGATGACGTTGCCACCGCCGTTGACGACGGTCTTCACCACCCGGACATCACCCCGCCCCTCCGCGTGCGCCCCGGTCGCCGTCATCAGCACCAAGGCCACCGCCCCACCGGCCGCGGCCCAGGACGTTCTGCCTCTCATGATCCTCCCCTTGTCGTGTGCGTGCCAGGAGAGGGTACGCGATCATGGAGCTTCCACGGTGTTCGGTTTCCCGGCTACGGCAGGCTTCCACACGATGCTGCTGCTCGACGGCGAAGTGCTTGGCCGTGCGCCGTGCCTCCTCGTCCAAGGCCTCTGGCTCGGCAGCCCGGACAGCAACCGATGGTGTCCTACAGCCTTGCCCGGAACGGCCGTTGTTGTCAGTGCCGTCTGGCATGGTTCTGATCATGTTCGACGGACTTCATGACATCGGAGGTACCGGCGCTGCTGTGGGCGCTGCGCTCACCGGACGCCGGGGAACGCAGCGAGGCCCTCGACCGCTTCTGCGGCGCGGTCCATCACCAGGGCGACGTGTATCCGGCCGGGCTGCCGTCGTCGCGCTGCTGGTCAGTGTCGGCCGGGAGTCCCTCGACCGGGGATTCGAGGACGACGGCACCGAGATCGAGTACTACCCCCGACCGACTGTGGGCAGGCCGTCGCTTTCCTACGTGCGCGGGGTGCGGAGTTCGCCGAACTTGCCCGTGACCCCGACCCGGACGTGCGCCTGGCCGCGATCGGAGGGCTTGGCCTCTTCCTCGACGACGCCGACCGGGCCACCGCCATGGTGCGTGAGCGGCTGGCCGCCGAGCGCGGCATCGCGGCGCGGATGCGGATCGTGGAGGGCCGCGGCCAGCGTGGCACTGCGTATGCCGGCGGCCAGGCACCAGGTGATGGACTGGCTCTCCGGGCTCGCCGCTGACCGGGCCCAGGGCCCGGTGACCCGGCTCGCGGCCGTGGTCCAGCGGGCCCGCTGCGCTCCGGACGAGATCGGCGAGGACGTCGTGCCGGCCACGGTCGGCCTGCTGCGCGAGAGCACCCACGCCATACCCGTGCGACGGACAGCACCGGCCCCGAGCCGTCCGGCTGTATCCACCAAGACAGCTGCACCCCAGGTCGTCGCCGCCTTCGAGGACCTCGACCACCGCACGCGCGTGCAGGCGCCGACCACGGTCCTGCTCCGCACGTTCCACGAAGCCCTTGGAGGCCGGGTGCAAGAGCGCACCGCGGTGCTGGCCGAACACCTGTGCAGCCCCGACCCCGGCTCACGCCTGGACGCGGTCCGTATGAGCGGGGAGCTGTTGCGGACCTGGCGCGGGGACCACACCCCGCTCCTCCTGCTGGTCACCGACCAGCTCACCATGGCCGACCAGGAGGTCGCCGCCGAGGCCGCAGCCGTCCTGGCGTCCTGCCACCCCATCGCCGCCCCGGCCCGGGAGGCACTGGCCGCCCACATCAACGCCCAACGCGCCATGCACGGCCCCCATGTGCCGAGTCCGCTGGCCGCGCTGGACAACGACATTGACACCGCCGACCGCATACGTCACGTTTCCAGCGGGCTCTGGCCAACCCCGGCTTCTTACTCCTCACTACTTTCAGAAGGTCACTGACATGAAGAACGAGCGGGAATTCTTTTCACCGGACGCCATGCAGTGGCACACCGGGCCGCAGCCCGGGACCGCCGAGAGGATTCTGAGCAGGGACGACGCTGATCCGGAGGTGCTGACCCGGCTGGTGCGCTGGGAGCCGGGCCTCGACACCTCGCTCTCCGGCGTGATCCGGCACGAGTGGGTCGAGGAGGTCTATCTGCTCGAAGGCGACCTGCACGACCTGACCCTGGATCAGACCTTCTGCGCCGGAGACTTCGCCGCCCGGCCCCCGGGTATGGAACACGGCCCGTACCGGACAACCGGAGGCTGCTTGATGTTGGAGATCCGCTACCGGCCGTAGAGCGTGTGCCGAGTTCCGGTCTTCAGCGGAGGCTACGGAGCCAGATGATCGCGCCGCGTAGGTGGAGTGCTGCGAGGTAGCCGGTCGGGGGCTTGTTACGGAGGGTGCTCCGCCTTCAGTGAGAAGGAAGCCCGTTCCCGTTCGGCATCGACGTCCAGGACCACGATGTTGACCTCCTGCCCGGCCTCTACGATGTCCGACACCGCGTCGAAGAGGTGAGCCCAGGTCAACTCGGCCGTGTTCACCAGTCCATGGAAGCCCCCGATGTCGACGAACGCGCCGAACCGCTCGATGGACGACATCACCCCTTTGCAGACCTGGCCCCGCTCCAGCGGCTCCAGAACCGCCCGGCCACCTCGGTCTGCCGTCTCCGCCATATTGCCGCCCCTTCTCCAACGGCCAAGACGTTCGGGGCAGTCCAGCGCGAGGCAGGCGGTGTAGCGGCTGAAGGCGGGGCCATGTCTCGTCGTTACCCTTGGCCTTAAAGATCAGCAAGTGGGCCAAGAACAAGTCCGTCACCGCGCGCACGCCCGCCTCGAGAACCGGATCCGCTGCGGCACAGAGCCACCGGCCTCGACCGCTTCCCTCCCGGCTCTTCCAGGCCAACACGGCCTGGCTGGAGCTGTCCCTGACCCCCTTCGACCTGCTCGCCTGGACGCGCACCCTGGTGCCGGACGGCGAACTCGCCGACGCCGAGCCGAAGAAGCCCCGCTACCGACTGCCGTACACCGCATCACCCGTAGAGGCCACCGCCCCCACCTGCGGATCACCGCCACCTGGCGCTGAAGACACGAGCCGGCGAACGCTTTCGCCTGCCTCGCGGCCTGTCGGGGCGGCTCAGCCGCCGTTGCGCGCGGCGGATGTGGGCGCGATGCGCCGGAGTTCGTGGGCTTCGGCGAGCAGGAGGTAGGCGGCGGCAGTCCAGGTGTAGGCGCGGTCGCGCAGGCCGCTGCCGGTGAGAGCATCGAAGTTCTCGGCGAAGCCGTGGGTTTCGCACAGGGTCCGGAAGCGGGCGCTGATCTCGTCGGCGAGGCGGTGGTGTCCGGCGCGGCGCAGACCGTCTTCGACGAGGACGGTGGCGGGGGCCCAGATGGGGCCGCGCCAGTAGCCGTCGGAGCGGTAGTGCGGTGAGGCGGTGAGTTCGGTGGCCAGGCCGTACGGGGTCAGGTGGGCCTCGATCCGGGTGGCCAGGGTCTTGGCGACGTGCTCGGGCAGGTACTCGCCCAGGACGATCGGCATCAGGTCGAGCAGACTCGCACTGCTCCAGGTGTCACCGCTCTCGGCTCCACGGGCCACGAACCACTCCCCCGTCCACAGCTCGTCGAGCATCGCCGTCTGCGTCGCCTCGGCGCTGCGGGTCCAGCGGCGGGCCTCGTCGGGAAAGCCCAGTTCGGTTGCCAGACCGGCGAGTTGACGGAGCTGGAGGGCGAGGAACGCGGCCAGGTCGGCGGTGACGACCAGACGCTCGGGGTCGAAGGTGGTGGCGTTGTCCCAGCCGCTGTCGTTGCCGTGCTGGTAGTGGGGCAGGGCGGCGCCCGGTGCGCGGCGCGCGGTGAGCCAGAAGTCCGTCCAGCGTCTCAACCGGTCGTAGATCTCCGCGAGTTCCGTGCGGGCGAGGGGTTCGGGGAGCCGTCGGCGCAGGTGGGCCAGGGCCCAGCCGTGGATGGGCGGTTTGACGAAGTTGTAGAGGACCTCCGAGTGGGTCACCGAGTCGGGCAGGGCCCCGCTCTCGTCCTGGTGGTCGAACGGCAGCGAGAACTGGTCCCAGGCCAGGGCGGGCGCTCCGGGTGCCAGGGCGAGGGCGTTGAAGCAGTGATCCCAGCTCCAGACCTTGTCCATCCAGTGCTTGGACATGAGCACCGCGGGCCGGGTGACCAAGGACACCGGGCGGACCGTCGCCGACCACAGGACGTACGCGGCCAGTTCGGCGGCCGGGGTACGGGGGGAGCGCCAGGGAGCCACCGCGTCGGCGAAGTCGGCGAAGGTCTGCCACGCCGCGGCCACGACCTTGCTGAACGCTGCCCAGGAAGTACGGGAACGACGCGCGGTGTCGAGTTCCTCGACGGCGGCCTCCCAGGTTCCGCCCGCTTCCGCGGTGATCGTCAGACCGCGCTCGGCGCTGCCCAGCGCCTGGCCGCCCGAGGTGTCGCCCGGCACTCCGGACAGCACGGTGACCCGGTAGCGACGGCCGGTCTCGTACGAGGTGAACACGTACGCTCCGTCCGCGGGGTCGCGGAAGAAGTACGTGCCCGTGAAAGGCGTGAGCGTCTGCGCCGCCGCGGTGATCCGCAGGCTCACCCCTTCCCCCCGCAGCCGTATGACCTCCGGCGACTGGTAGGCGAGATCGACGCGACCGCCCCCGTGCGTCCAGCTGAGCAGAGCGGGAGTCGCCTCGACATGTGCCTCGGCCCGGGCGCCCGTGGTGGCGTCGAGCGGCACGAAGCGCAGGACGGGCCGCATCCCGTTCTGGTGGGAGACCAGATGGAGGTCTTCGGCGTACGTCTTCTCCGCCACCACCGGGGAGATGTCGAACCATGAGCCGTGTGTGCTGAACGGAATGTCGTGGACGGAGAAGGCCGGGCCGGGTCGGGCGGCGGTCATGCGGAGTCACTCATTTCTTCAGCGGGGATCACCGGTGAACTGCCGGGAGGAGGCGTCAGTCCTTGACGGCACCGGCGGTCACACCGGCGGCGACGTAACGCTGGGCGAGGACGAGAATCACCGCCGCGGGCAGCGAGGCCACGACGGCGGTGGCCATGATGGCGTTCCACTCCTGGTTGTTGTTGCCGATGTAGTGGTAGATGCCGAGGGTGATCGGCTCGTGTGCTCCGCCGCCGGCGAGGGTGCTGGCGAACACGAAGTCGGACCATGACCACAGGAACGCGAACAGCGACACCGTGACGAGGGCGTTGCGGCTCATGGGCAGCACGATCGAGCGGAACGTGCGCAGGGGCCCGGCTCCGTCGGTCTTGGCGGCCTGGAGCAGTTCTTCCGGGATCCCGGACATGAACGCGGTGAAGATCAGTACCGCGAACGGGACGGCCAGCGTGGAGTCCGCGACGATCAGCCCGGGCACCGACTGGAGCAGGCCGAGGCTGAGGTAGATGGCGTAGAAGCCCATCGCCATGATGATGCCGGGGATCATCTGCGCGACCAGGAGCAGGAAGCTGACGACGCCGCCGCCGCGTGGCCGCAGTTTGGCGAGCGCGTAGCCGGCGGGTGCGGCCAGCGCCAGGGTGAGGACGACGGTGCCCAGGCCGATGACGAGGCTGGTGCCGAGGTAGGGAAACTGTTGGTCGAAAACCGCGCGGTAGCCGTCCAGCGTGGCGTGGGCGGGGAACAGGTCCGGCGGGCTCTTGCGCATGTCCTGTTCCCGGGTGAAGGACACGTTGAGCATCCAGTAGACCGGGAAGAGCATGGCGGCGGTGAGCAGGAGGCCCGTGGCCGTCTTCCACCACGTGCGGCCGGTGCGGTTCATGGCGGGCGCGCTCATGACAGTGCCTGCTTTCGCTGGACCCTGAGATACACCAGGCCGAAGACCAGGGCGGCGACGACAAGCAGGTTCCCGACGGCCGCGCCGGGGCCGAAGGCGGGCAGCAGGTTGCCGAAGCCGAGCTGGTAGGACCAGGTGGCGAAGGTGGTGGACGAGTCCGCCGGGCCACCCTTGGTCATGATCCAGATGATGTCGAAGACCTTGAGTGTGTAGACCAGGCCCAGCAGGAGGGTGATGGCGGACACTGGTCGCAGCAGCGGGAAGGTGATGCTCCAGAAGCGCCGCCAGGCGTTCGCGCCGTCGAGCGCGGCCGCTTCGTACAGACTGTCGGGGATCGCCTGCAGACCGCTGTACAGCACGACGAGGTTGAACGGCACGCCGATCCAGATGTTGGCGATGATCACCGAGGTCAGTGACCACGACGGTGAGGTCAGCCAGTTCACCGGCCCGATGCCGACTGCGTGCAGGGCGGCGTTGACGATGCCGGAGTCGCTGTTGAGCATCCACGACCAGGTGGAGGCCGACACGATCAACGGCAGCAGCCACGGCACCAGGAACAGGGCGCGCAGGGTCGCGGAGAGCCGGAAGTTCTGGTTGAAGAAGACGGCGAGGGCCAGGCCGATGGCGTACTGGAAGAACAGGCAGACGGCGGTGAACACCACGGTGTGCAGCAGCGCTGGTGCGAAGGTCGGGTCGTCGAAGACGGTCCGGTAGTTCTCCAGGCCGGTGAACGGCGCGTCACCGTGGACGAAGGAGCGGACGGTGTAGTTCCGCAGACTCAGGTCGAGGTTGCGGTACAGCGGATAGGCGTAGAAGAGGACGAGGTAGAGGGTCACCGGGGCGAGGAAGGCCCAGGCGGCCCACTGCTGGGAGGTCGGGCGACGGCGCCACGGCGCTGTGCGCGACCGGGGTGGGGCGGCGGTGACCGCCCCACCCCGGTCGCGCACCGGCCGACGTTCCGGCAGGTGTGTCGTGCGGTTCATCAAGGAGCCCCGGAATGTGGTTGCCTGACGGTTTACTTGACGGCGTCCTGTGCCGTGGTGAGCGCGTCCTTCGGAGACTTGGCCCCGCTGAGGGCGGACTGGACCGCCTTCCACATCTGCTCGGAGATCTTGGGGTACTTGGTGCCAAGGTCGTCGCTGGTGCGGCCCTTGGCCGCCTTGACCGCTTCGACCCAGGGCTTCAGCTTGGCGTTTGACGCCACCTGCTTGTCCTGCACCTCACTTGTGGGAGCCACGTAGGACAGGGTGGTGTCGGTGGCGTACAGGTTCTCGGTGCTGGTGAGGCACGACACCAGCTTCTGCGTGGTGGCGTACCGGCCGGTGTCGCTCTGGACCGGCACGGTGACGAACTCGCCGCCGGTCGGAGCCGCCGCGTTGCCTCCCCCGGCGCCGGGGATCGGCAGGACGCCGTAGTCGAAGCCCGCCTTCTCGGCGTTCGCGAGCTGCCAGGTGCCGTTCTCCGCGAACGCATAGTCGCCGCTCGCGAACTCCTGCCAACTGGTGGTCTGGGTGTTGTTGATGACCGAGTTGGGCGCGTATCCCTTCTTGAGCCAGTCGCTCCACAGGGAGACGGCCGAGACGCCCTGGGCGGAGTCGAGCTCTGTCAGCTTCGCGCCCGAGCCCCAGAACCACGGCAGGAACTGGAAGCTGCCCTCCTCCGTGCCGATCGCGGAGAAGGTGATGCCCTTCTTGCCCGCCTTCTTGACCTTCTCCAGGGCCACCGTCAGCGACTTCCAGTCCTTGACCGAGGCGACGTCCACGCCCGCCGCCTTGAGGACGGCCTTGTTGTAGTAGAGGGCCAGGGTGTTTGCGCCGATGGGCGTTCCGTAGGTCTTCCCGCCCGACTGACCGGCCGCGAGCAGGTTGGGGTCGACCTTCGAGGTGTCCAGTTTGCTGTCCTCGGTGGTGGTGAGGACTCCGGCCTCCGCCAGGGTCGACACCACCGGGTTGTCGACGATCAGCACGTCCGCGGAGTTGTCCTGCTGGGCCGCCAGCAGCGCCTTGTTCGTCAGGTCGCTGGTGTCGAACGCCGTCCGCTTGATCTTCACCCCCGCCTTGGTACCACAGCTGTCCAGCAGCTTCGCCCATGCCGAGCTCTTGTCGAACTGCGGGTAGGGGTCCCAGACGGTGTAGGTGCCGTTGTCGTTTCCCTTCGTGGACGAACTGTCGTCGGAGGAGCAGGCGGTGGCGCCGATGGTGAGGGCGGCGACGGTCACAGCGGTGAGGGTGAGACGGCCTCTGGTGGATCTGTTCATCGGACGTTCCTTCATATTGGGCATGGACATGCAGACAGTGCTGTGTCCGGAGATGGCAGAGACATGGCAGGGCGCGCCGAAGGGCGCCACGGAGTCGCGGACGGCCGCCCGAACGGTCAGGCGGAAAGGCGAAGGAGTGGAGCAAGTCGCCGGGGTGAGGAACAGGGGGTGCCGGTCAGGTAGACCGGGCGGCGTCCAGGGTGCCGTGTGCGTCCGTGGACGAGCCGGGGCCGGCGGGCCCGGTGCTGGCGCGCAGCGAGATCGGCGGGGCCAGCAGGTGATGGCGCGGTGGCGCCTCGGGATGGTCGAGCCGCTCGACGAGCAGTTCGACGGCCAGGCGCCCCATCTGCGGCGCTGGCACGTCGGCCGCCGTGAGCTGCGGGGTCACCGTCTCCGCCCACCGGCCGGCCACCACCCCGGTGACGGAGAAGTCGCGCGGCACATGGCGGCCCGCGTGGGCCAGGCCCCGGTAGAGGCCGCCCAGCGCGGCCTCGTTGAGCGTGACGAGGGCCGTGGTGGCGGGGTCGTCGTGCAGGATCCGCTCCAGGCAGGCCTCACCCGAGGTGGCATCGTCCCCACAGGTGTACGCGCGGACGGTGAGCCCTCGCTCGGCAGCGGCCTTGGTGAAGCCGTCGAGCCCTCGGTGCGCCGACTCGTACCCGGCACGCAGGAGCTGCTCGGGACGGTTGACGAAGGCGATCCTGCGGTGGCCCAGGTCCGCCAGGTGGTGGACACAGGCCGCCGCCAGCGCGGTGTGATCCAGGCCCACCCACCAGGCGCCGTCCGGCTGCGAGGTGCGGCCGATGCAGACGGCGGGGAAGTTCTCGGCGACGAGATGGTCCACGCGGTCGTCCTGGAGCCTGATCTCCATGAGGATCGCGCCGTCGACGCGCCGCTCGCCCAGCAGCCGCTGGAACGAGCGGTCGCTGTCCACACCGCTCGGGGAGAGCAGTACGTCGTAGTCATAGGCGGCCGCGGCCTCCACCACGCTGCCGATGAAGTCGAGTTGCATGCCGGTGTAGTGGTCGCCGGCCGGCGGGAAGACCAGACCGATGGTGCTGGTCCGGCCGTTGGCCAGGGCACGTGCGCTCGCGTTGGGCCGGTACCCCAGCTCCTTGATGACCCGCTGGATCTTCTCGCGGGTCTCGTCCGACACCGGGCGCTTGCCGCTCAACGCGTACGACACCGTGCTCCGCGAGACACCGGCCCGCTTGGCGATCTCACCGATGTTCACGGGGGACTCCTTAACCGAATTGATCGAACCGGTTCGACAGCGAGCCAGCTGTCGAACCGGTTCGCGTGAAGGGAAGTTAAGAGCGACTGGAGCCGCTGTCAATGCTTTGCGCACACATCGGAAAAACTGCCGCCTCATCTGTGTCACACGTATTGCTGGGCTGTTTCCGGCGGTGCTAGCTTCCGGCGAACCGGTTCGACGGGAGCCGCTCGAAGCCGTCTTTCCCGCCGAACCCGGGCCGCACTCTTCCCGCCCGTCCGGACTCTGCACCGATCGAATCGATCGAACCGGTTCGCATGACGGGACCGGATCACCCACACGGTTTACGGAGACCCCAGTGCCACGCAGACGCAGCAGACGAGCAACCGCCGGCGCCACAGCCGTGACAGCCCTCGCCGCCCTCCTCGCCGTGCCTGCCATCGGCACGGCCCGCGCGGCGGAACCGGAGCACCTCACGATCGATCTCGCCACCGACACCGGCCCCTTCCACGGGGGCGCGTCCGGCTCCCTGTACGGCGTCTACGGTGACGGAGTACCGAGCCGCAACCTCCTGGAGGGCATGCACGTCCGCACGGTGTCGACGAAAGCGCAGGACGGGCCCCAGCACCCCGGAGCGGACGCACTGGAGGTCCTGCCATCGTTCGTGGACTCCGGCGGCAAGGACGTCTACGTCTACATGACCGACATCTACCGCGGCTTCCCCTACCAGTGGCCGGGGGCCGACGGTCCCGCACGGCTCGCCGACTTCGAGGCGAAGATCAAGAAACAGGTCCAGCAGGTCCTGACCATGGACGGCTACAAGGACCACGTCGTCTTCGTGCCGTTCAACGAGCCCGAAGGGAACATGTTCGGCACCGGCGAGTGGAGCTACAACAAGACCTCCTGGCTTAACGACCCGCAGTACTACTTCGCGGCCTGGAAGGAGGTCTACCACCTCATCAAGGGCCTCGACCCGGACGCCCGCATCGCCGGCCCCAACACCAGCGTGCTCTACGACCAGGTCAAGGGCTTCCTGCAGTACGCCAAGGCCAACGACGTGGTCCCGGACGTGATGACCTGGCACGAGCTGTCGTCGCCCGCCGCGGTCCGCACGAATGTGGCGAAGTACCGGCAGATGGAGAAGGACGTCGGCATCGGCCCGCTGCCGGTCAACGTCAACGAGTACGGCCACAACTACCACCTCTCCGTGCCCGGCCAGGTCGTCCAGTGGGTCTCCGCCATCGAGGAGTCCAAGATCGACGCCGACCTCGCCTACTGGAACATCGACGGCAACCTCAACGACTCGGCCGTCGAGGCCAACAAGGGCAACGGCCAGTGGTGGCTGTTCAACGCCTACGGCCAGATGACCGGCCACACCGTCCAGGTGACCGCCCCGCACCCCAACCAGCAGTACACCCTCCAGGGCGTCGCCACCCTCGACGAGGGCAAGAAGCAGTCCCGGGCGATCTTCGGCGGCAAGAGCGGGGACGCCGACGTGGTCTTCCGGAACGTCGACCCGAAGCTGTTCGGCACGACCGTGCACGCCACCGTGCAGGAGATCCCCTGGAGCGGACAGGTCGGCGACTCGGCGCAACCGCTGCGGCTGGCGGACCAGGAGGTCACGGTCGGCACGGACGGCTCGGTGACGCTGCCGATGACCGGCATGAACGAGATGTCCGCCTACCAGGTCATCCTCTCCCCCGGCGGCAAGGGCAGCGCACCGGACGAACCGTCCGTCAGCTGGCGCAGGACGTACGAGGCCGAGAACGCCACGTACACCGGTGGCGGTTACTCCAAGAACGGCCCTGAAGGCACACCCTCGAACGTCGGCGGGTTCGCGACCTCCGGCACCTACAACGTGGGCGGTCTGCGCACCGGATCCGACGGCGTCCTCGGCTTCGACGTCGACGTCCCGCAGGACGGCACGTACGACCTGAGCGTGTTCGCCAACTCCTACAACCTGTACGACCTGGTGAAGGAACAGGGACCCACCAACGTCTTCCTCCGTGTCGACGGCAACGACCCGCAGGAGCTGCGGCTGCCGCTCGGCTACAAATGGGTGGTCTGGGGCCACACCGACACCACAGTGAAGCTCACCGCCGGAAAGCACCGCATCACGCTCGCCGCCAAGGACCCGGACCTCGGCGTCACCAAGGGCGACGCCATCATCGACAAGATCGACCTGTCGCTGCGCGACCAGCACGTGACCGCGCCGGCGGTCTACGAGGCCGAGTACGCCACCCTCGACGGGGCCATGCCGGACTACACCCACCGCCGAGCCTCGGGCGCCGGCACGGTGGCGCTGTGCAAGGGCGACTCGGCGACGTTCTGGGTCTACTCCCGCACCGACGGCGAGTCGACTGTGTCCGTCGACCACCTCGGCGGCGGCACGGCGAGCGTGTCGCTCAACGGCGAGAAACTGAGCGCGCCCGAGATCGGCGGGAGCAAGAAGGGCACGGATCAGGTCCCGGTCTTCCTGTCCGGCGGCATCAACAAGATCACCGTCACCGGCGCCTCGCGCGAGCTGCTCCTCGACCGGCTGCGGGTCGCGCCGTCCAGCGGCACTCTGGCGACCAAGGTCTACCAGGCGGAGGACGGCCGGCTGAAGGGTGCCGCCAAGGTGACCGACGCCTACACCTTCGCCACCGGCGGTAGAGCGGTCACCGATGTCGGCGACGGCAAGCAGAGCGCCCTCACCTTCGACGTCGTCGCCGGGCGGTCCGGGCGGCACGCGGTGACCATCCGCTACTCCAACGCGGAACAGGCCCCGGCCACGCACTACAACCCCGACCCGATCGCCCGTCACGCCGACCTCTCCGTCAACGGTGGACCGGCCCGCAGGGTGCTCTTCCCGACCACCTTCCACTTCAACAACTTCTGGGAACTGACCGTCCCCGTCACGCTCAAGAAGGGCACCAACCGGCTCTCCTTCACCTCGGAAGAGCTACCCGACTTCAACGGCGACACCTACAACCAGTACGACCAACGCTCTCCGTTCGCCCCGGTGATCGACCAGATCGCCGTCACACCGCTCACCCGGAAGTAGCCCCGCGGACATCCCGGGACCCACCGATGGGCCGCGATGCGTGCCGGCCCCCCGCCTCCCCCTCTCTCCCGGGCTACAGAAGGCCCGGGCCCCCCATTGCCCCCGGACATCCCTGACACTCGGAGAACCGCTCATGCGCCTGCATTCGCCACGTCTGCTGTCCACCGCCACAGTCCTGCTGGCGGCCCTGGCGGCGAGCCTGCTGCCCGCCACCGCCTCGCATGCCGCCGACACCAGCGTCACCGTGGACTTCGCCACCGCCGGCGGCGCCCCTGCCTACCACGCCTCCGGCACGATCTACGGGATGACCCCGGACGGCTCACTCCCGCAGGACCACTTCTTCAAGGACATCAAGTGGCACCTCATGCGGGCCGGCGGAGCCCAGCTCAACAGCGGCGGCTACGCCACCAGCCTCGCCGACTACCAGACCCGCTGGAACTCCACCCTCGCCCAGTACAAGCGGACCGCCGCCCTCGGCGGCACATTCGTCCTGCTCCCGCACGACCTGTGGGGCGCGGACGGCACCACCAGTCAGGGCTGGCCCGGCGACAACGGTGACTGGACGCAGTTCGACAACTTCGTCACCCAGCTGATCAACGATGTGCGCGCCAACAACATGACCGTCCAGTGGGACCTGTGGAACGAACCCGACGGCAGCGGCTTCTGGAAGCCCTCGCAGAGCCAGTACCTGCAGATGTGGTCGCGGTTCTACGCCAAGGTCCGGGCGGCCTTCCCCACCCAGCTGATCGTCGGCCCCAGTACCGCGGGACAGCCGAACTCCTCCAACAGCTGGTGGACCACGTACCTGAACTACGTCAAGGCCAACAACGTCGCCCCGGACATCTACAGCTGGCACGACGAGCCCGGTGACCCGGTGACCGACATCGGCCGCGCCAACTCGACGCTTTCGGCGGCGGGCCTGACCAACAACCGTCCGTACCAGATCAACGAGTACGCCACACTGTCCATGCAGTCCCCGGGCGGCGGCGCCTGGTTCATCGGCCGACTGGAGCGGGCCGGCGCCGACGGTCTGCGCGGCAACTGGGCCTCGGGAACCGGCCTGCACGACAACGAGGCCAACCTGCTGACCAAGAACAGCGCCGGCCAGTACCTGCCGCTCGGCGAGTGGTTCATGTACCGCTACTACGGCTCGCAGACCGGCAACATCGTCAACCTGCTCCCGGGCACCGGCACCGACGGACTCGCCACCAAGGACAACACCGCCAAGAACGCCAAGATCCTGCTCGGCAGCAGCGGCAACACCGGCACGGTCACCGTCAACCTCACCGGCCTGAACACGACATCGGTGATGGAGAACAGCCGGGTCCGCGCGGTCGTCCAGCGCATCCCCTACAACAACGGCGCCGCCGTGACCGGCCCGGAGACCATCTCCGACACCACCCTCACCGTCACGGGCAACGCCGCCTCGCTGTCCATCCCCTGGTCGAACGCCAAAGACGGCTACACCGTCACCCTCCTGCCGCCGTCCAACACCACCGTCTCCACCGTCGCGGTGAGCCAGAACAGCGGGCAGTGCCTGGACGACACCAACCTGAGCACGGCCAACGGCACGCAGTACCAGCAGTGGTACTGCGAGGGCGGCTACCAGCAGATGCTCGACCTCAAACCGGTCAGCGGCAAGACGAACACGTACACCGTTGTCAACGAGCTCAGCGGCAAGTGCCTGGACGTGTCCGGGGCTTCCACCACAGACGGCGCCGCCGTCATCCAGTACACCTGCAACGGCGCCACCAACCAGCAGTTCACGCTCAACCCCGTCACCGCGCTCGGCAACAGCCACGACTACCAGGTCGTCGCCGTCCACAGCGGCAAGTGCGTCGACGTCTCCAACGTCTCCACCACAGCGGGTGCCCTGATCCACCAGTGGACCTGCGACCCCGCAAGCGCCCTCGGCACCAAGAAGAACCAGATCTGGCGCCTCCAGGGCAAAGGCTGATTCCTGCCCCGGCCCTCCGACGGAGCCAAGCGAGCGTTTCGTCGGTTGCTCGGGACAGGACGAGCGCAAGAGGGCAGCCCGCCGCAACGGGGTGCCCTCAGCGGCGCCGCCATCTACGGCTGGTCGGTGCACACCACACGGCGACGATACGCCGATCAGGCCGGAAGCCGTGCCCTGCCAACTATCACGGGGCGTGGGAAGGTTCGCGGCGAGGTCACGCCCACACTCGGCGCAGTCATGCAGGTTCAGGTGGCGCGCCATGACTGTGCGTTCGGCACGCGCCTCGGCCCGGACCTCTCGTCGGCCGCCCGCACGCGGCGGAGGTCGCGAACACCTTCGCCCGCACCTCCGTCGCCCCGCTGGTGTTGACAGGGTTCCTCGACGGCCCCACCGCCTGGCTGCTGTTCCCCACCGCCCTCGGCACCACGAGCCGGACGTACAAGGCCCATCCAGAAAAAGAGGCCCCTCAGCGCGTCACCGACGAACGCCTGCGCAGAGCGCGCGACCTGCACGACGTCGTCGCCCACCACCTCGTCCCGACCGCACTCCACGCCGACACCGTGGCTCGCCTGGTCCACGCCCGGCCCGCCGAGGCCCGGTCGGTGGCCACCGGCCTCACCGGCACCGCCGCCACGGCGCTGAGCGAACTCGAGGCCGGCGCCGGTGTGCTCCACGTGGGTCCACGGGAACGAGGGGCTTCGAAGTGGTCACCGAACTGCCACTGCGGGCCCGGTCGTTGCAGCAGGAGTGATCCGCGTCGTGGCATCCCGACCCTGCGAGGGGGGCGGATCAGTCGGTCGCCGCCAGGGTGCGAAACCTGCTCGCGTGGAAAATCAGTGGCGTTGTTTCGGGTTCCGCACGCAGCCCGTGGATGCGAAGAAGGGCGATGTCGTGGTCGCCGGCCGGTATCTCCGTCTCCACCGAGCATTCGAGCCAGGCGGTCGCCCCGTGCACGAACACCGCCCCTTGCTCGGTCGGTTCCCACTTCACTCCGGCGAAACGGTCGCCTTCCCTGCGGGACAGACTCACACATGCCAGGTCATGGTCTGCGGCGAGCACACTCACCCCGAGCCTCGGGCAGTCCAGCAGCTTCGGCCAGGTCCGCGACGAGTGCTGCACGCACAGCGAGACCAAGGGTGGGCTCAACGACACCGAGGTGAACGAGCTGGCCGCCATTCCGACGGGGACGCCGTCCAGCAGGGCGCAGACCGCGGTCACTCCGGAAGGGAAGCATCCGTAGGCCCGTCGTAGGGTCGCGGGGTCAGGGGGCAATGCATCCAGGGTAATCATTCCGGTCTCCGTGGGATAGTGCGAACCGGGCCGGGGCCATCCCTGCCGCGGCCGGACGACGCCGACGAAGTCGCCGGATCAGCGGCTCAGCTCCGCTCGGACTTCATGACGCAGGATCTTTCCGGTGGCGGTGCGGGGTATCTCGTCCCATACGACGATGCGGTCGGGTGTCTTCGAACTACGCAGCCGTCGCCGGACTTCGGTGCGCAGGTCCTCGCTGTCGAGCGAGGCTCCCCGGGCGGGGACGACGACGGCCTCGATGCGCTGGCCCCACTCCTCGTCGGGCACGCCGACCACGACGGCGTCCGCGACACCGGTCTGGCGCAGCAGGACGTCCTCGATCTCGGCCGGTGCGATGTTCTCCGCACCGCGGATGATCGTGTCGTCCCGGCGACCCTCGATGAACAGGAAGCCCTGATGGTCGAGCCGACCCAGGTCACGGGTGTCGAACCAGCCGTCGGCCGCCCGGGATTCGATGCCGGCGTACTGCCCCGACACCTGGGCCCCGCGCACCCAGACACACTCCGACACATCCGGCGGCACGGGTGTGCCGTCGTCGTCACGGATCTCGATCTCGACGCCCGGGATCGGGCGCCCGGCGGAGTGCAGGCGCGCCCGCGCCTTCGGCTCCTCGGAGTCGAAGGCGCGGCGGTGGTCGTCCGGTCCGAGGACGGAGACGGTGGAGCTGGTCTCCGTCAGCCCGTACGCGTTGACGAACCCGACATGCGGCCATTCCTCCAGCGCCCGCTCGATCACCCGGGGCGGCATCGCGGCGCCGCCGTACGCGAGCGTGCGCAGCGTGGGTGCTGATCGCTCGCCCTCGTGTTCGTCCATCAGCCGGGCCAGCATGGTCGGCACGACCATGGCGTTGGTGATGCGCTGGGCACGCACCAACTCCAGCCAGCGCGTGGGCGAGAACGTGTCGAGGACGACCAGCCGCCGGCCGGCGTAGACGTTGGTCAGGACGTTCGACACGGCGGCGATGTGGTACGGGGGTACGCACATCAGGGCCGCGTCGTCCGGCTGTGCGCTGCCGAACTCCACGCTTCCGATGACGTACGAGACCAGGTTGTCGTGGCGCAGCACGACCCCCTTCGGCGCAGACGTCGTTCCGCTGGTGTAGATGATGGCCGCGGCCGGTTGGCCGGTCTCGGGTGACGGGCTTTCCCCGGACGCCTTGGAGGTCGTCGTGTCGAGCCATGCCTTCGGGGTGTGTGCGTGGGCCGCGGCGCCGGCGAGCAGGGGTGCGTGGTGATCGTCCGCGATCACATAAGCGTCGGCGTGGTTCGCCAGCAGGGACTGCAACTGCTCTGTGACGAGCCGGTAGTTGAGGGGAACGAAGGGCACCCCCGCGGTGGCGGCTGCGAACAGGGCCACGGGGAAGGCCGGGCCGTTGGCCGCCAGGTAGACGACCGAACCGGCGCCCGACGCGGCGACGAGCGAGGCGCCTCGGCGTGCCGCATCGCGCAGTTGCCGGGCCGTGAGTCCGTCCTCGGCGGTGCCCACCAGTGTGCGGTCGGCGTACCCGTCGGCCGCCATGTCCAGGAGCATCGTGAGATCCATCGGCGTCCGTCCGCATTCAGTCCGAAGCCGGCAACGGCTTGGCGCTCTTCACGGCCAGCGGCACGCCTCCGACGGCGAGGGTGCCCTGGCCGGGTTTGGTGCACAGCAGCTCCACGCTCCCGTCCTCGGTGGCGTACCGCTTGCCCAGCAGTGTTCCGGTCGCGTGGTCGGGGTCGAGGGGCTGCTGGAGTGAGGCGTCGTGCTGCGTCTGGGCGACCATCGGCCGGCCTCCGCAGGTCGCTTCCTTTTCGTCGGCCGTCCAGCGGACGATCACGACGGTGGTGTTGTCCACCGTGCTCGCAAGCATCATTCCGATCTGCGGCTGCATGTCGGCTCCTTTCCTTCAGCGGTTCATGGGCCCGGCAACCTGGTCGGGGTCTATCGGGCCGGCGCCCGGCCGATCACCCCGTCGGCTTCGAGGGCGGCGATCTCCTGCTCGTTGAGACCCAGTTGGGTGAGCAGTTCGTTGTTGTGCTGTCCGAGCAGAGGGGCGTGATGGACGTGGTGCCGATCAGGCCCTCGGGACAGCCTGACGGGCAGGGTGCTGTACCGGGCCGAGCCGTTGACGGGATGCTCGACCCTTTCGAAGAAGCCGCGGAACCGCAGTTGTGCCAGCTCCTCCTGGCGGTGGGGCTGCATCACCTTGCCCACGGGCACACCGGCGTTCCACAGCCGTTCGACGATCTCGTCCGCGCCGCGCTCGCGACACCAGGCCGCCAGGTGCTCGTCGATGTCGTCGTGGTGTCGGCGCCGTCCGTCGGCGGTGTCCAGTTCCGGGTCCGTCGCCCAGCCGGGCCGGCCGATCGCGTCCCGCAGGGCCGCCCACTGCTCGTCGGTGGCCACCGCGACCGCGATCCAGGAGTCCTCGCGGCCGAACTCGTCGATGTCGGAGGTCAGATACAGGTTCTGGCTTCTCCATCCTCACCCTGGCCCAGACGTCCCCGACCGCCCTGCGCGCCCTCACCGAACGCGCCTTGCCGACCGGGTCGAGGGCCAGGTCGACCCCGCGACCGTCCGTCGCCTCGCATGGTGCTGCGGAAGCCATCCCTCCCGGAGGAGCGCCATGAGCAACGGTCGCCGTCTGACCACGCCCTTCACCCGCGGCACCACCGCTGACGAGGTCCTGGCCGACGTCGACCTGACCGGCCGGCGCGCGGTGGTCACCGGCGCCTCCTCCGGCCTCGGCAGGGAAACCGCCCGCGCCCTCGCCCGGGCCGGCGCCGAGGTGACCCTCGCCGTGCGCGACACCGACGCCGGCCGGCAGACCGCCGCCGACATCACCGCCACCACCGGCAGCACCCAGGTCGAGGTGTCCGCCCTGGACCTGACGGACCAGGATTCGGTGGCCTCCTTCGTCTCCGGCTGGTCAGGCCCGCTGCACATCCTGGTCAACAACGCCGGCGTCATGGCCGTGCCGGAGCTGCGCCGCACCCCGGAAGGATGGGAATCCCAGTTCGCTGTCAACCATCTCGGCCACCTCCACCTCGCCCTGGGCCTGCACCACGCGCTCGCCGCCGAGGGCGCGCGCGTCGTCGCCGTCAGCTCCTTCACCCATCTGCACGCTCCGGTCGACTTCGACGACATCCACTTCGACCGCCGCGCCTACGATCCCTGGCTCGCCTACGGTCAGTCGAAGACCGCCAACGTGCTCTTCGCCGTCGAGGCGTCCCGGCGCTGGGCCGACGACGGCATCACGGCCAACGCCCTGCACCCCGGTGGCATCCGCACCGGCATCCAGCGCCATCAGACGGCGATCCTGGCGTCGAACGCACACGCGCAGGAGGTGATGGCGCGCTTCCCCTGGCGGACCCCGGAACAGGGCGCGGCCACCTCCGTGTTCCTCGCCGCGTCGCCTCTGGTGGACAGGATCGGCGGACGGTACTTCGAGAACTGCAACGAAGCCCTGCCCCACGACCCGGCCGCCGCCGCAGACGAGGCGGAGCCGACCGGGGTGGCCGCTCACGCCCTGGATCCCGGCGCCGCCGAACGGTTGTGGACCATGTCCCGGGCGATGCTCGGTCTTTGAGATCGGGACGTGCACTCGCTCCGCGGATGAGCTAGTGCCCGCCGTGCACGGGAAGAACGACGGCCGACGGCCGAGCCGGGTCGTGATACACCTCCTGGTCTGCCGGACGGAGTTCGGTGGCGGTCGCGTGGGGCTCGCCGGTGCCGGGGTTGCGGGCGTAACGGGGGAAGGCTCCGCTGGAGACCTGCACCCTGATCCGGTGTCCGCGCCGGAACCGGTAGGCGGTGGGCCACAGCCGTACGGTGGCGAGGGAAAGCTCGTCGGCGCCGCAGAGCGAGACCAGGCCGTCGCACACGTTGACCGAACGGCCGCGCTCGTCCACATCGCACAGACGCACGAACACGTCGGCGAACGGCCGACTGGAGCGGAACCAGATCCCGGCGCTCACCTCGCCGACGACCTCGACGTCCCTGTCGAGGACGGAGGTGGTGTAGGTGAGCACGTCCGGGCGTGCCTCCAGCTTGGCGTTGTCCTTGCGTCCGCCGCCGGCGGCGCGGACCCCGCCCACCGCCGGAGTGGGGTCCGTCGGGTCGTAGCGGTAGCGGTCGGGCGCCGAATCGGCCGGCGCCCCGGTGGACAGGGCACCGTCGGGCTGGAGGTGGAAACGCCGGGGCGAGTAGCCTGGCGGCGGCCAGGACGGGAAGTCCGCCCAGGCCTCCTCGCCCATCATGTACAGCCGTACGGGGGCCCGCGGCGGTGGTTTCCTGCCCTGGGCGAGGGCGAGTCCGAAGGTGAGCAGTTCACGGCTCGGGGTGTTGTCGAGGTTGGCGTGGGTCCAGGGGCCGATCGTCAGCCGCGCCTCTCGGCCCGCTCCTTGCAAGGCCTGGAAGTCACGGATCTGACCGGGCAGGAAGATGTCGAACCAGCCCCCGATCGAGCTCACGGGCACGGTGGTGGCCGGCACCCGGTGCCGGTGGTCGAAACCGGTCCAGCGTGCCGAGTCCGCGTCGTGGGCGAGGACATCCTGGATGTACTGGACGCGCTGCCCGGTGGCGGCGACGTCGGCCTGGCTCAACGGCAGGGTGTACAGCGCCCGTTGCTTCCTGCGGATCTGTGCCAGCCCGCGCAGTACGCCGGTCGGCTCGTCGAGGGCGTTGTTCACTCCCCAGGTGAACGGCGTCTCCAGGGACAGTCCGTCGGGGCGGAGGAACTCCAACGTCAGCGCGGACTCAGTCATGTTCGGGATCATGGCTTTGACCTGCGGCGGCAGCCGGTCCGCCATGGCCCACTGCACATAGCCGAGATAGCTGGCGCCGACGAGTACGACGGACTTGCCGCACCAGGGTTGCCCGACCACCCATTCCAGCGTGGCCAGGCCGTCGTCGCGTTCCTGGCACATGGGGTCGAAGGCCCCGCCCGAGCCGTGGGTTCCTCGCACACTCTGGATCAGCACCTGGAAGCCGCGCTCCGCAGGTATCAGGCCCAGTTGCACACCGACCGGCCCCCGTCTCCCGTACGGGGATCGCACCAGGACGAGCGGCAGGCCGCCACCGCCGGACCGAGGCGCCCACCGGTCGGCCAGCAGCTCGATGCCGTCGGACATCGGTACCCGCAGATCCCGCTGGACGACCACGTCCCGCGTCAGCGGCGGGGGCAGTCTGAGCGCTCTCTGGGCGAGGTGGCTGATCGGCTTCACGGGTTCTCCCGGCCCTCTCCCGGAGCACCCGCACGCCGCATGAAGGCCGGAGGAGTCCGCCCCGGCCCGGCGGTGACGGCTCCCGGCTCGTCTAGGGGCTCGGCTCTCACCCGGGGACCGGTTCGGTGAGAGCGTCCGTCCATGGAGTGCGCGCGGCGATGAGGGAACGCCAGGCGCGCAGGACCTTGGGGGTCTTGCCCGTGGCCAGCACTCCGGTCAGCCGGTCGCCCTTGCGGTAGGCGACGAGGAGTTGCCGCTCCCCGAAGTCGCTGTCCAGGACGAGTGCCTCGTCGTGGTGGCGCAGGTTGCCGTACGCCTGGAACTTGGTCTTGTACTGATCGGACCAGAAGTACGGCACCGGGGCGAAGGAACGCCTCTCGTCGGGCTGGAGCAGGTTGCGCGCGACCGCCATGCCTTGCTCGGCGGCATGAGTACGGTGCTCGACGCGCATCAGGGTGTCGAAGAGCGGGTTGTGCCAGCGGGCCACGTCCCCGACCCCGTACACGCCGGGCGCGGCGGCGCAGTACTCGTCGCACACCAGTCCGTTGTCCACGGTGAGCCCACTGCCGGCGAGCCATTCGGTGTTCGGTACCGAGCCGATGGCGACCAGTACGTCGTCGGCCGGGACGACGGTCCCGTCGTTCAGCCGGACGCCGGTGACACCGCCGTCGCCGCCGAGGATCTCGGCGACGGCGGCATGGGTCCGCACATCGACGCCCTGCTCGTGGTGGAGACGGGTCAGGAACCGGCCGGCCTCCTCACCGACAGCCAGGGCCAGCGGTACCGCCGCCGACTCCAGCATCGTCACCTCGACTCCGAGACCGCGGGCCGTCGCGGCCACCTCCGCACCGATGAAACCGGCGCCGACGATCACCAGCCGCCCGCCCGGACGCAGCGCCTTCTTCAGCGCCAGCGCGTCCGTCAGGCTGCGCAGGACGTGCAGGCCGGGCCGCGCATCGGCTCCCGGCAGGCGGCGGGGGCGGACCCCGGTCGCGACAACCAGACAGTCGTAGCGCACCTCGCAACCGTCGGCCAGCGTCACCACGCGCTGCGCGGCGTCCAGGCCGGTCGCGGCCGCACCCAGGCGCCACTCCACGCCCAGCGCCTCGAGATCGGTGCTCGACCGCAGGCTGAGGCGATCCGGTTCCCAGTCCCCGCACAGCAGCTGCTTGGACAGCGGCGGACGGTCGTAGGGGAGATGCGGTTCATCACCGACGAGCGTGATCTCACCCTCATACTTCGCTCTGCGCAGCGCTTCCGCCGCGGCCAGCCCGCCCGCCGACGCACCCACCACCACGACGCGGTTCATCCGCCGACCCGCTTCTCGATGCCGACTGTCACCTTCACCCGTCTCTCCTCCCGCAACTGGAAGTCCACTACCGGTTGCCCTAGTGAACCATAAGCGAGAGTGCGCTACTACTTGCTAGACTGATTTGGTGACTACGGACACCTCACGACACCTGCGCGCAGACGCCGCGCGCAACGCCGAGCGGATCCAGCGCGCCGCACGGAAGGTCTGGGCGGAGCAGGGGGCCGATGCCCCGCTGGAGGAGATCGCCCGCCAGGCCGGCGTGGGCATCTCGACGCTCTACCGCCGGTTCCCGGACAAGGGGGTGCTGGCCCGGGCCTCACTTGAACAGTGCCTTGCCGAGGACCTGTCTCCGGCCCAGGCACGGGCGCTCGCCGACCCCGATCCACTGCTCGCCTTCACCATGTTGATCGAGGCGGCGCTGGCGCTTGCGGCCCGCGAGCACAACACCCTGACCGCCGCCCGGATGTCCGACTCGCTCACCTCTGACGTCGCGGCCGAGTTCCACGAGACACTCGCCGAGCTGGCCCGCCGCTGCCAGCGGGCCGGCCTCATGCGCGCCGACCTGGTCGAAGAGGACCTGCCCAGATTCATGGTCATGTTCTTCAGCATCCTGTGGACGATGGACACGGGGACCGACGGGTGGCGTCGCTACATCGCCTTCGTACTCGACGCCCTGACGGTGGCCGCGGTGAATCCGCTGCCTCCGGCCGTCGCCCTACTGACGCGGCCACGACCGGAGAACTTCCCCGTCTGACCTCAGCGTCCCGCGTGCGAACCGTCCGCCTCCAGCGCGCCGCTCTTGCGCGCGACGTCCCCGAGCCAGGCCAGGCTCGGCTCGGGCGTGCGGGCGAACATCTCGCGGTCGACGGCGATGAGGCCGAACGTCGGTGCCCAGTGGCCCCATTCGAAGTTGTCCAGCGCCGACCACTGCAGGTATCCGCGGACGTCGATTCCGTCGGCGACCGCGTCGTACAGGTGCCCCAGCGCCTCGGTCGTGCAGGCGATCCGGCGGGTGTCGTCGGCGGTGGCGATGCCCTTCTCCGTGACGAGCAGGGGAACCGCCCCTTCCGTGGCTTCCCAGGCCTGGCGCAGCGCGATGCCGAGGGCGTCGGGCCGGTAGGCCCAGCCGGTCAGGGTGTTGTCGGGGTGGTCGGGGTGGGCCACGATGCCTTGCGCCTCGACGGTCTGGCTGGTGTACGACTGCACGCACAGGAAGTCGTCGCCGCGCGCCCCGTGGTGGTAGAGGTCCTCCCACGCCCACCGCAGTTCGGCGTGCAGCTCCTCGCAACCGGGGGCCGGCACGAGGGACTGCTGCGCCACGGTCCGGCCGACCTTCGCCGAGGTGTGCTCGCGTACGACGGCCACCGCGGCACGGTGGGCCCGCACCAGGGTTTCGCCGATCGCCGTGCTGGGGGTGGGCATCCGGAAGTCCGCGCCGAGATTGATCTCGACGCCCTCGGCCACGACCGTCACCATGCCGCTCATCAGGGCCAGAATGTTCGGCTCGTTGATCGTCACGACCCAGTTGACGTCGTGCAGGATCGTGCAGGCCCGCTCGACGTACCGGGTGAAGCGGTTGACGGCCGTCGGACCGGTCCAGCCTCCCTCGTCGGCGAACCAGAGCGGGCCGGCGAAGTGGTACAGGGTGACGACCGGTTCGAGGCCGAGGCCCCGCGCGGTCTCGATCATGCGCCGGTAGTGGGCGAGTTCGGCCCACGAGAACTCACCGGGCTCGGGCTCGATGCGGGCTCACTCGATGCCGAACCGGTAGGCGTTGAGGCCGGCTTCCGACAGCAGCCGCATGTCCTCATGCGTAGCGGTGGTAGCTGTCACAGGCGTCGCCGCTCAGCTCAAGGCGGCCCTGGCTCTGGTGCTCCATGCGTCACCAGTCGCTGTTGAGGTTGTTCCCCTCGATCTGGTGCGGCGCGGTCGAGGCGCCCCACAGGAAGTCGGGGCGAAGGTCGGGGGGCGGTTCATCGGATGGCCTCCAGAATCTCGGTCAGGTCGTCGGTGGACACGGGGACGTCGGGGAAGTGCAGGCACTGGCGGGCCGGGAAGGACGCGACCATCTCCATCAAGTCGCTGTTGACCGCGGCCTGTTGACGTCGTCCTTCGGTCGCTCCGGTCATGAGCGCCTCACGCAGCAGCGGTCCGGCGACCGGATGGGCGAACCAATCGCCGATAGCGGAGTCGAGGGACAGGATGGCCGCGGCGGTGTCGCCGGTCAGGGTGACGGTCAGAACGCCCCCCACGCCCAGCCCACTGGCCTCCCGGCCCACCGCTTCCCCCACCCGTACGGCCGGCTCGGCATCCCAGCTCGATCCGACCGCGACAGCCGGCGGGAAACGGGTGGACGGCTCACTCGCATGGAAACCCAGGTGATCCGCATCAACCTTCTGACGACGGATCACATGCGGGCCATCCGTCAACACCACCCCGGCAGACCAACCTCGTCAAGCGGCCCAGTGGACCAAAAGCCCCCGCCGGAGAGCAGAGACGTCTTCCTCTCCAACGGGAGGACGGCCGGATCCGATTGCTGCATGAGCGGGGCCCCTTCCGGGGATACGACCACGTCAACGCGGGCCTGCCAGGACCCGGAGGCTTCGTCCACCCCAAGGTCACGGAAATGTTTCCGTGACGAAAATCTATCACGCCAAAAAATTAAGAGCTAGCCTGCGCGCTGGGAGCACAAGGGCTCCACCCGTACGAAAGGGCCGGGGTTCCGCAATGTCACTCAACGTCGAGTCACCGCAGCATGAAGAGGAAGCCGGTAAGTCCGGTTTCGGCGCGCGGTTCGCACTGATCCTGATCGCACTGCTGTGGGCGTCCCAGCTGAACGGCCTCATCGGCCTCATGGGCTCCAACGCCCAGTCACAGATCGCGATCCATTACCACACCACCCAGATCGCCTGGTTCACCCAGATCGGCTCGCTCGTCGGCGTCTTCGCCACGCCCTTCATCGTGAAGGCCGCCGGGGTCTTCGGTAAGAAGCGCCTGCTGGTCATCATCACTACCCTCGGCCTGATCGGCGACCTGATCGCCGCCCTCTCCACCAACTACGAGACGCTGCTCACCGGACGCGCCATCGCAGGCTTCTACGGCCCCTCGATCGCGCTCGTCTACGCACTGGCCCGGGACGTCTTCCCGCCCAAGCTGGTCGGCCCGGCCAGCGGCTTCCTCGGCGGCGGCATGGGCGTACTCGCCCTCGGCGGCCCCTTCCTGTCCGGCTGGATCCTCGACGACTACGGCTACCGCGGCGTCCTGTGGTTCATGGTCATCGCCACCGCCATCAGCCTGCTCGCCCTGCTCTTCCTCGTACCCGAAAGCCCCGTCCGCGAGGCCCGTACCCCGATCGACTGGCCCGGCGGCCTCCTGCTCGGCGGCGGCCTGGCGTCGGTCGCCTACGGCGTCGGCAAGGGCCAGGCCTGGGGCTGGACCAGCGGTGACACGCTGGGCTTCATCGGCGGAGGCCTGGCAGCCGTGATCGCCTTCGTCCTGGTCGAACGCAAGGTCTCCCACCCGATGTTCCCCATCACCCTCCTCGGACGCCGCCGGATCTGGTCCACGTTCCTGGTGACCTCGCTCATCATGGGGGCGGTCTTCGCGCAGGGCACGGTGCTGAACCTGCTCGTCCTCATGCCCAAGATCCCCGGCCTGTCCGACGGCCTGGGCTGGACCGCCACCAAGAACGCCTGGGTCAGCGCACCCAACAGCCTCCTGCTCATCGCGGTTTCGGTGGCGACCGGCGCTCTCGTCCGACGTATCGACTCACGCGTACTGCTGGCGATCGGCGGCACTCTGGTCGCTGTCGGTGTCGCCCTCATATCCCACTTCCACCACAGCGCCGCCCAGCTCATATCGATCGGTGTGATCAGCGGAGTGGGTATGGGCATGGTCGTGGCTCTGGCGCCCATCATGGTCATCGAGTCGGTGAGGCCCGAGGAACAGGCTCTCGGCAACGGCGCACAGAGCATGATGCAGGGCGTTCTGCAGTCCGTGCTCACCCAGGTGGCGTTCGTCATCGTCGCGCAGAACAGCAAGGTGATGAAGGGCACCGCCTTCTACGTCGACGACAGCTACAGCAAGGGCTTCCTGCTCTTCGCCGGCGTGATCGCCGTCGGCACCCTGCTCATCGCCCTGATCCCCAAGGCCAAAACCCTCGACGAGGTACCGGTCGGACAAGCTGCCTGACCTCGCTTGCCCACGCTCCCTCCCCGGCCGGCTCCGTCTCGACGTCGGAACCGGCCGGGGCCGACGACGGCCTACGCCTTCTGGGGGCACAGACCCGCCGAACGGCCGTGCGCGTACCGCAGGCGTCCTCGGACCTGCCACGTTCCTCTTCGACGGGAGACTCATGCCGTCCGAAAAACCCAGTTCACCCGCCTCCGGGGTTCTTCGCCGTCCTCGCGAGGACAGGCCGGCTCCCCGCCGCCGGAGGAGGTCGCACCCCACTCCTTCGCCCTCAGCGCCCAGTGGACCGGCCGCGACAACCCCACGCCTCCGTCGCCCCCTGACGATCAGCCGCCGGCACCGCTCCTCCGGAGGGACTTCAGACTCGCGGACCGACCCGAGCACGCCCCACTGCACATCGTCGGCCTGGGTTACTACGTGGCGGAGGTCAACGGTCGCGCGGTGAGCGACGCGCTGTTGGACCCCCCTCCCTCCCCGTACGACAAGACGGCGTACTCACGCACCTTCGACGTCACCGAGTTGCTGCGCGAGGGCGAGAACACCATCGGCGTCGCACTCGGCCGTTCCCATGCCTCCGGAGCCGGCGGCCACGAGTCTGTCTGGGCCTCGGAACCGCGTCTGCTCGCCCAGCTCGACAGCACCCTGCGAAACGACGGGACGCAACGGATCGTCAGCGACAGCACCTGGCGCATGACCGACGGCCCCACCCGGGACTGGATGTTCTTCGGCGAGCACCACGACGCCCGGTCCGAAAAAGCGGGACCATGCCCGAGTACGACGTCGCGTCCTGGCAGTCCGCGCCGGCGCCCATGGATGGCTGATCCCAGGACTCGTCTTCAGACCCGTCAGCCCCCGCCGCTCCCGTACGGTCTGGTCAGGATCTCCAGGTTGTGCCCGTTCGGGTCGTCGAAGTAGACCCCGCGGCCACCGTCGTTGTGGTTGATGTCGCCGGAGCGGTGGTGGTACGGATCCGCCCAGTAGCTCAGGCCCGCTTCGCGGACACGGGCGAAGATCGCGTCGAAGTCGTCCTCGGAGACGAGGAACACATAGTGCTGTGGGGTGATCGAACCGGCCGTGTCCGCGTAGTCCAGCGTCACGCCGTTCGGTATATGCACCGGGACGAACGGACCGTATTGCGGTGCCACTTCCAAACCCAGCAGTTCGGCGAGAAACCGTGCGGACGCCCGCTTGTCGTGCGCGGCGACGATCGTGTGGTTGAGCTCGACAGCCATCGATCGGCCTCCTTCCACTTGGTTGCCGGAACCACTTGCCACGCTAACAACCGTCCGCAGCAGGGCCATCCGTCTCTGGTCCTGTCCTACTGCGACCTACGACCGAGACCGAGAGCCAGGGGAACGAGCGCTTCGAGCCATGCCGGCCGCCGGTGATCATTTCGAGTTGAGGACGGCCGGGAGCCACCAGTGCTTACTGATCGCTCGGGGGTCCATCGGGGAGGCCTCGGACCTGGAGATCTGTGCGAGGGCCGGCTCCTGTTCACCGCAGGGTGCTGAGCCATTGAGCGACGACGGCGTCGATGAAGGCGTCGGTGATTGGGCCGCGGTCGAGCAGGAGCCGGGCGAGCACGGGTCCGTAGAGCAGGGTGTATTCGTCGGCGTCGACCTGGATGCCGGAGGGTTCGAGGACCCGGTTCAAGGCCGCGCGGCGGTCCTCGCCAATACGGACGAGCGCCTGCGTGCTGTCGGGGTGGTGGTCGGCCTCGGCGAGGACGGCGAGCAGAGCGGTGCGCATCGCCGGGACGGTGACGCCGGCGCGCAGACTTTTCAGCCAGGCCGTGGCAGCTGCGCGTACGTCGCTGTTCGGGTCGGGGTAGTCGCCGACGTCGGGACCGTCGAGGATCAGGTCGAAGAGCAGGGCCGAGCGGTTGGGCCAGTGCCGGTAGAGCGTCTGGCGGGTGACGTCCGCTCGCTCCGCGAGCAGGGCGTAGGTCAGTCCGGTCGGGCCGACCTCGGGCAGTAGCTCGCGCGCGACGGCCAGGATCCGGGCGCGAGTGCGCTGGGCGCGCGGGTTGCTCAGGGCGGGCGGGCGACGGTGGGCCGGCATCGAGGTCACGACTCCAAATCATACGCCATGTGTGACATACGTCTCTCAGGCTTTGTGAATCATACACAGCGTGTGATACACCAGAAATCATACGCCTTGAGTGATTCAGGGTGTGAGAACTGGTTTCCCTGCGTTTCAGGAGTCCCTGTGTCTGCTGCAATCACCTTCTCCGAGTACGGCGCGCCCGACGTTCTGACCGTGTCCGACGTCCCGACGCCGCAGCCCGGTCCGGGCCAGGTCCGTATCCGGGTCCGCGCCGCCGCCGTCAACCCCATCGACCTCAGGATCCGCTCCGGCGGGATGGAGGGGATCATCCCGGTCGAGTTCCCGGTGATCCCTGGCCAGGACGTCGCCGGGGTGGTCGACGAGGCGGGCGAGGACACCGGCTTCTCGCCCGGTGACGAGGTCTTCGGGTCGGTTCATTTCGGCGGCTACAGCGAGTACGTCCTGCTGGACCGGCCGTTCGCCAAGCCGAAGGAGCTGTCGTTCGAGACCGCGGCGGCCATGATCACGGTCGGTGAGACCGCCTACCGGGCGCTCGAACACCTGGGCGTCGCGCCCGGGCAGACCCTGCTGGTCCATGCCGCGGGTGGTGCCGTCGGCGCTGTCGCGGTGCAGTTGGCCGTCGCCCGCGGCGTCACGGTGGTCGGCACCGCCGGCGAGGACGACCTCGACCGGGTCGGCAGGCTCGGGGCCACGGCAGTCCGCTACGGCGAAGGCTGGGCCGAGCGGGTCTGGGCCGCCGTGCCGGGGGTGGATCACGTGCTCGATGCCGCGGGCGTGGGTGTCCTCGCTGACTCCGTGGCTCTGACCGGCGACCCCGCGCGGGTCATCACCATCGCCGACATGGCCTTCGCCGAGCACAAGGTGCGCTTCACCGGACTCGACCCGGCCGACCGGTTCCCGCAGGCCCTGCCCCTGCTGGCCGACCTCGTCGTCCGCGGCAGGCTTGAGGTGCCGGTGTGGCGCACCTTCCCCCTCACCGAGACCGCCCGGGCTCACACCGAGGTCGAGGCCCACCACAACAAGGGCAAGGTCGTTCTGCTTCCCTGACCCGTCAGCCACCCCGCCGAGCCGTCGCCCGCCCGGCGGGGGCCGCAGTCCGTTTCAGAAGTACAAGAAAGTGAACCGAAAATGAGTACCCAGACCGCGATCCCCAACGCCAACCTTGTCCGGATCGTCCAGGCGTACTACGACGCCGTCGACTCCGGGGATGCCACCCGCGTTGCCAACACCTACCGCGATGCTCCGACCACGACGCTGCAGTTCAACGCCGACGACCCCATCGTGACCGTCGAAGCCATCAAGCAGTTCTCTGAAGGGTTCCTCCACGTCGTCTCCGGGATCCGGCACACCATGATCGACATATGGGCCACCCCGCTGATGGGTGACGTCGTGCCGGTGAACCTGCTGCCTGAGCGGTCCGTCTCGACCATGACCGTCGTGTCCACCGCTCTTCCGATCTTCTCCATAGGCACGGGCTCGGCGGTGACGCGTCTCGCGCTGCCCGCGACGTCGATCTTCACCATTGACATCGAGTCGGAGAAGTTCGTCTCGGTCCACAACATGTTCGACATCGCCAAGGTCCACGCCGCCGTCAGCGGCTGAACGAGCACGGACGGCGCCACGTCGAGTGCGGGTGCCGGCCGTACCCGCCCGGACCGGACGGGCACGGCCCGACACCCGGTGCCGGCGCGTGCGTCGGGCCGTGGCCTCGCGTGTGACAAGCGCGCTGACCTGAGGCTGGGCGCCAGAACGGAGGGGCCGCCCGATGCGGTGCGCAGGGCGTGGGCGGGGCCCGTTCGCTCACCGCCTCGGATACGGTCACTGCCCGCGGCTGTGCGCGTCCCATGGCGGAACCGCAGAACCTCAGCAGACATGGGGGGCCTGTCAGCACCTGTAACAGCGGCGCCTTCCCCAGGCCTGTGATCCCCCCGCACGTGTTCAGCGTACTGACGACTCTGGAGCCGGCCGACCGGCGCCCTGTTCGGCGCCCTACCTCCTCGGACGGCGGCTCGCCTGGCCCCAGAGGCTCGACATCGCGCGGTACGGCGTATCACAAGGGAGAGGAGGATCACATCCGGTCACACGACGACCCGCCCTTGAAGAAGGATTCCGGTACCGCTATTTTAAATAAATCCCTTGATTTAAAATAGACCGCTCGTCCCGCCAACCAGCCGAGACCTCACAACACATGCAACATCTCCCCCACTCCCCTGCGGGCCCCGACGCTGCGCGATGCACATCCTCCTCCCTCACATGGAGATGTCAGATGAGTCATCACGACCCCCTCCGTCTACCGCTCCCCACAGTCGGGCCGCCGGATCCTCCCGCCCACTGGAACCGGCTGGTCGCGTCCGCCGCGAACCGCGATGGGCGGGCGATCGCCGACCCGGACGGGGTCGACCTCGCCCGCAGCCCCGACCGCCGTCTCACCTTCAGCGCCGACATCCACTCGTGCCTGGGCCGGTCCCTGGCCCGCACCGAGCGCAAGGTCGCCCTGGAGGTGCCGCTGCGAACCCGCCGGGCCTTGAACCGGCCGTGCCGGTGGCGGAGTTGCCGCACATCGAGGGGCTGACCGTCGCCGGGCTGCGGGAAGCGCCCGCGCGGTGGTGACGCGCGCCGACGAGACCTGCGTACCGACCGCAGAGACAACAGACCTTCCGGCCGAGCGGCCGGGTGAACAGAAGGGAACGACCATGAAGATCACCGTCGACGAGGAGAAGTGCTGCGCCGCCGGGAGTTGCGTGATGGCCGCGCCGGAGGTCTTCGATCAGCGCGACGAGGACGGCATCGTCGTGCTGCTCGACCCGGAGCCCGCGGCGGGCCAGCACGAGGCTGTCCGGGACGCGGCCGCCGTCTGTCCCGCCGCCGCCATCACGTTCATCGACAGCTGAGCCACTGACCGTGCCGTCTCGCCCCGGTGATCACCGGGGCGATGCGACACGGGTGACGGCCGCCCCGTAGCCGACGTCGGCGAGCCGCTGGAAGGCCCCCGCCCGATCCCCCGTGACGCCCCGGTGGCCGGCGCGACCGGACGGCCGCCCACCCCGGTCACGGTGCCTGCCTTCCGTCGAGCGCGCGCAAACCGGCGGCCACGAGTCGCGGAACCGCCAGACCGACGGTTTCGAAGCCCTCGCCCACCGTCAGTCCCTGTTGGTGACGGGCGTGGATGCCCTCGGCGATCCCAGCAATCTTGAAGTTGCCCAGTCCGAGGCAGAAGCCGAGCTGACGACATTCACGGCTGGCAGCGGGAACACGGCCGGATCTTCCGCCAGATGATCTCCGATGACATGAATTCCGGCGAATTCGACTGCCGGAACGAACTGGCGGCACACATGTCGCTTCAGGAGGCCATGAATTTCGTACCCTCGTGGAACCACCGCGCCACCGACACCAAGAGGGCCAACGCTGCACTCGTCGACGACATCGTCTCCACACTCATGCGTCTCGTCCGGAGCGATGAAGGCAACTGAACACTCCTCAACCTGTGTTCCGCGGCCGAGAGTTCTTCCGGCCGCACCCCCGCACGACCACCACATACAGCTCTGCACAACACGGTCCGCGGCCGACGCCGCGGCGGAACACGAGGTGCGGATTTCGAGGGTTCGGCACACCGTGGAAGCGAATCGACTCTGAAGTCAGCATTCTGAGCAGGCGTCAATCAGGCCCGTCCACGCCGGAAGCCTGGCGCGCGAGCGACACCTTCGCCGAGAGGTCGCCGCAGCGCTGGGTGAAGTACTCGTGCGCAGGGGCTCAGCGGATTGATGGCCAATGCCGGCACCGTGACCGAGGGCTTCTCGCGCCCGGGACGGTCCGCGTTGCGACGGGCACTCGCCACCGCGCTCTCCGCCAGGTCGGCAGTCGGCCCGGCAGACCGTGCCCCCGCCTTGCCTCGCGACGTGGCAGCCGAGATCTCAACGCGAAAATCTATTAATCACAAAAATTTGAAGCTGGAGTGACATCGAGCGAGCGACTCGGTGATCAACCCAGGAACCGGCAGTTCGGAGCGCCATGGACCACGTTTCGACGTCCCCACCCGCCGACTGTGCGCCGCTCGGCGGACAGCAGGAACACGGGTCACAGGCACCGGTTCCGAGGAACGTGGGCTCGTCTGAGGGCATCGCCCTCAACTCCGGCGGCGCGTTCCTCATGGGCACCGACGACGGCGGGGGGCGTGTGTACGACGGCGAAGGCCCGGTCCACCGGAAACGCCTCGACTCCTTCCGCGAACACTACGCACCGTCACGGGATTCCGTGATGCCCCCCTGCCCGGTGTGACTCGTCGGTGATGCCAGGAGCGGCGCCGCCTAGCCGACCGGCGGCGGACCGCACCGTGGAGGTGACGCGAACGATGTGCGCCGTCATTCCGGTACCCGTCGCCGGCCTTCGACACCAGCGCCACGACACGACATGGAGAGCCCATGCCCAGCAAGGCCGATCAATGGTTGACCGACCGCATCCAGTCCGGGCGCGGTCAGGCTCCCCCCACGCTTGCCGAGGAGCGCGCCGCTGCCGCCGCCAACGCGGCCCTCACCCCCACGCCGGAGGGCATCACCGAGTCCCCGTTCGCCGGTCAGGAGGGGGCCCTCCTCTTCGAACCGGCGGCTCCCCGTGAGGATGTGATCCTGTTCCACATCCACGGCGGCGGCTTCCGCCTCGGCAGTGCGGCGCAGACGCGCTCCGCAGCAGGACTCCTGGCCCTGCGGACACGCGCCCGAGCGGTGTCACCCGAATACCGGCTCGCTCCGGAGCACCCCTTCCCTGCCGGTCTGGACGACTGCGCCGAGGCCTACGCCGCCGTCCGCGCCGCGTATCCCGAAGCCCGCGTCGTCGTGGCGGGAGACTCCGCGGGAGCCGGCCTGGCCGCCGCTCTCCTGCTGCGCCTGCGCGACGCGGGCGACCCGTCCCCACTCGCCGGGGTGTTGTACTCCGGCGTCTTCGACCTGCGCCCCGAGAACTACGTCTCGGGCAGCTGGGCCGAGAACGAGGACAGCGACACGATGCTCACGACTGCCCACGGGCCGTCGATCGCCGAGAACTACCTCGGCGGACACCGTGCGGAGGACCCGCAGGCCTCCCCCGCCCTCGCCGATCTCACCGGTCTGCCGCCACTCTTCGTCCTCGTCTCGGGCGGGGAACTGCTCCGGGACGACTCGATCCGCCTGGCCACGCGCGCGGGCAGCTGCGGGGTGGAAACGGTGCTGGAGATCTGGCCCGACATGCATCACGCCTGGCCCATCTGCGGAGTCATCCTGCCCGAGGCCCTGGAGGCTCTCGACCGGGTCGCCGCCTTCGTCGACCGCGTAGCGGCAGGCCGGGTGGTGAACGGCTCCGGGCTGACCGACGACCCGCGGATCCTCGCCCTCCTGCAGTCCTGACCGCTGGCGGCGTCGGCGGCCGGACATGCTGCTACGACCGACCACCGCCCCAGCATGTCCGGCTCCACCACCCCGCTTCGAGGCGAGGTTCAACCGCCTGGGCGGGTTCGGTCTTCCGCGGCGGCAGGCTGCACGCATGCGTGCCTGCGCGCCTTCTCACCGGCCGCCGCCTGGCGGGATTCCTCCCGAACCGGGGCAGCGACTTCCTCCACGGCATCGCACCCGACGAGCACACCGACCTCTACCGGTGCGCCTCGTTCATCGGCCACGGCATTCCGCTCGCGCTCGACGCCCCGTACGGCCCCGGCTCTCTCGACCCGTGGTCCGTGATATCGGCGGCCGCCTCGCGACGCGCCCCGGACAGGAGAACCGCAAGCCCTGCCGAGCGCATCACACCCGCTCAGGCGCTGACAGCGAACCTGTCCCCGGCACACTCGCCAGGCGCTCCGCCCCCAGCGTCCCGGAGCACGCGCGGACCTCGTCCTGCTCAGCGCGCCTCCGCCGATCGCCCTGCGGCACCCTTCGGCCGACCTGGTCCGGCTCACCCTCTTCGACGGAGCCGTCCACCGCACCCTGCCACCCGGACCGGACCACACCGGCAGACCCGCAGGAACGCGCAGAACCGGCCGTCGTTCAGCTCTCGTGCGTGACGGGCGCCTGCCACAGAGCGACGATGGCGTCGATCAGGCCGTTCGCCGCCTCGTGCCAGGTTGCGCGGGACGTCGGCCCGCCGTCCGCGAGGGCGCGCTCACGCTCGGCGGTCATCTGCGTGATGAGGTGACGGGTCATGGCGGCGCGTTCGTCGTGTACCTCTGGCGGCAGATCGGGCAGGCAGCGGTTCAGGCCGCCCTGCAGCTTCTCCATCGACGGGGAGGCGGCCACGAACGCCTCGACCATGTCCGCACGCAAGGCGGGGTCGCTGGTGACCTGGGCGATGAACCGGGCGTACCAACTGGGGCTGCCCAGGGACTCCATGTGCTCGGTGACGGGCCGGACCGCGCAGGCCACCCAGTCCCGCAGCTCGGTGGAGTCGCCGATGCTCTCCAACATGCGCAGTCGGCCGACCTCTATCTGCTCGGCATGACGACGGGCGACCGCGCGCACCAGGTCGGTCTTGGTGCCGAAGTGGTAGCTGACGGCGGCGTTGTTCCCCTGCCCGGCGGCCAGGCTGATCTGGCGGTTGGCGACCGCGTGCACCCCATGCTCGGCGAACAGCCGCTCGGCCGCGTCGAGGAGCGCCTCACGCGTCGCGCTGACCTGCTCGTCCCGCCTCGTCCTGCCGGTCATCATCACCACCTCGGGACACCGCGCTGCTCCACGACGGCCCGTCCCTCAGACCGCCGCGGCTCCCCGCCCGGATCGACGAGGTCAAACGACGAAAGTCTACGCAATGGCGGGGCCACCCCAGGCCACCATCCTCCCTGTCCTTGCCCATGGCGATCCCGCAGGGTCCGTCCGTCCCAATCGACTCGTATCGGCCTCGAAGTCCTAGCCCAGACACCAGGGAACAAGTAACCCGCCGGTAGCTTTGGCGGCTCAGGCATTCGAGGCCGTGACGACTTGTTCATCATGTTCGCGCAGCATGCGCAGGACGGTGGCGGGCGAGGGGTGCTGACCCTTCTTCGCGCCCTTGGAGATGACGAGCCGGGCCGCGATGTCGCGCAGGCTCAACTCCTCGTCACGTAGGCGCAGGGCGGTGAACAGCATGTCGTCGTCGGTGACGCCCGCGCCGCCAATGGTCTTGCCGCGCTTACGGGCGGACTCGTGGCCTTCGAGGGTGCGGTCCCGGATGTACTCGCGTTCCATGCCGGACATCGCAGCGAGCACGGTGAAGACGATCCCGGAGGGTTCGTGTGAGCCCTTGAGCTCCCCGGTGAGGAACTCCAGGCCGACATCGCTCGCCTTCAGCTCCTCGGCGAGCATGGCCAGTTCGATGCCGCGGCCGAGCCGCTTGTGCTCATGCACGACGAGCGTGACGGCAACGCCGGAGGCCCGGATCTCCCCGGCGAGCTTCACGGCGGCGTCCAGCTCGGGACGCATGGTGGCGCGGGTGGAGATCTTCTCCGAGAAGACCCGGGTGACCCCGGCCTCGGCAAGCGAGTCCAGCTGCGCGTCCAGGGACTGCCGGGCCGTCGAGGCGCGTGCGTAGCCGAGGCGGACGTGCCCGACCGGGGTGATGCCGGCGCTTACGGGCCGGGCAGTTCGGTCCAGGCCGAGCCGGGCTTGCGTACGGCGGGGGTCGGCACGCTGAGGGCCTTGGCGAGTTGGGGCACGAGGCGGAAGCGGGCGGTGTGGTACTGGATGGCCACCTTGTTCTTGCCGGTGCGGCACGGCGAGCCCGCGGGGGCGGCGCAGGTGGACCGCCGCACGGTGGGGTGATTCATGAGCGACCGCCTATGAAACAAAAACCAGCCCTCTCCCGCGGATGCACACCAAGGAGCCGTGACGGTCGGCGATGAATTCCGCACAAAGGGTGACTGTTCGCGCGCGGGCCTCACGGGTGATACCGTCGAGAGGTAGAGTGACCGGTCTACCTACTTGTTGAGGCGGCCGGCAGGCATCCCACTCGGGCCACCTTCCCGGGAGAGCTGCCGTGGGTCGCCGATGCACATCGGCAAGCGATCAGAGGATTCCATGAAGTCAATCCGATTCCCGGCCTGGCCGGGGCGCCGCACGGAGCCGGTGCTCCGCGCGGTCGCGCACGGGTCAGCCTCCGGATCGGATCAGACGGACGGCGTCCAGCAGTGTCTTGTGGGCGGTCGTCGAATCGTCCAGGTAACCGGCTGCCATCGCTCCGTCGTACAGCATCAGCAGGGCGCCGGCTGCCGACTCCGGGTCGCTGTGGCCAAGGCGGGTGAGCAGGCCCTGGAACAGGCCGCGGAGCCAGTCCCGGTGCGCTGTCACCAAGATGCGGACCGGGTGGTCGGCGTCCGGGTACTCGGCGGCCGCGTTCAGGAACGGCGATCCGCGAAAGCCGCGCTCGCGAGCGTGCTCGGCGATGGCCTCGAAGATCAGGTCAATCGCTTCGGCGGGCGGGTGCGCGGCGGCCAGCGGTTCAGCCACCTCTTTGTAGTAGGCGTCCTTGGTCAGCAGGTAGGCCACGACCAAGTCGTCCTTGGCAGCGAAGTGGCGGTAGAAGGTCACCTTCGTCACCCCGGCCTCGGCGATCAGCCGCTCCACGCCGACCGCGCGGACGCCTTCGTAGTAGAAGAGCCGCGACGCGGCCCTTACCAGGCGTTCGCGGGGCGAAGGTCCTGCGTCCGCCCGGGTCCCCTGGCGCGTCGTGTCGGTGGGCTGCTGCCTGTTGATGCTCACTTCCCCATTGTGCCTTCGACTCGGTGCTCGACCGACAGGGCCGTATCCCCCTCCCGTACGCCCCGCACGACGTGGCTGTACTCCCTCACAACCGAAAGGCTTGAACACCATGACTCGCCGTCTTGAAGGAACCGTCGCCCTGGTCACCGGGGCGTCCAGCGGTATCGGCCACGCCACCGCCCTGGAGCTGGCCCGCGAAGGTGCCTCCGTGGCTCTCGTCGGCCGCCGCGAGGACCGGCTCACGGCTCTCGCCGCGGAAATCTCCGGCGTCGGCGGCAAGGCCCTGGTCGTGCCTGCCGACGTCACCGACGCTCAGGCCGCCGCGGCAGCGGTCGAGCGGACCGTCGAGGGCCTGGGCCGTCTGGACACCGTGGTCAACAACGCCGGCCTCATGCTGCTCGGGCCCGCCGCCGGTGCGGACCTGGACGAATGGCGCCGCATGATCGACATCAACGTCATGGGCCTGATGTACACAACCCACGCGGCCGTGCCCCACCTGGTGAAGGCCGCCGCCGACGGGCCGCGCCAGGTCGCCGACATCGTCAACGTCGGTTCACTCTCCGGGCGCAACGCCTACGCCATGCAGGCGGCGTACTGCGCCACCAAGTTCGGTGTCGGCGCGTTCAGCGAAGCGCTGCGCCAGGAACTGGCGCGCCAGCACGTGCGCGTGTCCGTGGTCGAGCCGGGCAGCGTCGACACCGAACTGCGCAGCCACAACTCGGACGCCGTCCAGCAGCAACTCGCCGCCGTCATGGGGGGCATCGAGCGCCTGCAGAGCCAGGACGTCGCCGAGAGCATCGGATTCATCGTCACCCGCGCCCGGCACGTGGCCGTCGCCGAAGTGCTCGTACGCCCCACCGAACAGGTCTGAGCACCGTCACTACCACCGCGCTCGAAAACGGCCCATGGACGCAGTCAGCTCCGGCGGGCGGAGGACCTCGCGCCGCTGGGAGCCGGCCTCCGGCCGGCCCCCAGCGGCGTCGACGCGGAAACCGACGCATCTGCCGATGCCACCGGGCCACCGGTCGGTGCGGCGAATCGACAGCAAGGAGCAGAAGCGCATCATGGACGACACGCTGCTGGAGCAGCTCGGCGCCGGCAAGTACGTGCTGGTCACCAGCTATCGCAAGAACGGCACCCCGGTCGCCACCCCGGTGTGGGTGGTGCGCGACGGTGACACGTTGGGCGTGCGGACCCCTGCCGACTCCTGGAAGGTCAAGCGGATCCGGGCACGCGGCGACATCCTCGTCGGCCCCTGCGACCTGCGCGGCAACCCGACGGGCGACCAGGTCCCGGCAACTGCCGAGATTGCCGACGAGGCGACCGGCGTCCGCTACCGCAAGCTCATCGCCCGCAAGTACGGCATCCTCGGCCGCCTCATGATCCTCAACAGTCGGCTGAGCCGGGGAGGGGACAGGACGCTGGGAATCCGTGTGCGCCTTGCCATGCACTTGAAGCCCAGCGAGTTCAGCAGCGACGGCAGCATCTGCCGGTAGTACGAGCTGTAGGAGGAGCGCAGCGTGGTGCGGACCTTCGCCTTGAAGACCTTCTCGTTCGCCTTCGCCTCGGCTAGCAGGTCCTTGAGCGTCTTCTCCCCGACCACCGGATACAGCGCCCGCCGTACGACCTCGTCCGGCTTTCCGACCGCGGCCTCCGCCAGCTTGAAGAGGATCCCCTCCTTGCCCCGGACCTTCCTCAGCTCCGCCATGAGCTGCTTCTCCACCCGCCGCTCAGCACGAGCGTTGATCTTGTGGACCAGAGCGATCAGCAGTTCGACCAGGGCATCGGTGATCTCCGCCTGCCTCGACGAACACAGCGCCGCGAGCAACGTGACCCGCACGTCCTCCGCCGTGTCGCGGAAGTCCGAGGGATACGTCTTGATCGCCCGCGCCCTCCACGCGGCCACCAGCTTCTCCGAGCAGTCCGCGAACAACCCCTTCGGAAGCGCGAGTTCCCGCACCGACGTGAGCTTGATGATCTCCATCAACAGGGCATCCAGACCGACAGCTCCCGGGTCGCGCTTGAGCGCGGCCAGCAGCGCGGTGCCCTCATCGTTCCCCTCGGCCACCAGCGCCAACAGCCGGGCCCTGCCCACCGCGCCCAGACGCTCAATGGTCCGGGCACAGAACGCCCGCTCCCATGCCCCGCGCCGCGACCAGGACCTTCTCAATACGGGTCGGGCCCGGCGGCTCGATCTTCCGCGTACGGCACTCCGCCGGCAGGGCTTCGCGCTGCCGGTCCTCCACCAGTTCGACCGGGCATACCTCCGCGGCCAGCCACGCAGTCAGCGACTCCTCGTCGGCGAGCGTCGGCGGCCGAAACCCCAGGGCCTCGCGGATCTGCTTGCGGTGCCGCTTCGCGCCCGCCAGGTCGTACTTCGCCAGCTCCGCCGTCGGCACCTTCACCAGACCCGAGACGTACTCCACCGCGGGCTGGGGGAACCCCTCGATGAACTCCGGGAACCGCGCCTCGATCTCGAAGAACTTCAACATCAGGCAGAAGCCGAGCCTGGTCGGCCCGGACTTGTTGGCCCCGAGCTTCCAGTCGCCGTCCACCAGGGTCCAGCTCGCCAGCAGCTCTTCCGGCGACCACTCCTGCCGCACGCCCGCCCCTTGTCGTCGGCCTCCCGGGCATTCACCCGGATAGCCCAACGAGGCGTCCCACCACCGGGAAACAGGCCCCAGAACCTACCGACGGGTTACTTGCTCCCTGGTGTCTGGGCTAGGGCTCCGGGGCCTGATGGGCGAGAAGCGCGGGCGGCGGCCTGGCCGCAGGAGCGGCCCTCTCGCGAGGGATCGAGGTCTGCCGATGGCCAGGCAGATCCTCGTCCGCCCGACGCTGGACGACCGCACCACCGAACCCGACCTTGCGCTGATGCCCACGGCCACCTGGTCCTATGACAACCACGCCACCGGCCGACACGCCCTGCTTGGCGACGCCGTCGCAGGGCCCGACGTGCCGGATCACGCCACTCCGGCACGGGCGCACGACCTGTCCGGTCATCTCTTTCCTTGGCAGGTGATGTTCCTTCCTCGACAGGTGATGAAGGGCGGTCAGGCGGACCAGGCGGCGCGGACCTGGTGCAGCGGGTCGTCCTCGACGCGGGGCTCGGCGGACCACACCATCGCCGCGCGTGCGTCCGCCGTATAGCGCGGCCACTCCTTGCCCGGGTCCTGGTCCCGGACGAAGGAAACCCAGGTCCGGTGCACTGCGTCGGCGAGCTCCTGCGGCGGCGCGACCCCCGTCGCCGCCGTAACGCCCTCGGCATCGAGCAGGTCGAAGGCGAACGGCAGGTCGACGCAGTGGAAGGCCACGCCGTTGACGGGAGAGGTCCAGGTGAACTCGTAGAGCCAGGTGGGACGTTCACGGGCGGCGCGGGCGTCGGCGACCGTCACGGCTGGGGCACGGAAGGTGCTGTCGGTCAGTGCCTGGCCGAAGTACGCATCCGGTGCGAGCCCTTCGTACGCGGCGAGCCCTGCGTCCATGCGCTCGGGGTCCATGCCGAGGAAGCCGAGGAGTTCGGGCAGCGGCGGCGTCACCGGGAGCTGCGCAAGCACGTTGAACTCGTGCGCGGTACACCCCAGCAGAAGCGGTACGTCGGCCCCGGCGTCGCCCTCGGTCAGGGCGGTGCGGACGGGTTGCGGGATCAGCTTCCCGTCGGCGAAGGGTGCCAGGGTCTGCATCGGGGGCAGTCCCGCACGGTCCGCTCCCGGTTCCAGGAGCCGGGCCTGGAGGTCGAGCAGCTCGACGCGGCCGAGCCCGCGCAGCGCGGCGGCGGTGGCCGGCACACCGGTGCGGGCGGTCAGAAGGCGTGCCGCGGCACGCGCGACGTCGGGGCCGTCCGGGCGTGCGAGGATGCCGGACGCGGAAATCGCCCCGCGGAAGAGTCCGCGGGCGGCGGGCACGGCGAGCAGCGTCTGTACGGCCCCGCCGCCCGCGGACTGGCCGGCGATCGTCACCTTGGCCGGGTCGCCACCGAACCGGGCGATGTTGTCGCGGACCCACTCCAGGGCGGCGATCCAGTCCAGCACACCGCGGTTGTCCGGGGCGCCCTCGATGTGGAGGAAGCCCTCGATGCCGAGCCGGTAGCCGAGGGAGACGAGGACCACCCCGTCCCGGTTGAAGGCGGAGCCGTCGTACCAGGGGCTGGCCGCCGACCCCGCGACGTAGCCGCCGCCGTGGATCCAGACCAGGACCGGCAGCGGTTCCTCGGGGGCGGTGTCCGGCGTGAACACGTTGAGGTTGGGGACCCCGTCGCCGGGGATGCAGGGCTCCGGGACGGTGGTGGTGCTCTCGGTGATGGGGCGTCGTTGTGCCGTCGGCCCGTACGCGGTCGCGTCGAACGGCTCGGTCCACGGCTCGGGCCGCACGGGCGCGGCGAACTGGAGTTCTCCGACGGGCGGCTGGGCGTACGGAATGCCGAGGAAACGCAGGCCGCCGTCCGCTCGGCGCTCGCCGCGGACCGGTCCGCGGGCCGTGGTGACCAGCGGGGCATCGGTGCTCATAGAAGTTGCTCCTTGTTCTTCAGCTTTCGCCAGCGTGCTTCAGCCGCCACACGCTGCCCTCTCCGTTCGCCGACAGGACGAGCGAGCCGTCCGGGGCGACCGCCGGGTCGGCGAAGGGCGTGGTGAACCGGTCGTGCCGTGGGTGAACAGCGTGGTTTCGGTGCGCGGCGCGGTCCCCGGGAGCTTTCCCGCCGGCGGCTCCGCCGCCTCCGTGCGCCGTTCGCCCGTGCTCAGCGAGACCGAGGTGAGCCTGCGGGTTCTGCTCTCGACGGCGCACAGCAGGTCGCCATGGATCACGAGACCCTGCGACGCGCCCAGTCCGCCGCGACGACTTCCGCCGTCCCGTCCCCCGTGATCTGCGGAACCGCCCCGAGCGGCCGGTCCGTTCAGCCCGGCTGCTCGCTGCTGGATGGTCCCGCGGTCTCGGTCGTCGGTGTGGACCCCGTCGTACGGGGAGGTGGGGTGCGCGAGCCCCGCCCGCGTCGATCACGCCGTGGGCGAAGGGCGGCAGGAAGGCCGGCGTGGCTACCTCCCCTCCGGGCTCCGGGCCGCCGAGGCGGTAGTGGTCACTCGCATACACCGTGCCGCCGAGGTCGGCCGTTGCGCCGTTGGGGCCGTCGAAGCCGCGTGGGAGGATCTCGCGGGTGCGCCCGTCGGGGTGCGGTTCGATGACGCCTCCGTTGGCGTAGCTGGAGACGAACATGCGGTTCCCCGCGTCGAACGCGACGTTGTCCAGGCCCACCGAGCCGCTGGTGACGAGCGTGCGCGAGCCATTGCCATGTGGGTCGACACGGGCCATGCGATGCCTTCGACGCCCGGGACAGCCGGGCGGGCGTGTCGGGACGCGGGCGGCGGTCGCGCTCGGCCCGGTAGCGGACCCCGAGTACCTCGGGGGCGAAGCCCAGGTCGCCAGACCGGGCAGGGCCGGAAGAGTGGCAAGGGGTGGAGCAGCCGGAGGAGGTGTCTGGGTGGACATCAGTGTCCTGCTCCTCTCTGCCGGGCCGCGGTGGAGGGGCGCCGGGGCCTCGATCGGGAGGCTGCCGTGTGTCGCCTTCCCGCCGACCGACGCGGGTGAGCGATGGACCGGCCGACCGACGGGGGACGCACGGCACGACCGGCGCGGTGCGTGCGCGCCGCTTCGGCCGTGTCTCTGGTTGGCATGTCGTCCGCGCGAGCGGTCGGGTGTCTGTTGACACCAGCCATTAAAAATCTATCATCTAAAAAAATTAGGGGCTGGTGTGTTCGCGATTCCGCCCCCTACGACCGCACATCGAAGGGCCGCCGCACATGACCGCCAACATCAATCCGGTCATCCCGGGCTTCTATCCGGATCCGTCCATCTGTCGCGTCGGCGAGGACTACTACCTCGTGACGTCGAGCTTCGAGTACTTCCCCGGGGTCCCGATCTTCCACAGCCGCGATCTCGTGCGGTGGGAGCAGATCGGCAACGTGCTGGACCGGCCGAGCCAGTTCTCCGTGAGCCCGGGCAGGGAGGGCGCCAGCGCCGGCATCTACGCGCCCACCATCCGCCACCACGACGGCGAGTTCTGGGTCGTGACCACGAACCGGGAAGACATCATGAAAGGCCACCTGATCGTCCGCGCGAGCGATCCCGCGGGCGATTGGAGCGAGCCGGTGTACACCACGGGGGCGATCGGCATCGACCCCGATCTCGCCTGGGACGAGGACGGCACCTGCTACCTGACCTATTCGTTCCCCGGAGGCATCCAGCAGACCACCATCGACCCGGCGACCGGCAAACTGCTCTCCGAACCGAGCGTCATCTGGCCCGGCACCGGCCTGGCGCACACGGAGGCTCCGCACCTGATCCGGCGCGGCGACTCCTGGTACCTCCTGGTCGCCGAAGGCGGCACCGGCCTCGGTCACGCGGTCACCGTCGCACGGTCGGCATCCCCCTCCGGGCCGTGGGAACCGCACCCGGACAACCCGATCCTCTCCCACCGCAGCACCCCCCACCCGGTGCAGAGCACCGGCCACGGCGACATGGTCGAGCTGCCCGACGGCTCCTGGGCCATGGTGCACCTGGGCACACGTCCGCGCGGGTCGTTCCCCGAGGCCCACGTCAACGGGCGCGAGACCTTCCTCACCGGCGTGGACTGGGTGGACGACTGGCCCCTGATCGTCGAGGACCGGCACGAAGTCCCTCGGACGCCCACCGCGTTCACGGACGACTTCGCCGCCCCGGAACTGCACCCGCGGTGGATCGCGCCGGGCGTGGACCCCCGCTCCTTCGCCGTACCCCGGCCGGGTGAAGGTCTGCACATGGCGGCCGGACGAGCACCCGAGGCCCGCGTCGCCGAGCGACTCCTGGCCGTGCGGGCCCGCGACTCCTCCTGGACCGCGAGCGCCACCCTGCCCAAGGGCGACGCGGCCCTGGTCGTGCGGATCGACGACGCTCACTGGGCCGCTGTGGAGCGCAAGGGCACAACCGCGTCGGCGCGAGCGGTCGTCGGCCCGTTCGACCAGGTGCTGGCCACCGTCGACGGCATCACGGCGGAACATCCCCTGGTCCTGCGTGCCGTCGCCAACACCGACATGTACAGCTTCGCCAAGGGACCGGACGACCTCCACCTCGGCTACCTCGCCGACGGAGAATTCCGTACGCTCGCCACGATCGACGGGCGCTACCTCTCGACCGAGGTCGCCGGGGGCTTCACCGGCCGGGTGATCGGTGTCGAGGCCCTGGCCACTGACGCCCTCCTCACCCGCTTCACCTACGCTCCCGACGCGGACCCGACACCGACGGTCGTCCAGCCGCCCGCCGATTCCTGACGGCTCCCGGGACGACGCGCGGGGGCAGGCCGAGGATGCCTCAGCTCCGGCTCGCCCCCGACGTCCGTCCGAGGGCGGTCTCGAGTCCGCGCGCTCGGGCTGAGCCCACCTCTCAGGAACCGCCCAGCCCGGCTCCCGCCCCGGCTCGGGCTTACGCCTGCATGGCGTCGAGCCATGCCCTGCGGGCGGAAGCCTGACCGCCCGGTGAGTCATGAGCCGAGGCCAGGTGCTCGGGCGCAGCCCCCCGCCTTGTGCCGTTCCCTCACCTGTTCGAAGAGATGGACAGCCTTGCCGTATGTCCCGACCGCCTCGACCTGCCTTGCCATGGCCGATCCGGCAGGTCGCCCTCTCGTCGGCCCCGCCACCGCCGCCCTGACGAGGCGTTTTCCGGTGCACGGCGCTCGGCCGGCACGGCCGCTGAAGGATCGGCACATTTCAGTACGGTGCGGCACCGCGAGACACCACCGTGCCGCCGCCCGCCACCTCACCCCGTGTGCCTGGCAGTCCTCGCTCGGCACGGTCCACAGGTCACGGTCGCCGCACCGGTACGCGCAACGGCACCGCTCGGAAGGCCGACGATTCAGAGTGAGGACAGCCGGAGCGTCGATCGAGGATCGGGTCAGACCCTCGAGCGGTGCCTCCCGCATCCTCACAGTCGGGAATCTTGGAGTTTCCCGGTGCGGCAGCTTGAGGAGTGATCATGCTCGGGGCTGTTTCGAAGGCCGATGCAGTTGTCGAGGTGTCCGTTGTCCGTCCGTCCCTGTTCGGTGAGCAGGTCCCGTCTCTGACCGCGCAGGTCGCGCGGGCGAGTAACTCGGTCGGTACGACGGCGATGGCGCCGGTCCGGCCGCCCGCGGCATCGCCGTCACCTTGCAGCGGCACCGCCCGGTCCCCACGCAGGCATCGTCGGCGCGCTCCGCCGACCCGGGCCGCACGCGGCCTCTCACGCGGCGTCTCACGCGGCGTCTCACGCGGCGTCTCACGCGGCGGCCAACGCTCGACGGTGGCGCCCCCAGTTCGCTGTGGGAGGCCCCTGATGGCGGCGGCCGCCGCCACGCTGCCGTACTCGCCCGACCTGGAGGCACTGCTCAGGATTCCGCGTCGCACGTACGGGCCGCCGACACATCTGGATCCGGCCGTCGGTGTCCTGTCCGGCGTCCTGATCTTCGGGCAGCAACTCGCCCGGCCCCAGCTCCTCGGAATCGGGCGGGTCTCACTCGTCTCGGCCACCGCGACGTTCCCGGGGGCTGGACGGCCGGAATCCTCCGTGCGCGCCCGCGGCCGATCGGGTCCCCCCCGTCCCCGTACGGGCCCTCCGACGGCCTCACCTTGAGTGACAGTGAAGTTACGACGCCGTGAATCTATACTTCAAAAAATTTAGCGACTAGGGTTTCCACCGTATCGTGATCCGCCCCCGTACCAGGAGCCGAGCAACATGAATACCCCCGACTCCTCAGCGCCCACCTGCTGCGCACCCCGGAGCGGCGGAACGTCCGCCCCTCCGGTTGCCGTGCCGTCGGCCGGCCCCCACGCGGGCTCCCTGGACGGCATGGTCCGCGTCCCTGGCGGCGAGTTCCTCATGGGCACGGACGACACGGAAGGCTTTCCGGAAGACGGCGAAGGTCCGGTCCGTCCGGTGCGCCTCAGCGCGTTCCACATCGACGCGCACGCCGTCAGCAACGACAGGTTCGCGGAGTTCGTGGACGCCACCGGCTATGTCACCGAGGCCGACCGCATCGGCTGGTCCTACGTGTTCGCCGGTTTCCTGCCCGCCGCGCTGCGGCGCGGTGCGCCGCGACCGGAGCGCACGCCGTGGTGGTGTGGGGTCGCCGGCGCACGGTGGGACCGTCCCGAAGGCCCGGGCAGTACCTTGAACGGCCGCAGGGACCACCCTGTGGTGCACACGTCGTGGAGCGACGCCGCCGCCTATGCCGCTTGGGCGGGCAAGCGGCTGCCCACCGAGGCGGAGTGGGAGTACGCGGCGCGCGGCGGTCTGGAACAGAAGCGCTACCCATGGGGCGACGAGCTCGACCCCGACGGCGAGCACCGCTGCAACATCTGGCGGGGCACCTTCCCCACCAAGAACACCGCCGCCGACGGCTACCGCGGCACGGGCCCCGTCGACGCCTTCGAGCCCAACGGATACGGCCTGTACAACACCTCCGGCAACGTCTGGGAGTGGTGCGCCGACTGGTGGACCACAGACCACCCGGCAAGTACCGCGGTCGACCCGAGGGGCCCCGAGCAGGGTCGGGACAAGGTCATCCGCGGCGGCTCCCACCTCTGCCACAGGTCCTACTGCAACCGCTACCGCGTCGCGGCACGCACCGCCAACTCGCCCGACGGAGCCAGCGGCCACACCGGGTTCCGGTGCGCCCGAGACGCCTGAACATCTGCGACCTGCCGCCCAAGGAGCACCGCGGTATGAAAGCCATCGGGCATTGGCGTGGGCCGCATTGCGCAGCCACAAGCCGTCGGTCAGGCAGGCGTCCAGCCGGGCCGTGTAAAGCGCATCCAGGAGGCTAGCTGGCCTGAGCGCTTGGCACGGAAGGCAAGTTGGTCGGGGTCGATCTTGGCGTCGTCGCCGCCGAGCCCAACGAGCTTCGCCCCAGCGGTGTGGAACTCGGGCGCGCCGCACTCGTCGTTGTTGACGTGGCTGTAAGGCTGCCGGGCAGCGCGGGGAATTCCTCCGGGTCGAGCGCTGCCGGCGCGGTACAGCTGGCCTGTACGGTGCAGCGTATCGAAAGCTGCAGGATCGAGCGCCGCCCAGCCCTTCAGGACTCCCGGAGAGGGCGACCCATCGTTGTCGATGTGCCAACCCGACGGGTCACCTCGGGAGAGCAGCGGTGGTGACAGGCATGTGGACATGTGCCCGTCGGTCAGGCGACGCAACACACTCTGCACGGTCCGCCCCGTCCGGCCGCGCCCGCATGTCAGTGACCATGCACTCCACGGACGGGCCACCGGACGACCTCACGTGGATCGGGACATACGGTGGGAGTGGGCGGGCCAACTCTGGTCCAAAACCCGCACCATCCACGGTCGTGACCGACCGCCGCTTCCACCCGTGGCCGAGTCGAAGGGGACCACCGCGCCGACGCCGCCCCGGCCTCCCGCCCGCGTCGCGGGGCGGTCGCGAAGCGAATGCACGCTCACGGGCTCAGCAGCACGGTCACCAACGAATCGACGTCGTCCCTCGCGAACAGGGCGCCGTCGGTCAGTGACGTCTCGAGCGTGATGAGCGGACGCGGATCGACAATGCCCTCGTCGAGGGTCCGTACAGCCGTGTTCCACGCGGCCGGGGAGGCCACGGAGGCGGTGTGAAGGGTCAGCCGGCGCAGGGACAACTGCACCCGGTCCAGCACTGTCCCGGGCGGGAAGGCGCGGGTGAACACGACCCGGGCCTCGGCCGCGGCGAGAAGGCAGGACGCCTGCGGGGCGTCGGCGCTCCCCGTCGTGTCCACCACGATGTCGAAGGCGCCCTCGACCCGCGCGGCGTCCAGGGTCGCGCAGTGCTTCGTCGCTCCCAAAGTGACAGCGCGCGCGCCTCGTTCGGAGCCGGGGTCGACCACGACGAGTTCGGCCGGGGAGACCGCGGCGAGCATCTGGACCAGCAGCAGCCCACGTACGCCCGCCCCCAGGACCGCGACTCGTTCCCACGGCTTCGGCGCAGCCGCCGCGAACGCCGCGGCGGCCGAGGCAGCGGGGCCCACCAGGGCGGCGGCCCGCAGATCGGTGTCGTCCGGCAGGAGATGGAGATCCTCCTGGGGGACGGCCAGGTGCCCCCTCAACACCGCCGAGTTCTCGTGGCGCGCAGCGCAGCACACGGTCGGGTCGGTGCCCGCCCGTTCGAGACCGCAGTCACCCTCCGCCGGGATCAGGGGGCTGGTTCGCGCCACCGTCTTGCGCCCGACCAGCCGTGCGCTCGCCCCGGGGCCTGCCGCCACCACCTGGCCGGCCCAACCGTCTTCCCACAGCGGGTGAAGGAGGCATCCGGGGGTCTTCGTGCCACCCAGCCGACCATGGTCGGCTCCGGAGAGTCCGTGGCCGGATCCGGAGAGTGCGACGGTGTGCACCGCCACCAGGACCTCGCCCGGGCCGGGCCGCGGGACGGCCCGGCTCTCGACCCGCCACGCTCCCGGTGCGACCAGCCGGGCGCACCAGCTCCGTGTCGGTGACTCGTTCCCCGTCACCATGCGTTCACCTGCGTTTCCTTCGATCTGAACCGTCTCGGTCGCTCCCGGTCTCATCCCATGGCCGGGTTGCCGTAGTAGGCGTCGGGCCCGTGCTTGCGGGTGTAGTGGCGGTCGAGCAGGTGCTGCGGCGGTGCTTCGCCCCCTAGCGCGAGCGTGTGCATCGCCATCTCTGCCACCGCCTCGCACACGATCGCGTGTTCCAGAGACTTCATGGCCGTCGCCCCCCAGGTGAAGGGACCGTGGCACGACACCAGCGCTCCGGGCACTTCGGCGGCGCGCCGGTCACTGGCCTCCAGGAGGTCGACGATCACTTGACCGGTGTTGAACTCGTAGTCGCGCGCGCACTGTTCGGGCGTGAGGTCCGCAGTGACCGGGATGGGACCGTTGAAGGTGTCGGCGTGAGTGGTCCCCAGGACGGGAATGGACCGGCGACCCTGCGCAAAGGCGACCGCGTGGGTGGAGTGGGTATGGGTGATGCCCCCGATGGACGGGAAGGCCAGGTACAGGCTGCGGTGCGTCTCCGTGTCGGTCGACGGACGCAGGTCGCCCTCGACGACCCGGCCGTCCGCGAGAGCGACCACCACCAGGTGCTTCTCGGCGAGTTCGTCGTAGGGAACCCCTGACGGCTTGATGACGAACACACCCGCGTCACGGTCGACACCGCTGACGTTGCCCCAGGTCAGCGTGGCCAGACCAGCCTGTGGAATGCGGAGATTCGCCTCCAGCACCTCGCGGCGCAACTGGCCGGGAACCGTGCTGCCTGGTGCGCTTGCGCCGACGGTGCTCATGCGGTGTCTTCCTGTCCGAGTCGGGGAACGGCGGTCGGCCGGGGGTTCACAGGCCCTGGGCGAGACGGTGGTAGGCCTGGCCCCAGCGCAGTTCACGGGTGAACCGGCGCGTCGTGGTGCCGGCGTCGATGACTGCCAGCTCGATGTGCAGCATCTCCGCCAGGTCCTCGAGTTCCTCCATGCCCAGGGCGGAGCTGAGGACGGTGTGGTGGGGTGCGCCGGCCGTCAGCCACGCCTCCGTGGAGGTCCTCAGGTCCGGATGCGGCTGCCAGACGGCCCTGGCGACGGGCAGCCGCGGAAGCGGCTCCGGGGGTGCGACGACATCGATCGTGTTGGCCACCAGGCGGAACCGGTCGCCCATGTCCGCGAGACCGACGACGACGGCCGGGCCCGGTTCGGCGTCGAAGACAAGACGGACAGGATCCTCACGGCCGCCGATGCCGAGCGGGTGGATCTCGCAGGACGGCGTCTCCGCGGCGATGGACGGACAGACCTCGAGCATGTGCGCGCCCAGGATCAGTTCCTCGCCGGGCACCAGGTGGTAGGTGTAGTCCTCCATGAAGGAGGTGCCACCGGGCAGCCCCTCAGCCGCCGCCTTGAGCGTGCGCAGCAGTAGCGAGGTCTTCCAGTCGCCCTCACCGCCGAATCCGTACCCGTCGGCCATCAGCCGCTGCACCGCCAGACCGGGCAGCTGCCGCAGGCCCCCGAGGTCCTCGAAGTTGGTGGTGAAGGCACGGAACCCGCCGTCCGCGAGGAAGAGACGCAGACCGGCCTCGATCCGCGCTGCGTAGCGCAGGGAGTCGTGGCGCTCTCCGCCGAAACGCAGCTCGGGCGTAAGGCGGTACAGCTCCTCGTACTCCTTCGTCAATGCGGTGACCGAGGCGTCGTCCACCTCGTCGACGACCGCCACGAGGTCGTTGACGCCGTACGTGTTGACCGACACGCCGAGGCGCAGTTGGGCCTCCACCTTGTCGCCCTCGGTGACGGCAACGTCCCTCATGTTGTCCCCGAACCGTGCGAGCCGGAGCGAGGCCAACTCCGCCCGGCCGCACGCCGCCCGTGCCCAGGCGTCGACGCGACGGCCGACCTCGGGATCGGAGACGTGTCCCGCCACCGTCTTGCGCGCGACCCCGAGACGGGTCTGGACGAAACCGAACTCGCGGTCACCGTGGGCGGCCTGGTTCAGGTTCATGAAGTCCATGTCGATGCTGGACCAGGGCAGTCGGCGGTTGGCCTGGGTGTGCAGGTGCAGGAGCGGCTTGCCGAGCACGTCGAGGCCGGAGATCCACATCTTGGCCGGTGAGAACGTGTGCATCCACGCGATCAGGCCGACACAGGCGTCCGACGCGTTGGCGTCGAGGCAGATGCGGCGGATGGCGGCGGCGTCGGTGAGCACGGGCTTCCACACGACGCGGGCGCCCACGCCCAGCCGCTCGGCCAGGGCGGCGCAGATCTCCTGCGACTGCTCGGCCACCTGCGCCAAGGTGTCGTCGCCGTACAAGCTCTGGCTGCCGGTGAGGAACCAGATCTCGCGCTCGGGCTGGGCAGACATGTGGTGGTACTCCTTGCTGATAGTTCGGTGGCCGCGACGGGCGTCGAGGACGCGGGACTGGTGCGTCAGGCCCGGCGAGGAGGGCTGCCCGCGGAGGCGGCCGAGGTCCGGGCCGCGTTGCGCTGGTGCCGCAGGCGGTGCAGGAGGCGTTCGCTGCCCGTCCCGAAGTGGTCGTGCAGGTCCCGGTAGACGGCGAAGAGACTGTCGTACGCCCGCGCGCGATCCGGGTCGGGCAGGTAGGCGTGCCGACGGACCTTCCCCATGGCGGCCGCCGCGGCGCGTACGTCCGGATGGCTGCCGGCGGCGACGGCCGCGTGGATGGCGGCGCCCAGCGCGGGACCCTGTTCCGACTCGGCCAAGGACACGGGGCGGTGGAGGACATCGGCGTAGATCTGCATGAGCAGCGCGTTCTTCTTCAGACCACCCGCGACGACGAATTCCGTGACGGGCACCCCACTGCTCTCGAACGCTTCTACGATGACGCGGGTACCGAAGGCGGTGGCTTCGAGCAGGGCGCGGTAGACGTCCTCCGGCCGGGTGTCCAGAGTGAGGCCGACGAGCACACCCGAGAGGTGATGGTCCACCAGGACGGACCTGTTGCCGTTCATCCAGTCGAGGGCGACCAGTCCGTGCGCACCCACCGGCTGCCCCGCGGACTTCCTGGTGAGAAGGCTGTGCAGGTCCTCACCGTTCGCCTCCGCCTCGGCCAGGTAGTCGGCGGGCACTCCCTGGCGCAGCCACCAGGCGAAGATGTCGCCGACCGCGCTCTGGCCGGCCTCGTAGCCGTACGCGCCGTCGATGATGCCGCCGTCGACGACGCCGCAGATGCCGGGCACGTCGGCGAGCCGGTCGCCGTTGAGGACGTGACAGGTCGAGGTTCCCATGATGGCGAGCAGCTGGCCGCTCTCCACTGCCTGCGCGGCCGGCGCGGCGACGTGTGCGTCGACGTTGCCCGCGGCCACGGCGATGCCCTTCGGCAGTCCGGTCCAGGCCGCCGCCTCGGCGGTGAGTGAGCCCACTCGGCTACCGAGGGGGGCCAGGGGGTGTTCGAGACGAGTGCGGGCGAAATCGGCGAAGTCGGGGTGGAGCGCGCCGAGGTACTCCTCGGAGGGGTAGGAGCCTTCCTGGTGAATGCCCTTGTAGCCGGCGGTGCAGGTGTTGCGGGACTCCTCGCCGGTGAGCTGCCACACGATCCAGTCGGCGGCCTCGATCCAGCGGAGGCAGGCGCCGTACACCTCGGGGTCTTCCTCAAGGACCTGGAGTGCCTTCGCATACTGCCACTCGGCGGAGATCCTTCCGCCGTAGCGGTGGATCCACGCCTCCTTCCGCTCGTGGGCGAGGTCGTTGATGCGGTCGGCCTGGCCCTGGGCAGAGTGGTGCTTCCACAGTTTCGGCCAGGCGTGCGGGCGGCCCGCGAACTCCGGTGTCAGGGCGAGCGGGGTCCCGTCCGCATGCGTGGGCAGCACTGTGCACGCCGTGAAGTCCGTGGCGAGGCCGACCACCTGGGACACGGGGACGCCCGCCTGCGCAAGCGCCGCGGGTACGGCGGTGCGCAGGACCTCGCGCCAGTCCTCCGGATGCTGGAGGGCCCAGTCGGGCGGCAGCGGGGCGTCACCGCCGGGGAGACGCTCGTCGATCACGCCGTGCGCGTAGTCGTGTACGGCCGAGCCCATCTCCTGTCCGTCCCGAACCCTGACCACGACGGCCCGGCCGGACAGCGTCCCGAAGTCGATGCCCACGGTGTACTGCTCGGACGCCCCGCCGGAAGGGACTGTCAGCTCGTTGGAAGCGGCCATGAGGTTCTCTCAGTCGATGTAGGAGGTGGCTGAACGACGCGGGATCGGGCGCTGGCAACGACATCTCGGACGATCGACACCACTCGAAGATCGCCGGCGCGTCCGCGAAAATCTATCATTCAAAAATTTCTACGACCAGCCTCCTCGTCACATGCCGTGGCGTCTGGTTCCGGACGGCGTCGGGCGTCCCACCGTGGCAGGCGCCGCTCGCGAGACGGAACGAGCCGAGGCATGGGCCGCCGACGCCGGCGGCCACATCGCGTGCGTGGAGCCGACCGCCGGATTCTCTTGCCGGTCCCGGTGGAGAAGATCTTGTACGGCGGTCCCTCGCCTAGAGCGTGCGGCGGCCCCGGCCCCGCCAGTTCACCGCGGCCGCGCCTGGTGCCGGTCGGACGCCCGTGTCCTCGCGGGTCCGATCACCTCTTCGTCAGCATCGGCACGTCGACCACCGCCAGGCCGGCGAGCGCGACAACGACCGTGCGGCCTGCGAAGACCACGGCGGAGCCAACCGTGCCGACGGCGAGACCGGCTGCCTCGTGCGGAGCGTGGCCCTTGGCCCATTCCTCGCGGTAGCGGGAGACCACGAAGAGGGCGTAGTCGATGCCGACCGCCGGTCCAGCCATCGGGGCGAGCGTCCCGGTGGTCAGGGACAGGCCGAAGACGCTGCCGAGGGCCATGACGGTGGCCATGCCGACCCCGGCACCGATGACGGCGGTGAGCAGCGGCAGGCCGACGGCCGCGAGGGATCCGAAGGTGATCAGCAGGACGACAGCGGCCAGGGCGACGCCGATAGCCTCGGACGAACCGCCCGCCGCGGGCCGGGAGGCAAGACCGTGAAGCCGGAGGCACGGGCCTCGTCGATGGCCTTTTCGAGGGCGGCCATGTCGGCCTTGGCGAGGTCGGCGGCCTTCACCTTGTAGTTCACGGTGGCGTAGGCGGTGGAGCCGTCCTTGCTCACGGCGCCTGCTGTGAACGGGTTCACGGCGCTGGCCGCCTGCGGCTCGTCAGTCCCCGTCCGGCACCAGCGTGACGATGCCGGGGACGGCGACGAGGGATAGCCGCACGGTGAGAACAGGCCAGGCCGCCGATCGATCCGGTCGCCCCGGCAGCGACGCCTGCCGCGGAACTCGCCTTCCGCCCCGGTCGTCGGCGCGCTGACGTCGTATCAGTGACATGCCGCTCATATACGGGACCGGCAGGAATCTCCGATGTGGTTCATCAGGGCACGTGATGGGCCGGCGGCAGGTCCTGCTCGGTCCAGATGCACTTGCCGTCGGCGAGGAAACGGGTGCCCCAGCGCTGCGAAAGGGCAGCCACCAGTTGCAGGCCCCGGCCACCTTCGTCGGTGAAGCCTGCGCGCCGGATGCGCGGGGTGGTGAGGCTGCCGTCGTAGACCTCGCAGACCAGTGACCGGCTGCGCAACAGGCGGAGCCGGATGGGGCCCTTGGCGTGCCGTACGACATTGCCGACCAGCTCGCTCACCAGCAGCTCGGTGGTCACGGCGAGATCGTCCAGTCCCCAGGCGGCGAGCTGCCTGCGGACGTACTCCCGCGCTTGTCCGGCGGCCCGGGGGTCCTCCGGGAGACCGCACGAGGCGATGTCGGTGGCGGGGGTGCACCGGGCGTGCACGATGAGCAGGGCCGCGTCGTCCTTGGTCTGCTCGCGATCGGGCAGCAGGGCCGAGACGACCGTGTCGCACAGGTCGTCGAGCCGGCCCGCTCCCAGGTCCCGGTCTCCGGCCGGGAAGTACGAGGCGCCCGCCACGTGCCGTGCGAGGGTCTGCCGGAGTTGGACGAGTCCTTCGTCGATGTCCCGCGTGGCGGATTCGAGCAGCCCGTCCGTACAGAACACGAGCAGAGTCTCGTCGGGCAGGGGCAGCTCGTGCACGTCGAACGGGGGTACGGCAGCGCCCAACGGTGGATCGACTGCCAATTCCGGGCAGTGGACCGTGCCGTCGGGATGGACGATGACAGGTGCCGGATGACCAGCCAGCGTGAGCGTGCAGGTGCGGGCGACCGGGTCGAAGACGCCGTACGCGCACGTGGCGTAGTAGTCGTGGCCCAGGTCGCCGACGATCTCGTTGAGATGACCAAGCAGTTCGTCCGGTTCGAGTTCGAGGTCGGCGAGCGTGCGGACCGCGGTGCGCAGCCGCCCCATGGTGACGGCCTCCGTGACACCGTGACCCATCACGTCTCCGATGACCAGGGCAACCCGGTCGGCGGAGAGCGGGATCACGTCGTACCAGTCCCCTCCCACCTCCTCGCCCCGACCCGCGGGCAGATAGCGGGCAGCCGCGGACACGGCCGGTGGGGAAGGGAGCGTCCTGGGGAGCAGGCCTCGCTGGAGTCCACGGGCGCGGGTGTGTTCCGCGTCGTACAGGCGGGCCCGCTCCAGAGCCTGCGCGACCAGGCCGCTGAGTGCCGTCAGCAGGGCGCGTTCCGCCTCGCTGAAGGTGCGAGGCCGGGCGAAGGAAATGACGCAGCCGCCGACGGCACGCCCGGAGGCGATGAGGGGGAGGAACGCCCAGGCCTGCTTGGTTGACATGGCGAGAAGCTCGCCCAGGTCCGGGTAGAGCCTGGTGAAGTCGGCGATGGATTCCACGAACCGAGGAGTACGGTTGCGCAACACATCGGTGATCGTCGTATTGGCGGAGAGCGGAATCGCGTCGATACCACTGAGGAACTCCCTCGAGTACCCGACGGCGTCGACCACGTGCACTCGCTCGCCCTCGACCGCCTCCACGATCAGGCCATCGGCACCGAAGGGCGGCAGAACGTGCAGCGCCATCGCCCGGACCACGTCTCTCGACGTCACGGCTTCGGCGAGGGCCGCGGTCAGTTCACCCATCCGGGAGGTCCGCTCGGCCGGGATCCGCTCGGCCGTCGCGCCTCCAGCCGTCCGCGGCCGACGATCGTTGACGCCCACGAAGGAGGCCGCGAGACCGCTGCCCTTCACGGGTACGAGCCGTACCTGGTACAGCCGCTGGTCGCCCGGCAGGCGAAGCTCGGCCATAACCGGTTCTCCCTCGGCGGCTGCCCGACGGCACTGGACTTCCAGCCCCTGCACTCGGCTACCGGGAGCGTCCCAGAGGTTGCTCCCGAGCAGACGGTGCCCGGCGCCGAGGAGTCGCTCCGCCTCAGCGTTGACAAAGGTGATCCGCCAGTCGTCGTCGACGACCAGAAATCCGTCGCTCATCCCGTGGAGAGTGTCGAGGACCGTGGTGGGCGGGGTCTTCAGGGGGGCGCCGCCGGTCGGCTCCTCGAGAGGGATGACCGTGCCGGTGTCGGAGATTCCCCCCAGGCGTCCCACGGCCCATGCCACCACCGAGCGGAGAAAGTCCTGCCGGGCATCATCGGGTCCCCCGGACTCCGCGGTGAGCACCGACAACGCACCGACGGGGCCTTCGGGTCCCGGCAAGGGGGCCGCGGCCATGCCGGAGGCTCCGAGCCCGGCCCCGTCCCCCGCCACCCAGACGTAGGCACCCTCACGCACCGCACGTGCTGGTGCCGCGTCCCCGTCCGGCGGGATCTCGGTCCACGGCGTGGCGCCGGCCGGTGCGAGCCCGTCGACGGCGACGAGGCGCAGCAGACCCGATCCGGGGTCGCGCCGGTGCACAAGACCCGCCAGGCCCCCGATGCCGGCCGTCGCCTGCTGAAGTGCGAGAGTCAGTGTCTCAACGCCCGACATCCTGTCGTGGGCCGAGGCCAGGAGACGCAACCGCGCCGACTCGTGGTGGTCGGCACGGGTTCCTCGTCCAGCGTCCCCAGCTGCCACGTCGCCTCCTGCCTTCTCTTGAGCAGGCGCATCCAGCGACCCGTCACTGCAGGAACGCGCGGGCTGAGCCGCCGTCGGGGCCGGACGCCCCTTGCTGTCGTCCACAGTAGTTCCTGTCACCCGAGGTGACCCGCCCTCCTGGGCTTCCGCATCGTCCGGATGCGCAAGCCCAGGCCTGGCGTCCTACGCGATTCTCGACCTCGGGAACGGATTCAGGAGGTCTCCCCCAGCGGGCGTCCCCACGCCGGGCTCTTGGCTGGAGCATCCTGACATCGAGACGAGCACCCGGCGCGGGAGACGACGCCATGCAAGGTGAACGAGATCATGCTGCTCACCGCACGTAGGGTCACCGAGCGCGGATACCACGACACCAATCTCGACGAGATCGCCGACCAGGTCGACCTCTCCAAGGCGTCGATCCACCGCTACTTCGTCGATGCCACTGCTTCAAGGCCAAGGAAGCCCTGGTCCGAGCGACTCTTCAGGCGTGCGCCGTGTTCGTCAGCTCCCAGCTGAAGGAAGTCGCCGAGTCCCCCGGCGCCGCTGGATATTTTCCCACGAGGCCCAGCCGATCGACATCGGGCGCCTCCCTGGCGACGAGGGCGGGGATGACGCCGTTGTCTCCCCGTCGGTCAGACCCGCGGGAAGGTGTGTTTCTCAGCGAGGAAAGGGTCGAGGGGCATGGCCTCTCCTGAGGTGCGGGGCGATGGTTGCCGTCCGTTCGGCTCGGCTCAGACGGCACCCCAGCCGTTGTCGACCGGGAGGACAGCACCATTGATGTTGCTGGCCGCGTCGGAGGCCAGGAACACGATCGCCGCGGCCTGCGTGTCCGCAGCCGCAGGATGACCGACATGACCCGGATACGAGCCCAGCACCTGCGGACCCAACGCCTCCGGATCCGCCGTCACCTGAATATTGGTCACCGTGCCCCCCGACGTGATCGCGTTCGTCCGGATCCCCTTGTTCCGATACATCACCGCCAGCGACTTCGTCAGGCCCACAACCCCGTGCTTGCTGACGGTGTACACCGCCCCGGCCGCCGAGCCGCGCAACGACGCCTCCGGAAGCCGTGAACACGATCGACCCGCGGCCCGCCGCCAGCATGTGCGGCAACACGGCCCGCGTCAGCTGGAACGGCGCCGTCAGGTTGATCCGCAGGAGCCGCTCCCACTCGGCGTCGTTCACGTCGGCGAGCGCGGACATGCTGTCCATGATCCCGGCGTTGTTGACCAGGACGTCGATGCCGCCGAACGTTTTCACCGAGGCCTCGACGACCTGGTCGACAACCCTCTGCTCGCTCAGATCGCCGATCACCGCGAGCGCCGTGCCACCCGCCGCCTCGATCTCCTCGACCACGGCAGCGGCGCTCTCCGCGTTCAGATCGGCCACCACCACCTTCGCAGCCCGCTCGGCGAACGCAAGCGCGGTCGCCCGACCGATACCGGCACCGGCACCGGCACCGGCACCGGTGACCACGACGCCACGGTCAGTGAATTCCCTGGATACTGCCCATAAGTTGCTCTCTTTCATAAGGAATGGCCGGGCCCACCGACGTCTTGTACGCCGCTGTCGACCCGGCGCGGGCGAACGCACCGGTGCCGACGGCCAGGTGATCAGCACCGCGAACCGCCCCGCTGACGCGTGTGCACGAACGGCTACTCGGTCGCTTCCGCCCCCACGCCGGGACCGGCTGTAGCGGTCACGAAGATCCGGGTGAACGACTCCACGACCGCGACGACGTCCACCGACGGGTCGTGCATCCACTGGATCTGCAGTCCGTCGAGCACCGCGATGATCACCCGCGCCAGGTTCTCCGCCGTTTCGTCGGCGCTGAACACGCCGCTGTGCTGCAGCGTCGCCAGTTCTTTGGCAGTCTCCGCAGCAAGGTTGCGATAGCGCCCGGTGAAATAGGTGTGCGCGGGGCTTTCCGGATCGGTGGCCGCGGCCGACAGCGTGACATACAGCTTGGCGAGGCCGGGGTGGTCCGTGGTGTGGCGGGCACTCGCCGCCATGTTGTCCGACATGCTTCCGACGGCTTGCGCAGCGTGACCGGCCTGCCTGCCCACGACGTCACGCCTTTCCAGGACGGCGAGCAGCAGGTCGCCGCGCGTGGGGAAGTAGTAGGTCAGCGCCGGTTGCGTCACTCCGACCCGGTCGGCGATGTCCTGCAGGGAGGCACGCTCACCGTACTCGTCGACAGCTTCGTAGGCGGCCTCGAGGATCTGCTCCCGGCGTTCGGCGCTCTTGCGGTAAGGACCCCGTGGTTTTCGTTTGCCGCTCACTTGCACGACCGTTCTTGACCTCGAACCACCCTCGACCGTGCGTTCAGGGGGCCGGCAGGCATCGGCACTCCCCGGTCGTCGGCCCCGGCCCCACGGACCGGGCCGACACCGGGACAGTCAGCGGACATGGGCCGGCAGTCGTTTGATGCCGTGGACGAACCGGTGCGGAAGCCACTCGGGCTCTCCCACCTCGATGTCGGGCACGCGGGTGAGCAGTTCGCGGAAAAGCGCCTTCAGTTGGGTCTTGGCGACCATGTGGCCGAGGCAGTAGTGGATGCCGCCACCACCGAATGCGACATGCGGGTTCGCAGACCTGGAGAGATCGAAGTCTCCGGGCCGGTCGAAGACGGACTCGTCGCGGTTGCCCGAGCAGTAGAAGAGACCCACCTTCTCACCGGCCCGGATGGTGGTCCCGCGGATCTCGGTGTCGACCTTGGCGACACGGGCGAAGTTCATGACCGGCGAGGCGTGGCGCAAGAACTCCTCGACCGCCGTGCCGATGCGCCCGGGCCAGTCCGCCATGAGCCACCGCTTCTGCTCGGGGTTCCTGGACAGGGCCAGCATGGTGAGCGAGGTGGTCTGCTTCGTGGTGTCGTTGCCCGCGGTGGACAGCATGACCATGAAGGCCCCGATCTGCTCGTCGGTAAGCCGCCGGCCGTCGACCTCGGCCTGCACGATGTTCGTCATCAGATCGTCCTTGGGCCGACGCCGCCGGTCCTGGGCGATCTCGATCGCCGCCTCGCGCAGCACCTCGACCTGGCGCTCCACCAGGGCCATGCCGTCGATACCCGCGGCCAGATCCTCCTCAGTGGGACCCGCGAACAACACCTCGGCGGCCATGCGGACCGCATCCCGGTCCTGCGGGGCGATACCGATCATGTCGGAGACGGTCCGCATGGGCAGCTGGGCCGAGCACGACGCGACGAAGTCGATCGTGCCCGCCCCGACCAGCCGGTCGACGACGTCCCGCGCGTCGGCTTCGATCTGGGACTGAATGCGCGCGATCTGCTTCGGCGTGAAGGCCGCGCTGATCAGCCGCCGGTAGGCCATGTGGTCGGGCGGGTCCATGACGAGGAAGAAGGAGGTCGTCTGCTGGAGCTCCTTGGACAGGGGGCTGACGCTGACCCCCTCAGCCGAGGAGAAGACCTCGTGGTTCCGGCTGACGGACACGATGTCCTCGTGGCGGGTCACGGCCCAGAAGCCTGTCTCGGCAGGATGACCTCCGTCCATCGGCTCGTGCCAGGTGACGCCGCCGTCCGCCCGCAGCCGGGAGAAGGTCCGCTCGCGCTCGTCGAAGGTCTGGTCCCAGAACACCGAACTGGAGATGTCGGGACCGTGGTACAGCCGTGGGGAGTCGGGCAGATTCTTGAGTTGCGTCACGTCACTCTCCTTGTAGGTGTCAGGACGCGGTGGGGGAAACAGGTGGCGGCTCGTAGGCGAGGCGAGTGAGGAGCGCGTCCGTACCGAGCGCCTCGACGCCGACGACCCGGCCGGTGAAGCCTCCGGCGACCTCGGTCGAGACGTAGCGTCCGTCGATCCTGGCGAGCGTGTGGAACTCGGTGTCGGCCAGGTGGCCCAGGTGGATCTCGTCCGGTCCCTCGGCAAAGCTGCACTGCTCGGTGTTGGCGATGGCGCGCAAGGCGAGCGGACGGTCTGCCGTGATGCCGTCGGCGGTGGCCAGGATCTGGTCGAGGGGGCCGATCACCACGCGGATGCTGAGGGTGGCGCCGCGGCGTTCCACTGCGACCCGGTGCGCGTCGTCGATCCGTACGACCAGGACCACGTCTCCCTGCGGCAGGGTCGCCGGCGCGGTCCAGGAGGCGTCGCGGGTCCGGACGGCCAGAGGCGTTCGGCGTCCCGCGCGGCGGGCGGGCGGGCGGCCGCCATGCGCAGTCCTCGGCCCGGGTGTGGAGTGGCCGAAGGAACGGGGGCGGACGCCGGGTGCGGTCCACCGCGGATCAAGCTGCCGTGAGCCGGAGTGGTCGGTGAAGGCGGTCGGCGACTCCGGGACGGAGTACCGGTCCTCGACGATTACCGGCCAGTCGTCCACCTTGTCCACTCTGGTGAGGAAGGGCTCGCGCCCGTTGACGTGGGATACGGGGTAGGACCCGCGCGGGCGCACTCCCAGGCGCACCTTCGCCCAGGAGCCGTCAGGCAGTTCGACCAGGTCGCCGTGACCAGCGTTCTGCACCGGGTGATCAGTGCTGCGATGCGAGAGGACCGGGTTCGCCGGATGCGGCTCCCACGGACCGGACGGCGCGGTGGACCGTGCGTCACACACACCGCGCCCCGGGCCCGTACCGCCCTCGGCCACCACGAGGTACCAATAGGCGCCGCGCCGGATCAGATGCGGGCTCTCGGTGTGGGCGAGGCCGGTGCCGCCCCAGATGACACGCGGTTCGGACAGCACCTTGCCCGTCGCCGGATCCACGGTGGCCTGAGCGACGCCCTGCGGGATCGACCAGGTCAGGTAGCACGTACCGTCCTCGTCCCAGGCCAGGTCCGGGTCGATGCCGATCGCCCCTGACGTGTACACGGGGTCGCTCCACTCACCACTGGGGTCGCTCGCTCGAACGATGGGGTGTCCCTTCATCACGTCGTCCCGGTTCGTGGTCACCATGCAGAACACCCCGCCGTGTTGACGGATGGTGGGCCCGTAGATGCCGGCGCTGGCCCCTCCCGGCCCAGACGCAGGTGCAACTGACTCGGCCTGTCCAGGACGTTGCCGATCCGTGCCCACCGCACGAGGTCCCGGCTGTGGAAGATCGGGGCTCCCGGGAAGCACTCGAAGGAGGCGGTCACCAGGTAGTAGTCCTCACCGGCCCGGCAGACCGCCGGGTCCGGGTGGAAGCCGGGGATGATCGGGTTGGCGTTGGCGATCATGTCGATCCTTTGTTCCTCGGGCTTGCGGGCGGTGGATCTGTGCGAAAGCCCGGAGTCACCCTAGCCGCTAATTTTTTGAAACAACAGATTTTCAACCTCGTGCCGGAGGGCCAATCGTCAAGTACGCCGGAGCGCGGGCCCGCGGCGGCCATCCGACAGGCCACTGGCCGTTTCCACGGCGTGACGCCCCGCCCGTTCCGGGGTCGACCGGAACGGACACCCGATCTGCTCGCCGGTCGTCGGCCGGCCCCGGATCCGGCGCACATCCGGGGCCGGTTCATATGGACGCGGCCACGCCACCGACGGCGCGACCATCGCGCCGTCGTCCGAGCACGGCCGAAGCGGCGGGACGCACGTGCGCGACCGCCCAGACACGACCGGGGTTGCGGAGGTCAGGCGCCACACCCGGTCGATCGGCTGGGACCTGTCCGGCCGATCAAGTCGCAGGAACGTGACGGTTCCTCGGCAGTGGCGGCGAGCGGGATGTGGTGCGTGCAGCTGGGCGGCGGAGGAGGGATTCGACGGGAGAGGCCCCGCTCGATCGAAGGCGAGAGCTTCCCGCATCTTCCCCAGCACGGGATGAACTGTGGGCCGTCGGCGGCCTGATCTGCGGTCAGCCCGAACGCCAGCGGGCGGCGCTTGCGGTCGACGCCCAGGCGAACCTTGCCGGTCCGCCCGCCCTGGGAGCGTCCCGGGAGGGCGGTCTTCAACGGGATTTCTGACCGGCACCGGATGCGTCGACGCTCCTCCCACTCAGGATCGATCTCGGCGCCCTGTCCGTCCTGTTCGTCGAGACTGCCCCTTTGACCTTGCCTTCTCCGCCTCGGCAGCAGCCTTCTCCAGTGTGCCGTGGACATCCCCGCCCTGACGCACCTCGGCCGCGTCGTGGTGAGCACGCCCGGTGGCGGAGTCGATGCCGACCATGGGCAGGTCCGCCTCACCCCGCTTCGCCGCTTCCGCGGTCAGACCCTCCGGCAGAGCCTCGAAGACGCCGGCGTCGCGCCCTTGCCGGAAGCGGTTGTGGACGGTCGACCAGGCACCAGACTCCTCCGGCATCTCCCGCCCCTGTCCGCCGGTCCGAAACCGCCAGGTCGCATTCTCGGCCTGCTGCCATTACCGCTCGGGATACGGGCCGTACTCGCCGATCGGCAGGTCCGGCCCGGTGAACTCCCGCTCTGCGTCCGTCAGTTGAGCTCGCGTCACGGAAGAAGATCTACCGGTCCAGGCCTCACCACGAGGGCGAACCGACAGATTGATCACGCCCTGGTGCGCGCCCTTGTTGACCGTGATCGTCGCGGCGCCAGGGGGTACGTCCTGCCGCTCGGGGCGGCGATCGCCGCCCCCTGGCCGGTGACGCCCTCACCGAGCGCCTCTTCATGCACCACTGCGAGATCACCCCACGGCTCGCCCTGACGGAGTCCACGGTGAAGAAACACGTCGGCCGAGTACGCGCCAAACTCGGCGCGCAGGACCGTACGCAGGCCGCGATCAGGGCGTACGACACGGGGCTTGTCCGAACCCCCGCCGCGGCCCCCTCCGCCCGTCCGCCCGAGAGACTTCAGATGCACTTGCGTAAGTCAAGCAATCGCCTTATGATTGAGTGAGTCAAGTAATTAGATGCCCTAGGCACCGCTTCTCCGGAAGGAAACGTCATGAACTCGCCGAAGAAGCCCGAGATGACGGCCCCGGCCACCCCCGGCCCCCTAGGCTCCTTCATCCGGTTCGTGATCTTCGGCGGCGGAATCGGAGTCCTCTCCAGCTTCGCGGTGCCACTGCTGGCCACGACGGTGCCCTGGGCAGTCTCGAACGCGATCATCACTGTCGTCTCCACCCTGCTGTGCACCGAACTTCACGCACGCTTCACGTTCGGCAAGGGCCGCGCTGCCGGATGGCGCGAGCACTGGCAGTCCGCGAGCTCGGCCACGGCCGCCTACCTCGCTACCAGCATCGCGGTATTCGCCCTCCACGTGGTGCAACCCTCCCCCAGCATGCTGACCGAGCAGAGCGTCTACCTCAGCGCCTCCGGCCTCGCCGGCATAGGCCGCTTCCTCGTCCTGCGCCTCTACGTCTTCGCCACCCGCCGCGACCAGACCGCACGCCCCCAGAAACAGAACGGGATCACGAGGGCACCCGTACTGGTTCCCGCATAGGACGCGCCGCCCAGGGGTGGGATCCACCTTCGGCTACAGCCGTGGGCTCGATCCTGCGCGGCCGGGACACCCTCGGCATTCGTCACCGACATCGCCCCGTCCTGACGACCATCGGGAGCAGCCGCCTCGTCACGTGCTGTCCGCCATCGACCGGGACGAGTACTCCGGCGACGGGAATCCGTCGATCCCACCGAGGTCTTCAATGCGCTGTCCGATGCGATGCGCTGGAAGAGCATCCAACGGTTGGCACGACGCCCCCGCACACTCCCTCGACATCACCCGCCAGATCGCACAAGCAGGACCCATCGCCCTGCGCCTCACCAAAACAGGCCTCGAACAATCAACCGCCGGACTCGAAGCCTCACCCCAATGGGAAGCACTCGCCCAGCCCGTCACCATGACCTCCGCCGACCTACAACAAGGCATCGCCGCATCGATACGCCGCGGTCGCCGCAGGCATGCTCGGGGTCCCCGGCGCGGCCATGAACCGGCACCCCGCCGGCAGCCTGTCGGCGATCGGGTCCGCCGCCGCGGACACCCGGGCCGGCACGGACCGCGCGATCGTGGCCGGCGGCGCACACTCCTTCTCCACCGCCCCGGCCCTGAGCTGACGGGTACCGCGCACCGATGACACCCAGCAGCGCATCCCCCGACATTCCCCAACACCGAGGACGCCGCGGATGACGTGAGCCTGAGCGTCTGCCGGAACGTGGCCCGCAGATCGCGGGCCCGGGCCCCCGATCTGCGGGATCCTGCGGATTTCACCGCACTGCCGGTCACGCTCCATGGGCATGGTCCTCGCCGTCGTCGGACGCCATGTCAAGCGCGTCGATCAGCCCCCATGAGAGTGCGGTCGGCGCGTCGAGAACCGTGCCGGTGAGCGCCAGGTGGAGAGTCCGCCACCGCCCGATGCGGCGCGGAATGCTGACGGTACCGCCCGCCCCGGGAATCAGCCCCATGCCGATCTCCGGGAGCCGGAACGTGGTGCCGGGGGCGGCCCGGACCGTTGCGGCGAAGGCGGGCAGCTCGATGCCGGAACCCACACACGTGCCGTGCACCCGCGCCTCCACCCGGTCACTCAGTTCGTACAGGAGCCGGCCGGCGCCGGCCCGGGTGCGTACGAGGTGGGCGGTGGCATGGTCCGGTGCCGTGCCGAACTCGTCCAGGTCACCGCCCGAGCAGAACGCGGGGCCCGCGCCCCTGAGCACCACGCGGGAGACGGTGTCGTCGAGCGTGGCAAGCGTGAGGGCCTCGACAAGGGCGTCCCGCAGGTGCCGGTCATAGGCGTTGCGCCGCGCCGGCCGGTTGAGGATCACCTCCAGTACGTCCCCGTCGCGGGCGACCAGTACGGGTTCCGCCACCGGCGGGGTGTGCCGACGCGGGCCTCGTGCGGCGAGCCAGCGGTGGAACTCGGCGCCGCCGAGCAAGGTGGAGTAGGCCAGCGACTCCGCGTCCAGGGCATCGCGCACCGGGAGGGATTCGGTCATGCGCAGGAGGGCGGCCAGGACGAGGGCGGCGTGCGGGTTGCCCGTGACGGCGGCCGTGATCTCGGCCAGTGCGATGGCGGGGGTGGGCACGGAGACGAAGGCACGGTCGATCGACGGCGGTTCGTGCCCTGTGAGCGTCAGGTCGAGGGCCGCCGCCAACGGCTGCGCCCCGGGAGGCATCCCACCGTGAGCGGCCTGTGAGACCCCGATGAGGATGCGGTCGCATTCCCGGGCGCGGCGGGCCGCGGTGGCGAGCACTTCCGGCATGGTGGGTTCGTCGAGGCTGACGGCCAGCACGGGTGTCATGGGCCGCGCGCTCGCATCGAGCAACGGGGTGTGCGCCGTACCGGCCGCCAGTTGGGTCGGGCTGATCATGGTCATGGACGGCATGGAACCCGCACTCCTTCAGGCTCACGGCAAAGGACCGAGAGTGTATCGTCGGCCGTGTGTCCATTGTCATGACGGGTTTTTGCTGGTCATCGCCATGAGCCTCGCCGCCGATCCCCTGGCCGACTGGGCGTCCAGCGGCATCGTGGCGCTCACGGGACGAGCGGGCGGACCTCACCTCGTGCCTCCTGGACGTGCGGCGACGTGTGCCCGCGAACTGTCCGACCGGATCTACGAGTCGACGGCCCGCACTTCCTCGCCCGTGCGGGTCGACGGTGCGAGGCTGCTCGCCGAACGGGCCGCGTTCACCGGCCGCTCATGCCAAGGCCGGACCTCGGTGGGTGGCGCTTGCCGACTGCTCCCCACCGCCGACGGCTGGGCGGCGGTGTCCTGCGCCCGCCCCGACGACCCGGCGCTGCTCGGCGCCATGGTCGGCGCCGAACTGACAGACGACCCCTGGCCCGCTGTCGCCTCCTGGCTGCGCGGTCACAGCGGGGGCGTACTGGCGGAGCGGGCCGCGCTGCTGGGGCTCGCCGCCGCGCCGGTCGCTTCGTCCGGCACGGCCCGGCCCACCGCATCGCCGTCTGCGCTGGTGCCCCGGCCGGTCGGCGGTCTCCTCGTGGTGGACTTCAGCGCCTTGTGGGCCGGGCCCTTGTGCGGCCACCTGCTCGGCCTGGCCGGGGCCCATGTGGTCAAGGTGGAGACACCGAGCCGCCCGGACGGGGCCCGCCGCGGGCAACCCGACTTCTACCAACTCCTGCACGCCGGACACCAGTCCGTCGTCCTCGATCCTGATACAGCGCCAGGTCGGCGTGCCCTGGCGGCACTTGTCGCCGCCGCCGACATCGTCATCGAGGCGTCCCGCCCCCGGGCGCTGGCCCGCTTCGGGCTCGACGCACATGCCGCGGTGTCCTCCGGTACCACCTGGATCTCGCTCACCGCCGCCGGGCGTGCGAGCGAACGGGTCGGGTTCGGCGACGATGTCGCGGCCGCCGCCGGACTCGTGGCCCGCGAGGCGGACGGCACCCCGCTGTTCTGCGGCGATGCCATCGCCGATCCGCTGACCGGACTCACCGCTGCCGCCCGCGCGTTGACCGCACCCGCCGACGGCAGCGGTTTCCTCCACGACATCGCGATGACCGACGTTGTCCGCTCCACACTCGAGCGACGGCCAGAACCGGCCGCTGCCGCTCGACGCTCAGCCAGGGGATGGGTGGTGGAGACGAACGCCGGACGGATCCCCGTCGCAGGTCCCCGGCGGCGCGAACCGGCCGGCGACGCACCCGCCATGGGCGAGCACACCGCCGAGGTGCTGCGCGGTCTCGGAATCCCCGCGCCGTGAGCCACCTCCGCCGCGTCGCGAACGTACTCCTGCACGACGCCGAACTCGTCGCCGGCCGCCGAGCCGACGTTCGTGTCACCGACGGACGTATCGCAGAGGTCGCGCCGACCCTGTCGCGCCGCCCCCGGGAAGAGACCATCGACTGCCGCGGTGGCCTGCTGCTACCCCACCTGGCCGACCACCATCTCCATCTGCACGCTCTCGCCGCGCACCGGCAGTCGGTCCGGTGCGGACCGCCCGCCGTGCGAGACCGGGCCTCCCTCTCCGCGGCACTCGCGTCGGCAGCCCCCGACGAGCACGGATGGATCCGTGGTGTCGGCTACCACGAGACGGTCGCCGGAGACCTCGACGCGGCCGCGCTGGACCGGATCCATCCGCACCGCCCCGTGCGCATCCAGCACCGCAGCGGCGCCCTGTGGATGCTCAACTCCCTGGCCGCGACGTCGATGTCCCTCACCGCCGGTGCCGATCCCGGCATCGAACGCGGCGCCGACGGCGCTGCGACCGGCCGGCTGTGGCGCGCCGACGACTGGCTGCGCAGCCGACTTCCCCGCACCCGTCCGCCCGGGCTCGCCGCCGTCGGGGAGGAACTCGCCCGATTCGGTGTCACCTCGGTCACCGACGCCACGCCCGACCTCGCCCCTACCGCGATCGCCGCGATCGCCGACGACATGGCGACCGGACTGCTCCCGCAGCGAGTTCTCCTGCTGGGTGCGCCGCTCGACGCGGTGCTCGACGACTCCTCGCCGCGCCACCCCGCTGTCGGCCCGTACAAGATCGTCCTGGCTGACTCGGGGCTGCCCGCGCTCGACGACCTGGTCGAGCGCGTCCGTGCGGCGCACGCCGTCGGCCGTGCCGTCGCCGTGCACACCGTGACCCGCGAGGCGCTCGTGCTGCTGCTGGTGGCGCTGCGGGAGACGGGTTCCCTGCCCGGTGACCGCATCGAACACGCCGCCCTGGTTCCCGGGGAGTTGATCGGTGACATCGCCGCACTGGGACTGCGGGTGGTGACTCAGCCCGGCTTCCTCACCGATCGCGGCGACGACTACGCCCGCGACGTGCCCGTACTCGATCACGCGGACCTCTATCGCTGCCGGTCTCTCCTTGAGGGTGGTGTCCGTCTGGCCCTGTCCTCCGATGCTCCCTACGGGCCCCTCGACCCATGGGTCGTCATCGCGGCGGCCGTACGACGCGCGACCCCCGACGCGCAGGTCCTCGCCCCGCAGGAGGCCCTCGCCCCGGCCGCCGCCCTCGACGCGTATCTGAGCCCTCTGCACGATCCCGGCGGACCGCCCCGACAGGTCACGGTCGGGGCGGTCGCCGACTTGGTCCTGCTGCATGTCGGCCGTACCGAGGTGCTCGCCGATCCCCGGGCGGAGGCCGTCCGGATGACCTTGCTGGGAGCGTGCGCGCACTCGGCCAACCGGTGGCCCGGCCGGGTCAGTTGACTTCAGCAGGCGAGGAATCCGCATCGGTCGCGGGCGCCGGGTCCATGTGCCGAGGGGAGCCGTCCACGACCGCCCTGCCTGCGCGTCCGGACTCCTCGGAGAGCCGCTCCATGCCGCTGCTGGTCTTCAGCGGCTTCTCCTTGATGAACAGCACGGCGATCGCGGCGAGCAGCCCGAAGGGTGTGGCGACAAGGAAGAGGTCGGCGGTGGCGACCCCGTAGGCGTGCTCCACGATGTCCCGCATCGCTGCCGGCAAGGCGGTCATGTCGGGGACTCCGCCATGAGCGGCCTGGTCGCCACCGGCCGGGGCGCCCGCTTCCTTGAGGCCCTTGGTCATCTCGGACGCGACGCGGTTGGCGAGGATGGCGCCGAGCACGCTGGTGCCGACAGTGCCGCCCAAACTGCGGAAGAAGGACAACACCGAGGTCGCGGCGCCCAGTTCGGCGGCGGGGACGTCGTTCTGCGCGGCCAGCACCAGGTTCTGCATCAACATGCCGACGCCGATACCCATCACCGCCATGTAGACGCTGAGGAGACCGAAGTGGGTATCGGGTCCGATCGTGGAGAGCAGTCCGAGGCCCGTGGTCATGGTGACGCCGCCCGCCACTAGGTACACCTTCCACCGACCGGTCGCACTGATGACCTGCCCGGCGAGCGTGGAGGAGAGCAGCAGGCCCAGGATCAGGGGCAGGCTCATCAGGCCCGCGATCGTCGGGGACTTGCCCAGCGAGACCTGGAAGTACTGCGAGAGGAAGACGCTGCCGCCGAACATGGCCACGCCGACGAACAGGCTGGCGATGGTGGTCAGCGTCACGGTGCGGTTGCGGAAGATGTGCAGCGGAATGACCGGCTCGTCGACACGTGCCTCGACGAGGACCGCGGCGGCCAACAGCACCACGCCCCCACCGGTCAGCGCGGCGGTCTGCCAGGAGGCCCAGTCGAACTCGTTCCCGGCCAGCGAGACCCAGATGAGCAGCGCGCAGACGCCCGCGACGATCAGGAAGGCACCCAGGAAGTCGATCTTCGCCTCTCGGCGCACGGTGGGCAGCTTCAAGGTGCGCTGCAGCAGCGCGATGGCCAGCAGCGCGAACGGGACGCCGACGAAGAAGCACCAGCGCCAGCCGAGCCAGGGCGTGTCCACCAGGACACCGCCGATGAGCGGCCCGGCGACGGTGCCGACGGCGAAGACGGCGCCGAAGATTCCGGCGTACCTGCCCAGCCTACGCGGGGGGATGATCGCCGCCATCACGACCTGGGCCAGGGCCGTGAGACCACCCGCGCCGATGCCCTGCACCACGCGGCTGAAGATCAGCAGCCCGACCTCGTGGGAGAACCCGGCCAGCAGCGAACCGACCACGAAGAGGCTCAGGGAGAGCTGGAGCAGCAGTTTCTGGTTGTAGAGGTCGGACAGCTTGCCCCACAACGGCACCGTCGCCGTCATGGCCAGCAGTTCGGCGGTGACGACCCAGGTGTAGGAGGACTGGCTGGCCCCCAGATCGGCGATGATCCGGGGCAGCGCGTTGGAGACCACAGTGCCGGCCAGGATGGAGACGAACATGCCGGCCATCAGCCCGGACATGGCCTGGAGTATCTGCCGGTCGGACATGGAGGTCGGTGACGCCGCTGCCGGCGCCGCTGATGAGTTCACATCATCTCTTTCAAAGCTTCGACGTTCTACGGTGGGCGTCTCGCGCACGCACGGGGCGTACGGCGGTGCCCAGGAACACGCGGGATATCAGGAAGTTTCGAGCGGCGCCGGAAGCCCGGCGGCAAGGTGCTCGAACGCCTCGCGGAAAACCTCCGCGAAAACGAGTTCGTCCTGCCTGACGCACCAGTGCTCGACGGCGACGCGGACGGCCGCGCCGCCGACTGCGGCCAGCAGGCGCGGATACAGGCCCGGCGCCCGCCGCCGCTGCTCTTCCTCGGCTGGGGAGGACGTCCCCCGATCCGCGAACGACGACGGTGGACCGACACCGATACGCTCGGCGAGTGCTTCGGCCAGAGCGATCTCATCGGCCATGTGGGCACCGAGGCTCCGCGCCAGCAGATGTGGCGACCTGCCCATCACCTCGGCGAACAGGCGCCACAACTCCTCTTGCTGCTCGATTTCTTCCAACTCCGCCGCCATGGCCTCGCGCAGCGCCTCCAACGGGGTCAGCCCGGACGGCGCTTCGAGCACGGCACGGCGGACCCGGGCACTCGACTCCGCGCCGATCATGACGAAGACCTCGTCACGGGAATCGAAGTAGTTGAAGAACGTGCGCGTAGATACGTCCGCCGCCTCACTGATCGCATCGACCGTGATGTTCTCCGCCCCGTGCTCTGCCGCAAGGCGGACCGCCGCCGCCACCAGGGCAGCGCGCGTGGCCTGCTTCTTCCGCTCACGTCTGCCGCCGGTTCCGGAATTCTCCTTGCTCACATTTTGCATAGTACGCAAAGATGCAGAGTCTGCAAAAGTCGAGTGTGCCGACCACCACGGCTCAGGGCAGTTCGTGCCGCATCGCATGGGCGACGATCTCGCCGATCAGGACAGCGGTCGCCGCGGGCCCGCGCTGGGGCGCGTCCGGCAGGATCGAGGTGTCCGCCACACGCAGCCCTCGTACGCCGTGGACGCGGCCGAACTGATCGACGGCAGCGTGCTCGGCGTCGTCGGCGGGACCCATCGGGACAGTGCCGCACGTGTGGTGAGCGGTGCCGAGGCGGTCGCTGATCCAGTGGTCGAGAGCACGGTCGTCTTCGAGGACGTCATGGCCCGGGTCGAGCGGACCGCACGAGAGGTCGGCCAGGGGCGAGGTGGCAAGGAGGGCTGCGGTGACACGCACCGCCTCACGTAGGTGGCGTCGGTCGTCAGGGGTGCCCACGTAGGCGTAGTCGATGCGCGGGGGTGTTGCGGGGTCGGTGGACCGCAGGCGCAGGCGACCGATCGGGCGGGGAGTCTGGACGGAGACGAGGAACGACAGTGGGGCACCGGGAACGCTCATGGCCCCGCCGACGAGCCCGGCCATGGGGATCAGGGACTGGAGGATCTCCAACTCCCCCGGTCCGTGGGGTGTTTCGGTCGCGGGGAGGTGAAGGCAGCCACCGAGCCAGGATTCGGACGGCTCTTTCAGATCGTGATGGGGCCGCCAGTCCACAGTGAGCTGGGGATGGTCGCTGAAGCGGGTGCCGACGGCTGGGGCGTCCCGGACGACGGGGATACCGAGATGCTCGAGGTCGGCACGCGGACCGATACCGGAGAGCTGGAGCAGCTGCGCGGTGGCGAAGGCGCCGGCACTCAGTACGACGGTCCCGGCGTCGAGAGTGATTCGCTCACCGTCGCGCTCGACGACGACACCCGTGACGCGGCCGTGCTCGATGACGATCCGACGGGCCGGGCACCCGCCCAGCACTGTGAGGTTGGGACGGTCGAGCACCTCGGGCGGCAGGTAGCTCAGGCCGGTGTTGCGGCGCACCCCGTCCACCGAGTTGGAGGGCACCGGGCCGAAGCCGGGTGGCGCCTGGTCGTTCTTGTCGGGGTCGGCGGGAAAGCCGAGGGCCCGGGTGGCGTCACGGAAGGCGGTGGCGGCCGGGTGCCGCAAGGAGGCGCGGCGGATTCTCATCGGGCCCTGGTCGCCGTGGAGTTCACTCGGGCCGTGGTCGAGGTCGGTCTCCAGGGCCCGCAGGAACGGCAGCACCCTGTCGTACGCCCAGGCGGGGTTGCCCACTGCGGCCCAGCGGTCGAAGTCCTCGCGCCGGGCGCGTACGAAGTAGCCGCCGTTGACCGTCGTCGAGCCGCCGAGGACCCGGCCGCGCGGCACCGTCCACGGGCGCCGAGGCGTGAGGTGCACGGGAAACGCGCTGGCGGCGAAGTGGCCGGGCTGCGCTCCGGGAACGAGGCGCGCGTCAAGCAGCGCCGCGCCGAACCCGACGGCGCCACGGGGTATCGGCCCGGCCTCCAGCAGCAGCACAGCGCGATCGGAGTCCTCGCTGAGCCGCGCGGCGAGCACGGCCCCGGCGGCCCCGGCACCGACCACGACGACGTCGGGTCGACGGTCGCCCAGCGGCTGGGAAGGGGCGGGGAACGTGCGGGGGGTCTGTTCCATGAGTACGGGATCCAAGCCGCCCCAACTGCGCGGCACAAGCCCTTTGTTCAGCTTGGCGGAAATTGCCGGCGTACGACGCCTAGTCTTTTGACACCACATGCCAATAATCTCACGATGAGCCGAAGAGTCCTGCGCACGCAGGCGTTTCCGTACTCAGAGGAGAGACGCATGAACGACATCACCTCCACCGGAACCGAACCGCAGGACCTCGTCGAGACCACGTCGCCCGATTCCCTCATCGAGGCCGACGACCTCGTCGAGGAGGTCTCGATCGATGGCATGTGCGGCGTCTACTAGGCCGCACACATGACCACGCTGAACCTGGACACCGCCTGGCACCTGCACCCGCAGGTCTCGGTGCGGCCGGAGCCGTTCGGGGCACTGCTGTACCACTTCGGCACCCGCAGACTCTCCTTCCTCAAGGACCGCAGGCTGCTCGCTGTGGTCGAGGCGCTCGCGACAGCGCCCACCGCGCGGGCGGCCTGCGCCGCGGCCGGTGTCGCCGACGGGGACGTTCCCCGTTACGGGCGGGCTCTGGCCGTACTGGCCCAGTCGTCGATGCTGGTCGAAAGGACCCGGAGCTCATGACCGCACCTCCCGAGACGATGAGGCCCGCCGCACGCCTGGTGGACCTCTTCGAATACGGCCTCGACGCTCCGATCTGCCTGACCTGGGAACTCACCTACGCCTGCAACCTGGCATGCACCCACTGCCTGTCCAGCTCCGGCCGCCGCGATCCGCGCGAACTGACCACGGCCGAGGCCAAAGCGGTGATAGACGAGCTGGAGGCCATGCAGGTCTTCTACGTCAACATCGGCGGCGGCGAGCCCACGGTACGCCCCGACTTCTGGGAGCTGCTCGACTACGCCACCGCCCACCACGTCGGCGTCAAGTTCTCCACGAACGGCGTGCGGATCACCCCCGAGGCCGCACGGCGGCTGGCCCGCAACGACTACGTGGACGTACAGATCTCGCTGGACGGCGCGACGGCCGAGGTCAACGACGCGGTACGCGGGGCCGGTTCGTACGACACCGCGCTGCGCGCGATGCGCAACCTCGCCGACGCCGGGATGAAGAACTTCAAGCTGTCGGTGGTGTGCACCCGGCACAACATCTCGCAGATGGACGGCTTCAAGGCACTCGCCGACCACTACGGCGCGCAGCTGCGGCTGACCCGGCTGCGCCCGTCCGGCCGTGGTGCGGACGTGTGGGACGATCTGCGTCCGCTCTCCGAGCAGCAGCGTCAGCTGTACGACTGGCTGGTCGCACACGGCGCATCCGTGCTGACCGGCGACTCGTTCTTCCATCTCTCGGCGTTCGGGGAACCGTTGCCGGGGCTCAACCTGTGCGGCGCGGGGCGGGTGGTGTGCCTGATCGACCCGGTCGGTGACGTCTACGCCTGTCCGTTCGCCATCCATGACGAGTTCCTGGCCGGGAATGTCCGTCGCCCCGGTGGATTCACAGGGGTGTGGCGCGACTCCGAGCTCTTCCGACGGCTGCGAGAGCCGCAACAGGGCGGGGCCTGCCGCTCCTGCGCGTTCTACGACACCTGCAAGGGTGGCTGCATGGCCGCCAAGTTCTTTACCGGGCTGCCACTCGACGGACCCGATCCGGAGTGCGTCCAGGGTTACGGCGAGCCGCTGCTGGCCGCCCGCGGCACGGTACCGAAGCCGTCCGGCGACCATTCCCACCGCACCGCGCCGCGCAGCGGCCGCACCGGCCCCATCGACGTCGCCATCACCCGGCGGGGGAACCCCGAGCGGCCCCCGGTGAACGACTGCGCGGAGTCCCCTCTCGCCGGTCTCCGCCTGCCCTGGGGCGCATCCGGGTCAACAGCATCCTGTCGACCCAGTTCGACACCGAAATGATCCAGAACGCGTCGTCGTACCGACTGTTCGCCCCCGAAGCCGAGCCGCCCGTCAAAGGGAAGTTCGCGGCGGAGCCCGCCCCATCACCGGAGCCGCGCTGCCCATCGACGCCGGGGACCTCGTGAAGTGAGCTGTCACCCTCCCAGGCCGAAGCACATCGGACAAGAGAAGGTTCCATGAGCAAAAACCCCTGGTTCGAGACGGTCGCCGAGGCACAGCGCCGTGCCAAGAAGCACCTACCGCACCTGGTGTACGGCGCACTGGTCGCCGGGTCCGAGCGCGGCCGCACCCTCCACGACAACGTCGGGGCCTTCGCCGAACTCGGCTTCGCGCCGCGCGTTGTGGGCCACCACGCCCAGCGTGATCTGACCACCACCGTCCTGGGCATGGAGTCAGCCATCCCCGTCGTCATCTCACCGACCGGTGTGCAGGCCGTTCATCCGGACGGCGAGGTCGCCGTCGCCCGCGCCGCCGCGAACCGGGGCGTCGTCATGGGGCTGAGCTCGTTCGCCAGCAAGCCCGTCGAGGAGGTCACCGCCGCCAACCCCGACACCGCGTTCCAGATGTACTGGTCCGGCACCCGCGACGAGATGCTGCAGCGCATGGAGCGTGCCAGGACCGCCGGCTGCAGGGCGCTTGTCGTCACCCTCGATTGGTCCTTCTCCAACGGCCGTGACTGGGGCAGCCCCACCATCCCCGAGAAGGTCGACTTCAAGACGATGCTGAGGTTCGCCCCGGACGTGCTGCCGCGTCCCGGCTGGCTGTGGAAGTTCGCCCGGACCGGCCGCATCCCGGACCTGACCACGCCCAACCTCAAAGCACCGGGCGGTGCGGCCCCCACCTTCTTCGGCGCGTACGGAGAGTGGTTGCGGACCCCGCCGCCCACCTGGCAGGACGTCAGCTGGCTGGTCAAGGAGTGGAACGGTCCCTTCCTCCTCAAGGGCGTCACCCGCGTCGATGACGCCAAGCGCGCCGTGGACGCCGGAGTCACTGCGCTCTCCGTCTCCAACCACGGCGGCAACAACCTCGACACCACGCCGGCGACCATCCGCATCCTGCCCTCCGTCGCCGAAGCCGTCGGCCACGAGATCGAGGTACTGCTCGACGGAGGCGTGCGGCGCGGCGGCGACGTGGCCAAGGCGCTTGCCCTCGGCGCCCGCGCCGTACTGATCGGCCGGGCCTACCTGTGGGGCCTTGCCGCAAACGGCCAGGCCGGTGTCGAGAACGTCCTGGACATCATGCGCGGCGGGCTCGACTCCGCGGTGCTAGGCCTGGGGCACGCGTCCATCGACGAGTTGAGCCCGGACGACCTGGTGATACCCGACGGCTTCACCCGTACTCTCGGCCTCTCGAAGCCCGGCCCGTCCAGGGCTTGAGCCATGAGCACCGAACTCGCCCGCACCACCTGGCCCGCGGTTCCCGCCGACGGGGCACTCGTGCTCGTACCGATCGGCTCCACCGAGCAGCACGGCCCGCATCTCCCGCTCACGACCGACAGCGTCATCGCCCGTGCGGTCGCCGACCGCGTGGCCCGCCGGCTGCCCGGCCCCGTGCTGGTCGCACCGACCATCGCGTACGGCAACAGCGGCGAGCACGCCGGGTTCCCCGGCACGATCTCGATCGGACACGAAGCACTGCGGCTCGTCCTGATCGAGACCGTTCGGTCGCTCGCCCTCTGGGCGTCCCGCACGGTCTTCGTCAACGGCCATGGCGGCAACGTACGCACCCTCGACGAGGCAGTCGTCCAACTGCGCGACGAGGGACACGACGTCGCCTGGACGGGCTGCGCGTTTCCCGGCGGTGACGCCCACGCGGGCCGCGCTGAGACCTCCGCCATGCTCCATCTCGCCCCCGACGACGTGGAGTTGACCGCCGCCGTCGCCGGGGACACCCGGCCGATCGTCGACCTGATGCCGGAACTGATCGCCGGTGGCGTCCGCTCCGTAGCCGCGAACGGTGTGCTCGGTGATCCCGCCGGCGCGTGCGCGCGAGAGGGTCGCGAGCTGATCGACGCGGTGGTCGACGCCGCCGTTCGGAACATCGTCGCCGCGTTGCCCGACCATCGCGGACGGCTTACCGACCCGATCGCGACGGTACCCCGATGACACGTCCGCGCCGGTACGGCCAACTGTCCCGCCGGCCCGCGGCCGCTGCCGACCACCGCGACGCCCCACCGACACCCAGCGCGAGCGACAGCCAGGAGCCGACCTGCCCATGACCCCGGACCCGAGTCACGTCCTGCCGCGCGGCTTCGCTGTCGCCCTCGACCCTCATACCCTCGTCGTCGACGGCGGCCAGGCCCTCCTCGGCGGTGCCCCCACCACCCGCCTGCTGCGTCTGACCCCACGCGCCCGCGCGCTGATGACGGACGGCCGTACGCTTCGGGTGCGGGACGCCGCGGGCGCCGTGCTCGCCGACCGGCTGCTCGACCTCGGGCTCGCCCACCCGGTCGTGGATCAGCTGCCACCCCATCCCGACCCGCGCTGCACCTATGTCATCCCGGTGCGTGACCGGCCGCAGCAGCTCGACCGTCTGCTGGGCAGCATCAGCCCCGGCAGTGAAGTGATCGTGGTCGACGACGCCTCGTACGACCCGGCCGGTGTCGAGCAGGTCGCCGCCGAACACGGCGCCCGCTTCGTCGCGCTGCCCGTGAACCTCGGCCCGGCGGCGGCACGCAACGCCGGACTCCGCCTGGTCCGCACGCCGTTCGCGGTTTTCGTCGACTCCGACATCGTGCTCGCAGAGACCACCGTGCCGACCCTGCTCAGGCACTTCGCGGACCCGCGCGTCGGCATCGCCGTGCCTCGCATCACAGGTCTGCGAACCGGCGGCTCGACGAACTGGATCGGCCGTTACGAACAGGCACGCTCCTCCCTCGACCTGGGCGCGCGCCCGGCGTCGGTGCGCCCCGGGTCGTTCGTGTCCTGGGTCTCCACAGCCTGCGTCGTCGCCCGCGTCGACGCGCTCGGCGACGGCTTCGACGAGCACCTTCGAGTAGGGGAGGACGTCGACTTCGGCTGGCGGGCGGTCGCGCGCGGCTGGCGGATACGGTACGAGCCATCCGTCACCGCGGCCCACGAACACCGGGTCGGCTTCTGCGACTGGTTCGCTCGCAAGGCCGTGTACGGGACGGGTGCGCACCCCCTGGCCGAACGGCATCCTCAGTCCATCGCCCCGGCGGTCCTGGCACCATGGAGCACCGCGATGGTCGCGGCCCTGCTGGCGCAGCGACGCTGGTCCGTGCCCGTGGCGACGGCCGTCTGCGGGGTGACCGCGCTGCGTATCGCCCACAAACTCGGGAGAGTCGAGCATCCCCTCCGCCTGGGCGCGCGGCTCACCGCCCAGGGCTCCGTCGCCGCGCTGGGCCAGACCGGCGCGCTCGTGACGCGGCATTGGTGGCCGGTCACCGCGGTTGGCTGCGTCGTCTCCCGGCGGGTGCGTCGCGCCACGGCCGTGGCGGCGGCCCTGGACATCGCTCTGGAGTACCGCCGTGACAAGGTGGACCTCGACCCTGTCCGCTACGGCATGGCCCGGCGTCTCGACGACCTCGCCTACGGCGCGGGGGTGTGGTTCTCCGCCGCCAAGGGCCGTTCACTGGCCGCGCTGCGTCCTCGGCTGCTGCGCGGCTCCCCAGCCGCTCAGAAACCGGCCGCAAGCCTCCTGAACGCCTCGTCCAGCAGGGCCGAGAGCTCCGCCGTGCCGTCCTCCAGCCACAGCTCGTAGGCCGCGACGGACGCTCCCAGCGCGACGTTGCCGATCAGCCGCGGCTCCAGCGCGGTCGATGACAGACCGGCCCGGGCGGCAGCGAACTCGGTGACAATGGTCCGCCAGGAGTTGTAACGCAGGGTGGAGTCGGCCTGAAGGGCGGGCACCCAAAGGATCAGCTCCATCCGGCGGCGGTGCCACGGCACCGTCTCTCGGTCGAAGCTGTTGAACTCGACGATGGTGGTGCGGAGCCCTTCCATGGTCGGCACGTCCTCCGGGACAGCCGCCAACAGCTGGCGCAGCCGCGCCAGTTGGCCCTCGAAGTCGCCCCACACCAGATCGTTCTTGGAGGCGAAGTACCGGAAGAACGTCCGGCGGCTGATGCCGGCCGCGGCCGCGATGTCGTCGACCGTGGTCTCCTCGAAGCCCTTCCGCTCGAACAGCTCGAAGCCGAGACGCTCCAGATCAGCCCGCGACGTGGCACGCGGGCGCCCGCTCCTGGCCCGCGCGTCATCGATCACACTGGTCGCCGACGGCTCCACATGGTCTCCTTCCCCCGGACCACAGCCCACAGCCCACAGTGGAATGCGCGGCTCTGCACAACATACGCCTACGCGTCGTGCTGGTGACCCGGGTCGAAGGGGCACTCCACCGCGGCGGCCGCGCTCTGCCGGTCCTGGTCGTCGTGACGTAGGCGGAGGCATTCAGCTCCGCGGCCACCGCCGTCCGGGCAGAGGTGAGATACAGGGTCGAAAAGTCGTCGCACCGAGCATCGGCATCGTGCTGTCACAGGGCGCGTGGAGGAAGAAGCAACACGGTGAACCGAAACGCCAACGGTGAACGGGACACACATCCTGAGGAATCGCCGAAGGCGGGCAACTCCGCACATGGCGCACCCCGTTCACCATCGCCACCTCCGCACAGTCACGGCTCGCGTGTCACCGGCGCCTGCCACAGCGCGACGATCACGTCGATGAGGCCAGTGGCCGCCTCGCGCCAGCTCGCCCGAGGCGTGGGAGAGCGGTCGGCGAGGGCCCGTTCCCGGTCGGCCGCCATCTGCGTGATCAGGTGACGTGTCATCGCGACGCGTTCGATGTACACCTCGTCGGGCAGTTCGGGCAGACACCGGTTCATGCCCTCCTGCAGCCGCCGCATGGACGGAGCCGCGGCAGCGAACTCCTCCGCCGTGATCGCGTGGAACGCGGGGTCGGCCGTGGCCTGGGCGATGAACCGCGCGCACCACGTCGGACTCTCGAGCCCCTCCAGGTACTCGGTGACCGTGCGAACCGCGCACGTGATCCAGTCGCGCAGAACCGTGGAGTCCTCCATGTCGGCAAGCCTCCGTGCGCGGATCAGCTCCATCCCCTCGGCGTGTTTGCGTACGATCGCCCGGACCACATCGGCCTTGCTGCCGAAGTGGTAGGTGACCGCGGCGTTGTTGCCCTGCCCGGCCTCCTCGCTGATCTGCCGGTTCGCGACCGCGTGCACCCCGCGCTCGGCAAACAGCCGCTCCGCCGCGGCAAGGAGTGCCTCCCGCGTCGCACCGGCCCGGCCATCCCGTCTCAGTCTGCCTACCATCATCACCATCTTGGGACTTCGCACCGCTCCGCGGCAACCGCCCCACAGGTCACCGCAGCTCCGCGACCCATTCGGCGAGGTCTGACGAGGGAAGCGTACGCAACGACACATCGAATGCGCGGCGGCGATAACACTGCCGGCCATCAGGCCCACGCCGCTCACGTGGGCGATCTGGGCGGCCGCCAGACGAGCCGTGGGGCCGCCGAGCTTGGAGTGGCCGAGGTTGATGACAGCGGCCGAGCCGTCCCGTACGACCGTGGCCGCGGCGGCGACGACGGCGCCGCGCTCCGGCCGCACGCACATCACGCCCGAACGGGAGGCCGACTTGTTCGCGGCAGTCGTCGACATGCTGCGCGCGAGCGGGTAGGACGCCTTCACCATGGACGCGGTCGCGGCGGGTTCCCACTGGAGCAAGGCCACGCTGTACCGCCACTTCAACGGCAAGCAGAAGTTGGTGGCACAAGCGCTGTCGCGCCAGTCCCCTTTCAAAGCGGTGACCGCAGACACCGGGTCGCTCGCTGGAGACCTGCACGCGGCTGGTCAGCACCAGGGACAACGCCCGGCTGCGCAGCGATGCAGCGCTACTGCACGGTGTGCTCCGACCGGCGCACACCGACCCGACGCTCGCAAGCGCCCTGCGCGGCACAGCAGGCTCCGGGGAGTTGGACGCGTTCATCGCCCGTGAGACGGTGCGCGGCCAACACCCCGCACACCACCCGGCCGTGCCTCACCTCCCCCACCTCCTCCTCGGAGCACTGATCACGCACCCTTTGATCGAGGGAAGCCCCGCCGACCAGGCCTTCCTGTACGGCTACCTGAACGCTGTGGTCCTGCCGGCGCTCGGTGCCACGGCATCGCTTGAGGGGTCAACGACCCAGCGGCGTGAACCGGTCGGCATCGGCCCATCCCGCGTCGACCCGCGCGGGCAGCTTCTCAGATCCTGCCGGTTCACGTTCCGGACACCACCGACCAGCCCGAAAGGACACGTCACACCCGTTGAAACGTAAGGCCGGACGGCACTCGGCGATGTCCGGTGACCATCTTGCGCAGGCGGCGCCGGATGTCGGCGCTGAGGCTGTCCGCGCCGTACGGTGCGGTCGATCTGTCCGCGGCCCGGGCGATGGCGTCGATGATCTGCGGGGCGTCCCGGCTCCGTTGTCGTCGGCAAAGGGGCAAGCGTAGGGGGTGGTGGTGATCATCGTGAGAACCCGGGCTGTCGGATGGTTTTCAGCTGACGATGGGCGAGGCGATAACGACGGTGACGTCTGCCGATTCGGCATCGGTGCGGTAGAGGTGGGGGGCGTCTCCCGCGAAGGCGAGCAGATCTCCGGGCGCCAGCGGGCGCGGGGCGTCGGCAGGCCCTGCTGTCAGACAGCCCGAGACCATCAACAGATGCTCCACCGTGCCGGTCGCGTGCGGCACACCCTGGAGATCGGTGTGGGGAGGCATGCGCAGCCGCCAGATCTCCAGGCTGTTGCCGCTGCTGATCCGACGCAGCAGCTCCCGGCCGACTTCGCCCTCGGCGATCTCGGTGCCGGGCACGAACACCGGGCCGGGGTCCGTGTCGCGGGTCAGCAGGTCGGTCAGCGGGATCCTCAGCGCGATCGCAAGCGCGTCCAGCGTCTCGATCGTCGGATTGCCCTGCCCGGCCTCCAGCTTCGACAGCGTCGCCTTGCTCAGGCCCGCGCGCCGGGCCAGCTCGGAGCCGCTCATCCCGCGCTGTTCACGACGCCGACGGATCTGCGCTCCCACCGCCGCAGCGGTGCTGCTCGTCGACTGCCCGGACGCCGCAGCCATCACCGCGGCCCGTGAGCGGCGGAATACGACACGCGGATGCGACCACGCTTGACCTTCAGCGTCGGCAACACCAGATCGTGGAGGTCACCGAGGCTGCGCACATGGGTACCCCCGCAGGGCGCGGCGTGCAGGGCACCCAGACACACCACGCGCCGCCCCTGCTCATCCTCCTCAGCGGTCACCGGCAGGTCCTCGGCGACGGCGGCCTCGACCACCTTGCGCAGTTCGGCGGTTGCCTCCTCCCGCCCTTCAGGGTCGGCCAGTCGGGGATCGAGCTGCGGGGCAGTGAACTCGATGCGGGCCTGACCGGGGAAGTGGATGTTCCCGGCCGGCTCCCACGCCTGGGCACGACCCGCCGCCTCGACCAGATGCCCGGCCGTGTGCAGAGCCGCATGTGTCATACGCATCCCCAGATCGATCCGCGCCCGCACCTGCTGGCCTTCTGTGAACACCGGCCACCCGGTCTCCTCGGAGGCGGGCACGGCCACGATCAGCCCCGACTCCTCATCCCGGACAGGTACTACCTCGAAGGCCTCCAGCCAGCCCCGGTCGGCGGGCTGGCCGCCGCCCTGCGGGTGGAACAAGCAGTTCTCCACTGCGGCCCAAGGCCGTCCTCCCTGTTGCCCCACAGCGATCACCCGAGTATCGACCTGCTCGGCGTAGGTGTCATCGAGATACATTCTCTGCTGCATCAGAACCTCCACGCAATTGAACGATATGTTCATTATAGCGAACGCGCGCCATCGGGCGTGAGGGCCACGTCTAGCACGGGGCATGACCGCCACCAGCGGGACGTCGACAGAGATCGGCCTTCCACTCCCGACGGACGGCTCGAGCGCCGCCCCGATTGCACCCTGAACCGGCGCTTCCCGCACCGGTCGCCGCCTTCCGGCTCGGGGTCATCCTGGCTTCTGATTTTTATGAATGCTAGATTTCGAGTCGAGAGACCTCACCGTCACGCTGGGTGGGCTGGTCGGGATCGTCGACGGGGACCTCGTAGCCGACTACTCGGACGCAGCCCGACACCACATGGAGTTCGCATGATCGGCATGTCCTTCAACCGGGCTGGGAGGTCCTCCCCAAGGTCATCGCCTTCACCGCACCGGCAGGTGAGACGGTCCCATTCGAGCCGGTCGCCATCCCGCACGACTCGATGATCGTGCAACAGCGCACAGTCCCGTGCGGTCGGGTTCGACGAGGGGGCGGCCATCCGACGGTGGAGCCGGTCGACGGCGGTGTGGGGCCCGGTTGACGGTGACCGACACCGGATCCGTGAGCCCGAGCGCGACCCCTCGTGACAGGTTCGCGTCGTAAGACGCCATCACACCATGTGAGGGAGGCCCCCGTGGAGGCCGACAACCACGATGTACCGCGCTTCGGAACGCGGAAGCAGCAGCCGAATGTGTTGCTGATCCTGTCTGATGAATGGCGCGCCCAGGCCTTGGGACACGCGGGCGACCCCAATGCACACACGCCCACCATCGACGCCTTGGCAGCTCAGAGCCTGGTCTTCGACCAGGCGATCGCAGGTACGCCTGTCTGCTGCCCCTCACGCGCGTCACTGCTGACGGGGCAGTACCCGCTGACACATGGCGTTTACATCAACGACGTACCACTAAAGCCGACCGGAACGACGCTGGCCGAAGCCTTCGCCGACGCCGGGTACGACACCGCCTACATCGGTAAATGGCACCTGTTCGGCAGTCCCGAGGGACGGTACGAGCGCCGCGAAAGCTTCATCCCACCGAACGCACGCATGGGCTTCCGTTACTGGAAAGCGGCGGAATGCACCCACGACTACAACCATTCCTCCTACTACGCGGGTGACGATCCGACGAAGCGTTACTGGGACGGCTACGACGCGATCGCGCAGACCTCGGACGCGTGCTCGTACATGCGGGAACACGCAGCCGACGGGCCGTTCTTCCTCACGGTGTCGTACGGACCACCGCACTTCCCGCTGGACTCGGCGCCTGCGGAATATGCGGACACCTACCGCGACCGTCCACTTGAACTGCGCCCCAACGTCCCCGAGGACAGCCGCGAGGACGCGCTTCGGGACCTGCGGGGCTACTACGCGCACGGTGCCGCCGTCGACGACTGCGTCGGCAACCTCCTGGCCGCGTTGGACGAAGCCGGCCTCGCCGAGTCGACGATCGTGGTGTTCACCTCCGACCACGGCGCCATGTTGGGCTCTCAGGGTCTGGAGCACAAACTCACCCCATGGGAGGAGTCGATCCGGGTTCCTCTGCTGGTGCGTTGGCCCGGGGTGATCGCGCCCGCGCGCAGCCAGGCGCTCGTCAACTCACCGGACCTGATGCCGACGCTGCTGGGCATGGCGGGCATCGACGTGCCGGAGGGCGTTGAGGGCGTCAATGTCCTGGACGCCACCGCGCCACTCCCGACCAGCGCATTCCTGAGTGTCCCGGTGTCCTTCTCGACACTGCGACATGACGGATTCTCCGAATACCGCGGAGTGCGCGATACGCGCTACACATACGCGCGTTCACGCAGCGGCCCCTGGCTGCTCTACGACAACGAGAGCGACCCGCACCAGATGCACAATCTGTGCGACACCCCGGACGCACGCCCAGTGCGGGACCGACTCGATGGCGAACTCACCACGTTTCTCCGGCGGTTGGGCGATGAGTTCCTGCCATCGCAGGAGTACCTCGAACGTGACGGGCTGGGGCACTACTTCGAGGTCACAACGCGCAAGGGGCATGTGGACAGCCCGTGGGGGGACTGGACATCGACCCTGCCAGCGGACGAGCCCGGCGACGAGGCCGGCTGGTCCGTGGACACGACAACGCTCCAAGAAATCATGGCTGACCCCGCAGCCCGGGCGATCGTTGCCCACGAACTCCCGGAGCTGCTTTCCCTCGACGAGTTCGAGCGTTGCCTACCCGCTCCTTTGACACTTCTCAACACGTTCATGCCTGAGGTGGTCACGACGGCGCAGGTCTCGGCGGTGGCGGCGCGGTTCGCGAAGCTCGGCGATCCGAACTGAGCAAGACAGAGAGGAAACAGCATGTCATGACAGGCCTCCCTGCTGGCTCTCCCGGATAGCCCCTTTTTGCACGCGCCGGCCGAGTGCTGGTGGACGCGGACGACGGTCAAGTCGCCGAGACGGTCCAGCCGATGTCACCGTCGGCATCGGCTGTGGCCGCTACGGCGGCGAGAACCCTCTCCCACCTGCCGTCGATGGCCATCGGATGAAGTGCTCAATGAATTCTCCGCCTTTGCCGGGCTGTTGGGCATCAAGTTCCTGCTCTGCAAGCCGCGGGAACCGGAGGCCATGGGCTCGGTCGAGCGGGCCAACGGCTGTGTGGAGACGTGCGGCGAGCTGCGGCGGCTGGGCATCCCCGTCGTCAGCGTGGAACGCGAACCCCACGCCACCACCGCACGACTCGCCCGCTCCCTCGGCATCCCCGTCATGACCGGCCACGGCGAGGACCGAGCCATCCTCGAACGACTGTGCCTCAGCCGCGCACGGTCCCGGGCCGCAGTCGCCTCGGACGATCTCGGCAACATCGCCGCCGCCCTCGCCGCTCAAGGCGTCGCCCCCACCACACCACGCGTCATCAGAGCGGGCGAGCACGAAGCCATCGCGGAAACCCGCTCCCGCCTGCCCAGGGACACCACCAGAGACATCACCAGCCTCGCCGTCCCATACGTATTCGCCCGGCTCCTGCGAGAGCCCGCCACCGGCGGTCGTGACTCACCGGCACGACGTCCACCTGCAGACGTCGGACGAGACCTTCATCCTCTGGCCCCTCACGGCCCGCGAACGCTGCCCGCACGTCAACCAGCCGCGCCAGAGGTAGCACCTGCCGCCTCGGTGACCTCCACGTACACGCCCTGCCCCCGCGCCTGATCATCAGACCAGCGATGCGCGGAGTCCGGCCCACACCGCGGAAGGAGATGACCGGTTCGTCACCCTGCCTGGATCGGACCGTGGGATCGGGGAGCGGCTACCGTCCGCACGCTCCCGCCGCGTGGGCATGCATGGGGCGCCCCCGGGCCCTCATTGTCGCGGCGGCGCCCCGGTACCCGTACCGGGTCCGGAAATACGTCGAACCGACGCAAGGCCGTCAAGTCCGGCGCGGGTCGGTGCCTGCCATACGGCGACGATCGCGTCGATCAGGCCGATGGCCGTGCCGTGCCAGCTGGCACGGGGTGTAGGAGTGTTCTCGGCGAGGGCGCGCTCACGCTCTGCGCACGCGTGCAGGACCAGATGACGTGCCATGGCGGCGCGTTCGGCACGCACCTCGGCAGGCAGGTCGGGCAGGTAACGCTGCAGACGCTCGAGGAGTTCTCCCATCGCCTCGGTGGTCGAGGACTCCTCGACCACGGTGTCGTGGAGTGCCGGATCGCTCATCACCTGAACGCAGAAGCGCGCGTACCAGCTGGGATTGCCCAGGGTCGCCAGGTGGTCGGGGATCGGGCGCACAAGACAGACCACCCAGTCCCGCAGGTCGGTCGCGTCGCGGGTCTCGACCAGCAAACGCGCCCGGATCCCCTCGATTTGCACGGTGTGCCGACGGACGATCGCGCGGATCAGATCCGCCTTGGTGCCGAAGTGATAGCTGACCGCGGCGTTGTTGCCCTGGCCGGCCGCCTCACTGATCTGCCGATTGGCCACCGCGTGCACCCCGTGCTCGGCGAACAGCCGTTCCGCCGCTGTCAGGATCAACTCGCGGGTGTTGCCCACCTGTTCGGCTCGTGGCGTCCTGGCCGCCGTGGTCATCCGGCCTCCCTCGACTCAAAGTCACCCCGGAGCCAGGCAACCTCATTCCCCCAAGAAGCGTCAATCGATTGATTTAAATTATCTAAAATCCGTTCCTCTGAAGCCGCATTTACGCATCAGGTGTCACATCCGCCTCCCAGAGCGCGACCATCGCATCGATGAGGCCCGTCGCGGCCTCATGCCAACTCCCCCGCGGAGTCGGGGCGCCGCCCGCCAGAGCCCGCTCCCGTTCGACACACATCTGCGTGATCAGGTGACGCGTCATGGCGGCACGCTCGGCCTGCACCCCGGCAGGCAGGTCGGGCAGGCAACGCTGCATGCCCTCCTGCAAGCCCCCCAGCGACGGGGCGGCGGCATAGGTCTCCTCGTACGCGATCGCGTGCAGGGCGGGATCGGCCGTGACCTGGGCAAGGAAGCGGGCATACCAACTGGGTGTGCCCAGTGTGTCCAGATGCCCGGTGACCGGGCGAACCGCGCACTCCACCCAGTCCCGCAGCTCGGAGGAGTCGCCGATCTCGTCAAGCATGCGCAGGCGCTCGCTGTCGATCACCTCGGCGTGCTTGCGCGTGATGGCACGGACGACATCGACCTTGGTGCCGAAGTGATAGCTGACCGCGGCGTTGTTGCCCTGGCCGGCCGCCTCACTGATCTGCCGATTGGCCACCGCGTGCACCCCGTGCTCGGCGAACAGCCGCTCCGCCGCCAGCAACAGCGACTCCCGCGTCGCGCCGACCTTCTCGTCACGCCTCGTCCTACTCGCCATCGTCTCCACTCCATCGAAACATCACACGGCTTCGCCGCGACCGTTCCCACCGTCGGTCACACATCCCCGACCGAGCAGGCCGAGCCGAACGACGGAAGGGTACGCAGCCACACGCGGACGACCGTCTGTCGCCCCGCGTGAACCTCGGAAATCCCCGACGCTGCCGCGGAGCAAGCCGGACACGGCCCCGAGCTGCGGTCGAGCACCGGCCGCAGGCTCCGGACCACCGGTCTGCACCACTTCCCCACACCACGTTCTTCCTCGATTCAGCGATCGCCACTTGAACATGTGCCCACCCCTGGGTACATTTTAAATCAAGCCGTTGATTTAACGCTAGACCTCAACGGAAAAAGTCCCACTTGCCTGCCCAGACGGAGTCCAGCCATGGCCGACACCCCCACCCGAACCGCGGACACCAAAGCGTCCGCACCCCCGAATCCGAACGTGATCGTGGCGGTGCTGGCGTTCGCCGGGATCGTGGTCTCGCTGATGCAGACCCTGGTCATCCCGATCGTCCCCGAACTCCCGAAGTACCTGAACGCCACGGCCTCCGACACCGCCTGGGCCGTCACCGCCACCCTGCTCGCCGCCGCCGTCGCCACCCCCATCGCCGGACGCCTCGGCGACATGTACGGCAAACGCCGCATGCTCCTCACCAGCCTCGCCATGGTGACCGCCGGTTCCTTCGTCGTCGCTCTCAGCGACTCCCTCACCCCGATGATCATCGGACGCCTCCTCCAGGGCCTGTCCGCCGGCGTCATCCCCCTCGGCCTCAGCATCATGCGCGACGAGATGCCCGCCGACCGCCTCGGCTCCTCCACCGCCCTGATGAGCGCCTCCCTCGGTATCGGCGCCGCCCTCGGCCTGCCCATCGCCGCCTTCGTCGCCGACAACTTCGACTGGCACACCCTCTTCTGGGCCTCCGGCGCACTCGGCGCCCTCTCCCTCGTCCTCGTCCTGCTGCTGGTACCCGAATCCAAGGTAGTGACCGGCGGACGCTTCGACCTCATCGGCAGCCTCGGCCTGGCCGGTGGCCTGGTCTGCCTGCTGCTGGCCATCTCCAAAGGCGGCGACTGGGGCTGGGCCAGCGGCACCACCCTCGGTCTCTTCGCCACCGCCGTGATCATCCTGGTCGCCTGGGGCTTCTTCCAACTGCGCACCCCCCAGCCCCTCGTCGACCTGCGCACCACCGCCAAACCCCAGGTCCTGTTCACCAACCTCGCCGGCCTGGCCTTCGGCTTCTCCCTCTTCGCCCTCCAGCTGATCGTCCCCCAGATCATGCAACTGCCCGAGCAGACCGGCTACGGCCTCGGCCAGGACCTGCTCGCCGTCGGCCTCGTCCTCGCACCTCAGGGCCTCGTCGTCATGATCGCAGCCCCCCTCTCCTCGAAGATCTCCCAGGCCTTCGGAGCGAAATACACCCTCATGATCGGCGCCGTCATCGTCGCCGCCGGCTACGCCCTCAACATCTTCATGATGAGCGAGGTCTGGCAGCTCGTCCTCATCTCCTGCATCGTCGGCGCCGGCGTCGGCTTCGCCTACGGCGCCCTGCCCACCCTCATCATGAGCGCGGTCCCGGTCTCCGAAACCGGCTCCGCCAACGCCGTCAACACCCTGCTGCGATCGATCGGCAGCTCCCTCGCCAGCGCCGCCTGCGGCGTCATCGTCTCCCAGATGACCATCGACTTCGCCGGCCACGCCGTACCCTCCGAAAACTCCTTCAAGGTCATCATGGGCATCGGCTGCGGCGCCGCCCTCCTCGCCCTCCTCCTCGCCTCGTTCCTCCCCCGCCACCGCGACAACGCCGCCAGGGCACACGGAACCCCTACCCAGGCGACCACCGCCGGGCAGAAGGCCTGAGCGGGACCGTCTGTTGACCAGGTCGGCCCTCCGGCCCCCGCCCCAGTGCGCCCCTGCCGGAGAACCGACCCCCCCTCCAGGGAGGAGAGCAATCATGGCCACGTACGTGCTCGTCCACGGCGGTGCGCACGGCGGCTGGTGCTACCAGCGCGTCGCGCGGATCCTGCGGCAATCGGGACATGACGTGTACACCCCGACCCTGACGGGTGTCGGCGAACGGTGCCACCTGCTCAGCAACGACATCGACCTCGACCTCCACATCACCGACGTCATCCAGGTACTGAAGTACGAGGATCTGCACGACGTGATCCTGGCCGGGCACTCCTACGGCGGCATGGTCATCACCGGCGTCGCCGACCGCGCCACCGACCGCATCGGTCACCTCGTCTACCTCGACGCCGCCACCCCGGTCAACGGCCAGTCCCTCGCCGAGGTCTCGCCGCCGCAGATGAAGGCGGCACGCGCGAAGGGCGAGTTCATCGGCGGTGTGGAGGTCGTGCTCCAGCCGGGCCTCGAGCCGATCCCGAACTACGGCGTGACCGACCCGGACGACATCGCCTGGATGACGCCGAAGCTGACCCCCCACCCCTACAAGTGCTTCGACCAGAAGCTCCGGCTGGAGAACGAGGCCGAGCTCCGGGAGATACCGCAGACCCACATCATCTGCACCAATACCCTCCCCTACCGCGACCCCGCACAGCTGGCCATGGCCCGCGCGGCCGGCCGGCTCTGGGACATCGACACAGGTCACGACCTGATGATCACCGAACCCCAGGCCGTCGCCGACTACCTACTGCGTGTGCCGACCCCCTGACGCACCGCACCCCGGCCCCCCGCGGACACCTTGATCACATCCCAGCAATCCGGAGCTACGACGACCATGGAAAACCAAGCCGCGGCCGCGCCGCACGAGCAGGGCGGTCTACTTGAGGGCAAGGTGGCCGTAATCACCGGAGTGGGTGCGGCCGAGACCATCGGCGCGGTCACCGTCGCGGTGTCCGTGAAGGAGGGCGCGCAGGCGCTCGCGCCCGACATCAGGGGCCTGCAGCCCGACGTCAGGGGCCTGCAGAAAGAGACAGCCGCACTCGGCTTTGCGATGCGAGGAGTACGAGGGCTCGGCTTCGGTCCACCTGCTCGGCACCCTGCCCGCCAACAAGCACGCCGTGCGGGTGATGGCGCCCGCCGGCGGGGGCGCCGTCAGGAACTTCCCCTCGGCCGCGTCCTACAGCGGCGGCCCGCCGGTCTCGACGGCGTACTCCGCGGCCAGGCCCGCATCAACTCCACCACCCATTCCTTCGCCGTCCAGTACCCCAGGGCACCCGGATCGACGCGGTCGCACTGGGCTTCACACCCAGCGAGAAGAACCGACGCGTGCCTGCCGAGCACCTGAAGAACCTGTGCGGCAGGGCGGCACTGGGCAGAGCCGGGACCCTGGAGGAACAGGCCCACGTCGACGCGTTCCTTGCCTTCGACCGGGCCTCCTGCGTCAGCTGAGTGGTCGTGCCCGTAGACGGCGGCTGGACCGCCAAGCTCGCCTGAGCCGCAAGTGAACCGCGGTCCGTGCCATGTTCGTGATGGGCTCGTTGGAACGACTACTGCCCGTCGGTGCCTCACCGGCGGGCAGCGCTGTTCCCGGGGCGGGGCAGCCGGCCGTTCGCAGCCCACGACCGGAGCTCTGACCGACTCGGCACCGTATTTCCCCCACTCACAGACCGGATCATCGCGCCATCGCGCTCATGCGTCGGACAGGACCCCACCCCATGATCACCCGTTTGCAGCGGTATACGCACAGCTACCCCCGTACTGCCGACGCGGCCGCGGCCGCGGCGCTCCTGGTCTGTTCCTTCCCCGGCAGCATCCTCACGCTCCCCGGCCGTGATCTGGACACCACATGGTGGCCAGGGGTCCTCCTGACGGGCATCTCCTGCACCGCCCTGCTGTGGCGCCGCAGCCACCCCCGCACGTCGGTGGTGCTGGCCACGGTCTGCACCATGGCCGTGGTCGCCCTCGGCTACATCATCACCTTTCTGCTGTTGGGCCCCCTCATGGTCGCGCTGTTCTCACTCGCGGCCCGCACCACGCGAAAAACCGCGAACACCTTCGCCTTCGCCGCTCTCGTGCTGCTGGTGGTGACCGGGTTCTTGGGCGGCGCCGCCGAAGAGCCGCTGCTGTTCAGGCTGCTCGGCCCCACAGCCTGGCTGCTGCTGCCCACCGCCCTCGGCACCGCGAGCCGGTTGTACGCGGCCTACCTCGAAGAAGAAGCCCGGCGGCGCGTCTCCGACGAACGGCTGCGCATCGCCCGCGACCTGCACGACGTCGTGGCCCATCACCTCGTCCTTGCCAAGCTCCAAGCCGAAGCCATGGGGCGCATTGCCCGCACCAGGCCCGCCGAAGCCAAGCGGATGGCTCTCGATCTCGCCGGCACCACCACCTCGGCGCTGAGCGAACTCAAGGCCATCGTCGGCCTGCTGCGCAGCACGGGCATCCCTGAGCAGCCTCTCGATCCCGCCCCCGGCCTCGCGCAGCTCTCGCATCTGGCCGCCTCGTTCCGCAGTGCCGGGCTCGACGTCAAGGTCGTCACCGCGGGAAACCCTCGACCACTCCCGGCCGGTGCTGACGTCACGGCGTACCGCATCGTGCAGGAAGCGCTCACCAATGTCACCAAGCACGCCACCACCGGCTCGGCCGAGGTCCGGCTCACCTACTCCGATGACCAACTGCGCATCACCGTCACCAACGACGGAGACGGCACGCGGACCAGCTTCCGGAATCTGGGCGGTGGTTACGGCCTTGTCGGGATGCGCGAGCGCGCCCGCTCCGCCGGCGGCCGGTTCCACGCGGGGCCCCGCGATCAAGGTGGCTTCGAAGTCGTGACCGACCTGCCGCTGCAGTCCCGTATCCTCCAGGCGACCTCAGGTCTGTGACCTCCATGTCTCCGTCGCGACGCGCGGATCGGTAGGTTGCCGCGAGGGTGGGGAACCGGCCGGCGTGGAAGATGGACGGCGTGGTCTCGGGTTCCGCGCGCAGCGCGTAAATGCTCAGCAGGGCGATCGTGTGGTCGCCTGCCGGAATCTCCACCTTGGCTTGAGGCAGCACCCCGTCGGCCACGGCCCGCTGCACATGGCCGAGGTGGCCGGCGCCGACCAGCACCACCGACTCGCCGAACCACGGCTGCTCGACCGTCCACTCCCATGCGGTGGGACCGTCGTCGCGTTCCTGACACGTGGGGGTCACACCCCGCCGTGGCTGAGCGGTTCCCCCGGTTCCCCTTGCCTCGGTGGGGGCTCATGTGCGAGGTGTGAGAGCTGAGACGATCGACCTCCCGGACGCAGCGCCTCCCTCAATGCCGGCGCGTCCGCCAGAGTACGCAGAACATGCACCCCGGCCAGACCGTCACACCCCGCCAGCCGACGCGGACGCACACCCGTCGCAACGACCGGACCGTCATGGGACACCTGAGAACCGTCGGCCAGCGTCACCACATGCCGCACCGCGTCCAGCCCCGTCGCACCGACACCCAGACGCCACTCCAGGCCCAGCGCGTCGATATCGGCACGCGAACGCAGGGCCAGCCGGCCCGGCTCCCACTGCCCACACAACAGCTGCTTGGACAGAGGCGGCCGATCACAGGGAAGACGCGGCTCCTCCCCCACCAAAGTGATCTCGCCCCGGTACTCGGCCCTGCGCAAAGCCTCCGCCGCAGCCGGCCCACCCGCCGACGGCCACGACCCGGTTCATGACCCGGCCAAGACGATGGCCGCGGCCGGGCAGACGGCGGCTGACTCGCGGACGGCGTCGTGCAGTTCCGGTACTGGTGCGTCGTCGAGCAGCACCACGACACCGTCGTCCTCGCGCTGGTCGAAGACCTCCGGCGCAAGCATCACGCACTGCCCGGCGGCCACACACTTCTCTGTCTCGACTGTCACCTTCACTTGGTTCTCCTGCCACAACTGGAAGTCCACTACTACTTGCTTAAGTGAACCATAAGGGGAAGCGCACTACCGGTTGCTAGACTGGAAAGGTGACTGTGAGCACCTCGCGACACCTGCGCGCCGACGCAGCGCGCAACGCCGAGAGAATTCAGCGCGCTGCGCGGGAGGTCTGGGCAGCACAGGGGGCCGACGCCCCGCTGGAGGAGATCGCCCGCCACGCCGGCGTCGGCATCTCGACGCTGTACCGACGGTTTCCGGACAAGGGGGTGCTTGCGCGGGCCGCTCTCGACCAGTGCCTCGCCGAGGGCCTGACTCCCGCCCAGGCACAGGCGCTCGACGACAACAACCCCCTGCGCGGCCTCACCACGTTGATCGAAGCCGCCTTGACCCTGGCGGCGCGCGAACACAACACCCTGGCAGCCGCCAGGATGACCGGCTCACTCACCGCGGATGTCACCGTGGAGTTCCACGACGCGCTCGTCCAGTTGACCCGTCGTGGCCAACAGGCCGGCCTCGTCCGCGTCGACCTGGTTCCCGAAGACCTGCCCAGGTTCATGGTGATGCTTTCCAGCGTCCTGTGGACCATGGACTCACAGACCGACGGCTGGCGTCGCTACGTTGCACTGGTTCTGGACGCCCTGTCCCCCGCCGCGGCGAACCCGCTGCCCCCGGCGGTCGCCCTGCTGACACGGCCGCGGCCGGACAACTTTCCGATCTGATCTCACCGGCATCGGTCGTGCGATGCCGGGCACGTCCGGTGGGGCATCGCAAGGAACCGCCGTACGCCCCGCCCTGCTGCGCCGCATGGTCGCCGTCGGCCACCTCGGGGCGCAAGAGCGGCCACGGCTTCTACGTCTACGACGCTTGAACCGCATCAGCACACGACGCGCATGATGCACGGCTCCGGGCGCACCCGGCTCACGGGTTTGGTGACCAGGGCATTCCCGCACGGGTCGTCGCCAGGCTCAAGGAGACCAGACTTCACCGCCGTCAGGATCCGCAGCAGCCCCGGCGTCGGTGAGGTGCAGAGCACGTACTACGGCCGTACCACCCGTCTTCGCCATATTCGGTCCTCCGGCGGAGGGCAGCAGCCAGGACCGACCGTACCGTGAGGTCAGGGGCCGCCGAGGCCTCTGGCTGGAGCGTGCACCGTGGCCACTTCGTTCACGGGCCGAGGCAACTCGCCCTCCGGCACTTCCCGTTACTCGGGTCGTCGACCAGACCTGTTTCCCACCGTGACCACACTCCCTCAGGAGAAGACAGTGCACGTACTGCTCGTCGAGGACGACCGACCTCTGGCCGGCTCCCTGCAGCGTGGCCTTGCCCGCTACGGCTATCACGTGACCTGGGTTCCCACCGGACGGGACGCGCTCGCCGCACCGGCGGCGGACATGGTTCTTCTCGATCTCGGCCTGCCGGACATCGACGGCCTGGACGTCTGCAGAGAGTTGCGTGCCCACAGCGATGTACCGGTCATCGCGATCAGCGGGCGGGGCAGCGAGACGGAGAAGGTTGTCGGCCTCGAACTCGGCGCGGACGACTACGTCGTGAAACCTTTCCTGGTACGTGAACTGATCGCGCGGATGCGGGCGGTGCTGCGCCGACTCTCCACCGGACCCGACACCTCGGAGCCCGCCCCCGACATGAGTTCTGTCCGGCCGGCCAGGTCCCGCGTGCCCGCTCGGCGCCTGCCGCAGGCCCCGCGTGACATGTAAGGTCGAGTGACCGTCGACCGCCGGGCTCACCGTGTCTTCCTGGACGGGATCGAGGTCCCGTTGAGCCCCAAGGAGTACGCCTTGCTGGCCTTTCTCACTGAGCGGGTGGACAGTCTGGTGACCAGGGAGACCATCATGGCCTCGGTCTGGGACAGCAATTGGCTGGGCTCGACGAAGACCTTGGACACCCATGTAACGGCCCTGCGGCACAAGGTCGGTGACGCCTTGTCCATTCAGGCCGTGCGCGGTGTCGGTTTCCGTCTGGGAGCGAGATCCGACGCGTCATCAGGAGTGTCCACGCCCTGATCCCCTCGGTCCGTACGTCGGATGCGGCATGTCGGCGTACGGGGTCGAAGGCTCATGGTATCGGCGCTCTTCTCCGTATCGTCAACCGGTCAACCGGAGAGCGTGGTCACGAGGAAGTCGAGTGAGCGGTCGACCTCCTCGAGGGACGGCGTCCGGTTCAGATGCCCGTGTGGCATGCCCGCCCCGAGGTAAGTCCGGACCGGGACACCGGATTCCTCCAGCTGCCGGGCCAGCAGGTCACCGGACGGCCGGAGATCGTCGAACTCAGCAAGGACGATACCGGTCGGGGGGAGGCCGTCGAGGTTCGCCGCCCCGGGCATCGCGGCCGGGGGCAGACCCGTCAGCCGGCCCACATAGTTGCGTACCATGTGCTCGATCGACTCGGTGGTGAACCGCATCAGAGGCGGCAGGTCCCGCATCCCGGCCGCCGTCTCGTCATCCAGAGCCGGGGTCGGGAAGTGGACGAACGGATAGGCGAGCAGCAGGGCATCCGGGCCGGATTCGCCCTGGTCGCGCAGCCGGACCGCCGTGGACAGGGCAAGGGCGGCGCCCGCGCTCGCACCCCCGAGACCGACGGGACCAGACCCCGTCCACCCCGTACCGGTGAGCCACCGCCACGCCGCGTGCACGTCGTCGACCGGAACCGGGTAGCGAGTGCCGTCCACAGCAAGACGGTAGTCGACAGAGACCACCAACGCCCCGGCCCGGGCAGCGAGTTCGGCAGACACCACATGCGCTTCCGGCATCTCGAGGTTGCCGCCCATGAAACCGCCGCCATGCAACCACAACAGGGCGCGGCGAGCCCCGGCCCGCGGGGTGTAGATCCGGACCGGAATCTCTCCATGGGGCCCTGGGACGGCGCGGTCCTCGACCGCGACGTCCGGCATGCTCCACTCGCCCGGATCGCGGAAGTACTCCACGAACCTCTGCATGGCCTCCGGGTCGCTCTGCGCGTCCTCCCAGCTGAGGCCCTCGAGCAAGTGCATCTTCTCGGCGAGGAATGGATCAAGTGGCATGGGTGCTCCTCAAGGTTCCCACCGTGGTGGGCGGGGGGCTGGCCGGCGGCTGCGCATGGTCCGGTGGTCGCCTCGCCGCCGGAGTCGGCGCGGCGTGCATGAAGCAAGCCGGGCGGGACCACATCCCGCCGCCGGGCGCACGCATGTGCGCCAACGCGTCCGGCCGCCCACACCCCGAGAAAACGCGGCTACCACCATCAAAAACCTATCAATCTAAAAAATACTAGGCCAGGAACTGATCCCGACGGTACGAGCATCCGCGTGGACATCGCGCCGATCACCGCGATATCCACGCGGATGGTGTGCGTGGTGTGGCTGGCTGATCAGTCGACGGACCGTACTGCGCCGTGTTCATCGGCGAGTCGGTTTCTGGCCTGTGCCGTTGTGCCGAAACGATCACACGGCACCGGCACGAAGGCGCGGCAGAGCGGGCACGCTCACCACTGTCGGTGGCGCGCCCGCCCTGCCGCCTCTTGGCACAGCCGGGCGCGGGCGGGTCAGGACGCCGCTGCCCGGCCGGCCGTTCTAGTCGACCGTGACCGTCGCGGCGCAGGGAAGTGCGTCGGCGGCGAGTCCGGCCAGTACGGTGATGTCGCCGGGCTCGATGCCGCGGCTGCCGTCGGTCAGGGTGTAGTGCAGCCGCTCGACCGGCGCTTCCAGCAAGACGCTCCCGCTCTCCCCCGCGGCGAGGCTGACACGCGCGAACCCGATCAGCTGCCGCACCGGACGGACGACGGAGGCGAATTCGTCACGCGCGTACAACTGCACGACCGTCTCGCCATCCACGTCCCCGGTGTTGGACACCGTCAGCCGGGCCCGGATCACACCGTCGGACAGCTCGACCGCCGGTCCGTCCTGTTCGTCCAGCGCGACAGCGAAGGTGGTGTACGACAGTCCGTGACCGAAGGCGTAGAGCGGGCCCTGGACGGCGAGGTCACCGTAACCGTGACGGGTGCCGGTCGGGTGCTCGTAGCCACTGCCGTGATGGTGGCCGTGGTACAGCGGGAGCTGGCCGAGGTGCCGCGGGAAGGTGCTGGGCAGCTTGCCGCTGGGATTGATCCGACCGAAAAGGGTGTGCGCGATCGTGGTGCCCGCCTCCTCGCCCAGGAGCGGGGCGAGGAGGACCGCACGGGACACCCGGGCCGCCTTCTCGAGCAGCAGCGGCCGGCCGGAGACGACCACGCTCACCAGCGGCTTGCCCGTGGCCGCCAATTGCTCCAGCAACTCCTCCTGATCACCGGGCAGAGACGGCGAGGCCGTCGACTGGCCCTCGCCGGCCGTGTTGTTGCCCACCCAGCCGGTCCGCTCGCCGAGGACCGCGAGCACCAGGTCGGCGTTCGCCACGGCGGCCTGCACGGTCCCCGCGTCGAGGCTGCCGTCGTTCTCGAAAAGGCCCAGCGACACGTACTCGACCGTCTCGTCCAGTTCCCGCAGGGCGTCCAGCACCGTGGGAGTTTCGGGGTGCAGGTCACAGGCGACGTTCTCGAAAGTCTCGTCCATGCCCGGCATGCGGGTCTGGAAGATGTCGGTGAAGTTGAAGGTCGCCGGGTCGACCCCGGGAACCTTGCCCTCCATGACCGCCATCATGCCGATCGGCATCTCGGCGTTGGACACCGAGGTGTACGCGCCGAAGTGGATCCGTAGTTCGTCGGCGGCGGGGCCGACGACCACGATGCGCTGCTTGCCAGGCGTCAGAGGCAGAATGCCGTCGTTCTGGAGCAGAACCGTGCTGCGGACCGCGATGGCGCGCCGGATCTCGGCGGCCTCCGCCCGGTCCGGTGCCACCGCCGGAGCGGGGCGCGGACCGAAGCCGGGGAGGAGGCCGACCCTGGCCTTGATGGCCAGAACCCGGCCGACGGCCAGGTCGACGACCTTCTCGTCCAAGCGCCCGGCGGCGACCTCACCGACCAGGGACGCGTAGTTCGCGTTACCGGGCAGTTCGACATCCAGCCCGGCCGACAGGGCCTGCACCGCTGCCTCGCCCCCCGTGCGCGCGGTGCGGTGGTGGGTGCGCAGCATGTTGACCGCGTCGTAGTCGCCGACCACCAGCCCGTCGAAGCCGAGAGTCCCGCGCAGAAGTTCGGTCAGCAGCCAGCGGTTCGCGGCCGCGGGCACACCGTCGATCTCGTTGTAGGAGTTCATCACGACCGACAGCCCGGCCTCCGCGACCGCCCGGCGAAACGGCTCGGCATACTCATCGACGAGGGCCCGCCGCCCAAGCTGCGTCGCCGACTGATTCAGGGCGCCCTCCGAGTTGCCGTAGCCCAGGAAGTGCTTGCCGGTCGCGAGGACCCCGTCCTCCTGGTGCACACCATGGACGAACGCGACGGACATCTGCGCGGACAGTTCCGGGTCCTCACCGTACGTCTCGTGCACCCGGCCCCAGCGCGGATCGCGGTTGATGTCCATCACCGGAGAGAACAGCAGCTGCATCCCGGCATCCCGCATGTGTGCCGACGTCACCGCCGCGGCCCGCCGGACCAGCCCGGGGTCCCACGTCGCCGCCTGCGCCCAGGCCGTGGGAAACTGCGAACCCGAAGCGTGCAGGAAGCCGTTGATACCCTCGTTGTGAATCAGCGCGCCGATACCGAACGGCGACACCTCACGCACCCCGGCCTGGATCTGAGCGAGCTTCACACGCAGGGCGTCCGCGTCACCGCCGAGGAACCAGGCCAGCGAGAGATGTCCAAGACCGTGCGGACGCAGCTCCTTCAGACGGCTCGTGTCGATGCCGGGGACGTTCGGCAGATCCTCGTCCGGCGGTCCGAACAGTTCGGGTGTGTTCAGGCCGCTGAGCTGCGCGACCTTCTGCTCCAACGTCAGCCGGGACACCAGGCGTGCGATGTCGTCGGGACCCCATTCGCCAGTGGCCATATCAGTTTTCCTCTTCTAGCGGGTGATCGGATCGTTCAGGGCCAGACGGTGAGGCCCTCGTGCTGGACCTGCCAGCTGCCGTCGTTCGGGAAACCGGGACGATCGGCGCCGGCGGAGTCCCAGCCGGCCGCCATGAGGGACACCGCGGCGAGCAGGCCGCCATTGGCCGGGTTGTAGAGCGGCAGAAGGCTGCCGATCTGCGGGTTGTGACCGACGACCGTGTACGTGTTCTTCGGGGTGTCCATGAGCAGGGCGTCCACCGCGAGGTCCGGACGGCCGATGCGGGTGGCGGTCATCGCCAGGACTGGGAAGTCCCAGCCCCAGGCGGACTCCCACTGCCAGTCGCCGAGGATGTCGAGAAGTGTCGCCTCCATGACGCCCGCGTCGATGAGCGGGCCGGCGGGAACGACACCGAGCGCGCACAACAGCGAGGGATGGTCGTCACGGCGCAGGTAGGGCTCGGTGGCGACCGCCGTGTAGTGCCCGTTGTCCTGGTGGGGTGCGGCCAGGTTGTCCTGGATCTGCTGCCACCGCTCGTTGCGTTCCTGTCCGAGGCGTTCGCGCCAGGACTGGGCGATCTCCAGCCCCCACCACCAGTAGGCCAGTTCGAAGGTGGGGTCCTCGGTGCTCTTCGCGTCGTAGAACTCCTGCGCCGGCATCACGGGCGCCGGCAGGTGAAAGGTGCCGGAGCGTTCCTCGACGAAGGAGGCCATGAACCGGGCCGTTTCCTCGACGAGTTCCGCGAAGCGGGTGACCAGCTCCGGCCGCCGGGACTCCGGCAGGGCGCGGTGGAGCAGTTCGAGCAGGTAGAGCGGGTGAGGCTGCTGCCAGACGAGCAGCGCGCCGATCTCCGACGGGCTCTCCCGGCCGTCGGGGCCCACGTGCTTGGGCCAGCGGGCGCCCTCATAGCTCTGGCGCCGTGCGGTCTCGCGCGCGGAGTCGAGGATGGACAGGTACCAGTCCATGCTGCGGGCGAGCAGTCCGGGGCGGCCCCAGGCGGCGAAGTGCGCGCCATGCCACCAGTGCATCTCCAGGTGGAACTTGCCGAACCAGGAGTTGGCGACGAGCCCGGTCTCCTGCGGAGGGAGTGAGCCGGAGCTGTTCACGGCGGTCAGGTACTGCGATACGACGACCCGGCGCTCCAGCTCCGCCGCCCGGGGATCGGTACTGCCCGCGAAGTCGATGGCGGCACCCGATGTCCAGAAGTCGCGCCACCAGTCTGCGGCCGCGCCGGCCACGGTGGCGAACGTGTCGCTGCCGAACTCCTCGTCCGGCGAGAATCCGGCCACGAGCTCCAGCGTGGCCGCCGAGCCCGTCAGCACGAACTCGTGCGGCTCCTCCGTCGTCGACAACGCGCCCTCGGTCCAGTCCAGCCGCAACGCGTAGGCCGTGTCGTCGAGCACCCGCCGGATGCGGGCCGCGCGCTCCCCCACCGGTTCCAGTGTCGACTGGTGTTTGTCGGGCGAGGTCCAGTCGGAGGTCTGGAAGAAGCCGTCGCTGGCGTAGGGAAACCGCAGGACGACACCGGCCAGGCCGCTCGCGAGCAGCTCCGACTCGATGCGGAAGGCGACCCGCGAATGATGCGGGTCGGCGACCGTGGTCACCCGCACCTCCTGACCGGCGTACTCGAAGCTGCTGGTGAGCATGCCCGACCACAGGTCGAGTCGCTGGCGGGGGTTCGCGAGCGCTTCGGGGTAGGTCTCCGGCTCGGCCCCTGGGGCGGTACGCAGCTGTAGTCCGATGCGTCCGAGGTCGAGCCGCTGCGGGTTCATGTGGAGCCAGGCCCCGGCACGCAACTCCTCGGCCAGCTCACCCCCCATCATCGAGGCCATGTCGAACTTGTCCGGATACTGCACCGGCCCACGTGCGGTCTGATAGGTCGACATCGCGTCGTCGAGAACGAACCCTTCGGGGTTGGGCATCGAGTGCCATCCCCAGTTCGACATGGTCGCGTTGGTGACGGCCAGCCGCTGCTCGGCGAAGGCAGCGGACTGATCGTGGTACCCGACGAAGGTCTGCATGCCGGTGATGTCGGCGCTGTAGGCGAAGTCGCCGTTGCCCACCGTCAGGACGTGGGAGGGATCCGGCCGGGTGATCTCGATGGTGTGGCGACGGACGAGTGACTCGCGATCGATCATGGACACCGTTCCTGGTGGTTGCGGCCCAGCGGGTGCGATTCGACAGGTGACCACGCGCTGCCTGGCAAGGCCCCGGGGGCTGCTCGGCACATGCCTGGGGGCTATTCGACCGTGACCACGACGTCCACCGGATCGCAGCCCGGCGCGGTCGCGGCAAGACGGATCTTCCCGACCCCGGTAGGACGCACAACGGCCAGCGCGCGTCCCTCGTACGTACGCCGTTCCATGGCGTCGAACCGTTCCTCGGTCGACGGGTCGGCGCTGCCGAACCCGATCAGCTCTCCCGCTCCGGAGACCTCGACACTCACCGGCCGGTCGGCTCCGGTGTGGCAGGTACCGTGCGCGTCGGTCAGGGTCAGGGCGATGTACGCCAGGTCACCGTCCGTCGCCCGGACGACCTCGCGATCGGACCCGGCGTTCAGCCGCACGGGGCCGTCGGCCCCCCGCACACTGGTGCGACCGGTCTCGACGCCGTCGCGGTAGGCGACCGCGACCAGTTCCCCAGGCACGTACACGATCTCGAACTCCGTACGGAAACGGTGCTCCTCCCCGACCGGCCGCCGCCCGAAGGAGTTTCCGTTGCCGAAGAGTTCGACCTCGTCGGCGTCGCTGTAGACCTCGACCGTGACCGGATCGGCCTCGAAACCGGGCCAGGTCCAGCTGGAGATGCTGTCGCTCCACGCCCACGGCGACCCGGCCCAGGTCCTGCCGTGGTGTTCCGGCCTGCGGACCGCGATGTACGGCTCGGACCGCAACCCGAAGACGATTTCACGGTAGTAGGAGGCGGGCCTGCGATGCCCGGTGATGTCGATGTCACCGCACCCCGCCACCAGGTAGGGATACGGCGCGTTGTGCGTCTGCTGTGGCCCGTCCTCCGACAGGTACTGGGGCCTGCCGACACCGACCTCGCCCAGATACTCCCAGCCGGTCCAGGTGAAGTCGCCGATGACATGGCCGTACTGCTTCACCAGCCGCCAGTTGCCGTCGATGCGGGTGGGGAAGGTCTCCGTGCCCAGAATGATGCGGTTGGGGAACAGATCACGGTCCAGGGCGTAGCGGGCCTCGGCATAGTTCATACCCGCCACATCAAGCACCGCGAAGGACTCCGCCGTACGCTCGCTCACCAACTCCGACGAACTCACCATGTTCATCGCGTCGCCCGCGTCGGCCATGAGGGTGTTGATGCCCGCACCCTCCTGCGCCGCCTGCTCCAGCGCCTGCTGCTGGAGCGCGCCCAGCTCGGACATGACGGCCAGCATGCCGTTGACGGCGTTCGTGACATACCGCGTGGGGTCCAGGGAACGGACCTTCTCGGCGAGCCTGCGCCCCCAGGCGGCGCCGAAGGGGGAGCCCGTCTCGGGGATCTCGTTGCCGATCGAGTACATGATGACGCTGGGGTGGTTGAAGTCCTTGGCGACCATCGCCCGCACGTCACGCTCCCACCACTCCGGGAAGCTCAGGCTGTAGTCGAACTCGCTCTTGCCCGACGTCCACACATCGAACGCCTCGTCCACGACCAGCATGCCGACACGGTCACAGGCGTCCAGCATCGCCTTGCTCGCCGGCTGATGGGAGATACGGATCGCGTTGAACCCGGCGTCCTTGAGGATCTCCACCCGGCGTTCCTCGGCGCGGGCATAGGTCGCCGCACCGAGGATCCCGTTGTCGTGGTGGACGCAGGCGCCGCGGAGCTTGACCGTCTCGCCGTTGAGGCGCAGACCGTCTTCGGGGTCGAGTTTCAGGGTGCGGATGCCGAAGGTGACCTTCTCCTCGTCCACGCCCTTCAGCGTCACATGGCAGTCGTAGAGATTCGGCGACTCGGGACTCCACAGCGCCGGGGAAGGCACATAAAGCCGTTGCCGGACCGTCGCCGGCTCGCCCGGCAGCACCGTCACCCGGGAGTGATCGCTCGCGACGACGATCCCAGAACCGTCCCGTATCTCCGTGACGATGTCGACCGTACGGACCTCGATCGAATCGTTGGCCACACCCGTCGCGACCTCGACCACGGCCCGTGCACCGTCCACCTCGGGGGTGGTGACGCGCACCCCGTCGGGCACCACGCGCACCACCTCACCTACGAGCAGCCAGGTGTCACGGTAGATCCCCGCGCCCGTGTACCAGCGGGAGTCGCGGTGGGCGCGGGCCTCGACGCGGATCTCGTTGTCCTCGCCGAAGCGCAGGAAACGGTCTGCGTCGATACGGAAGTGCGAGTACCCGTACGGCCGTTGGCCCGCGTAGTCACCGTTGATGTACACGGTCGCGTCCCGGTACACACCCTCGAACTCGACGAAGACCCGCTTGCCCCGGTACTCCTCAGGCACGGAGAAGACCTTGCGGTACTCAAAAACACCGCCGGGGAAATAGGCACCCGCGGCGCCCTCCATCGTGACCTCGCCCTCCACAGCCACCCGCCGCTGCCCGACCAGCGCGTCGTGCGGCAGCGTCACCGGCCGGAAGGGAACCACGTGACCGGACAGCTCAGCGAAGGGATTGACCTTGGGCCGGACCTGCCAGCCGTGGTTGAAAGACGTGCGGATCATGCGGACTCCATGCGTTGTCGACTCGCCGCCGTAGAGGCAGCGCACGCAGCCCGGCGGAACACGAGACACCGCGGCCACCCCGCCAGGAGTGACCGCGATGTTCCAGTATCGAAAATCTATCACCCAAAGAAATTAGAGACCAGAGCGAGCACGAACTCTCATGAACAGCACGTCTGCAGCACCCTCCGGGCTTCCCCGGCGCGCGGACGAGGCGCGAACGACAACGGCATGGGCGGTCCCGACCGGACGGCGCACGCCTGCCGGCGCCGTTCAGGCCGCAACGGCAGCAGTCTCCGGCGCGGTCTCGGCAGCCTTCCGGACGGCCAGGAGCCGCTGGGCGTCCAGGGGCGCGCCCGTAGCCCCAGCGGTGACCTGGCGATATACATGGACCGACAGTGGCGACGACAACAGAACGACCGGCGCGTCCGTGCATGCTTCATGACGGGCCAGGGCGGGTGCGCCGGGCACCCGGTCAGTCGGCGCCGTCGCCCCGCAGGAGCAGGGCGAGCAGCCCGGGGAAACGCGCCTCGAACTCCTCACGGCGCAGCTGGTTGACCCGCTTCGGGCCTACGTCACGCTGTTCGACCAGGCCGGAGCCGTGCAGGACCGAGAAGTGATGACTGAGCGTGGCTTTTCCGACCGGCACGTCGAAGCTGCCGCATCCGCGCATCCAGTCGGCGGGGCCCGCCAACTCACGGATCAGCTGGATGCGCACGGGGCCGACGAGCGCGGACAGCGCGGCCACTAGGGAAACCTCGCCGGGATCCCCGTGTACCGGCACCGCACGGTGAACGCCGCCCACAGCCCGCTTCGGCATGCCCCACTCCTCACCATGCGCCTCCCCGCCGGCACGCCCCTCGGAGTGACCCAGCCGCTTGCTCGGCGATCGAGGAGCAACCTACTGTGAAGGTGTTCGCTTTTCATTGAACACTTGTCGAAGGGTGCGTTCCGCTCATGCGTGCAGTCGAGTTCCAGGAGTACGGCGGTCCCGAGGTGCTGAAGGTGGTGGAGGCCGAAACGCCTCAGCCAGGGCCGAGCCAAGTCACCATCGACATCGCCTACGTAGGCGTGAACTTCGCGGACCTCAAGGCGCGCGCCGAGGGGTACCGGGTGGAATCGCTGCCCTTCCGCCCGGGCCTGGAGGTCTCCGGACGGATCCGGGCGGTCGGCCACGGCGTCGAGGGGCTGCGCCCGGCGCAGGAAGTCGCCGCCCTCGTCAACGCCGGCGCCTACGCCGAGGTGGTGGCCGCAGAGGCCGCCACCGTTTTCCCGCTCCCCGAGGGCTTGGACCTGCGGACCGCGGCCACGCTCCCTACCGTGCTTCCGACCGCCCACGCCCTCCTCCACGAGGTGGGGCGGCTGCGCGCCGGAGAGAGCGTGCTGGTGCACGGCGCCGCGGGAGGTATCGGCACGGTGGCCGGGCAACTGGCCCGGGCGGCGGGCGCCGGCGCGGTGTACGGCGTGGTCTCCTCCACCGCCAAGGCCGGGCACGCCCTCAAGCACGGCTACCACAAGGTGTTCACCGCCGACACGTTCTCCGAGGATGTCCGCCGCGCCACGGACGGCAAGGGAGTCGACCTGGTGCTGGACCCGGTGGGCGGCGACACGCTTCGCCGCGGACTCGACGCGCTGGCCGTCTTCGGACGCCTGGTGTCCTTCGGCAACGCGAGCGGGTCCGAGCCGTGGCACGTCGGACAGCCCGAGCTCTACGCACAGGGCCGATCGGTCGCGGGTTTCTCCATCCTGGCGCTCGCGCAGTCGGCACCCGAGGCGCTGCGATCGCTCACCGAGCGTGCCTTCCGCACCGTCACCGACGGCACCGTGAGCCTCCCGGTCACCGCGGAGTTCCCGCTGTCGAAGGCTGCCGAGGCCCACCAACTGATGGGCGGACGCACATCAACGGGCAAGTTGCTGCTGCGAGTGGCCGGCTGAAGACAGCCGCTCCGCCAAGCGTGCGCACCGGGGTTGAAGGCCAGGACGCCGACACCAGGCCCCGTCCGAGCTCCGGCGCTCGGCAACGGATCCCCCTGGTGGGCGACGGTCCGGCCGCTGGCCGAACGCGGCTTCCAGGCGCTCAAGGACGTCGAAGCGACCGGAGAGGTCAGCGCGGAGATCTTCTTCCGCAGCAGCCTGCCGTACGCCGATGTATTCGTCCGGCTCTGCGACGTCGACGAGAAGGGCCGTTCCATCAACGTCCGCGACGGCCTGATCAGCCTCACCGGCGCCAACGAACTCGCCCGCGCGACCGCGCAGTTGTGGCCGACGGCCCACCGCTTCAAGCGTCGCCACCGCATCCGCGTCCAGGTCTCCAGCGGCGCCTTCCCCCGTTACAACCGCAACCCCGGCAACAGCGAACCACGCGCCACCGCCACCACCCTGCGCCCCGCCGGCCACCAGGTCCTCCACGACTCCGAACACCCGTCCGGCAGACAGCCTGAACCGCCGCACAGGTCACCCCACGGGCCAGGCCGCGGTGGTCGGTGGGCCACCTTCCCGCCACATTTAAATCAAGCCATTGACTTAATGACCTTGGATGTGCCTTTATCAGGGCGACAGCACCTCACCCCCGACCGGTCCGCCGCGACCGAGCAAGCACCCGACGGAGACCCCATGCCGTACGCATTCGACATCCAACTGCAGCAGGCCCTCGCCGCCAGGCGCTCCTCCGCACCCGACACCCCGCCCCAGCATCCGGTTCGCGGCGACTGGCAGGCACTGCGCGCGGGCGAGTCGGACCTGGCCGCTCTCGACGCCATGAAGCCCGGGCAACCGTCCGTCGCCCGCACCGACCACTACGCCGTCTCCCACGACGGTGCCGAGATACTGGTCCGCTGGTACTCCCCGGAACTCCACGACGCGTCCAAAGCCGGTCCGGCTGTCGTCTATCTGCACGGCGGCGGCATGGTCTCGGGGTCGGTGGCACTGTTCGACCACCTGGTCGCCGACTATGCCGCCGGCAGCGGCGTCCCACTGCTCTCCGTCGACTACCGCCGCGCCCCGGAGCACCCGCACCCCACCCCGGTCGAGGACGCCTACTCCGGCCTACTGTGGCTGACCGCACACGCGGGCGACCTGGGGGTCGATCCCGCCCGGATCGCGCTGATGGGCGAGAGCGCGGGCGGGGGCCTGGCCGCAGGAGCGGCGCTGCTCGCCCGCGACCGCGGCATGCCCGCGGCCAAGCAGATCCTCATCTACCCGATGCTGGACGATCGCACCACCGAACCCGACCCGGCCTTGTTGCCCTTTGCCATCTGGAACTACGACAACAACTACACCGGCTGGCACGCCCTGCTGGGAGACTCCGTCGGAAAGCCCGACGTACCCGGTTACGCCGCGCCCTCACGGGCGCGTGACCTGTCCGGGCTGCCCCCCGCCTACATCGAGGTCGGGGAACTGGACATCTTCCGAGACGAGGACATCGTCTACGCCCGCCGCCTCGCAGCCGCAGGCACCTCCGTCGAACTGCACGTCCACCCGGGCTGTCCGCACGCCTTCGACCACCTGGCCCCACACATCGACGTCGTCCGGCGCTCCCGAGCCGACCGACTGCGCGCCCTGACCAGCTTCTGACCGACGCATCACCCAGAGCCTGTCCGGCCATGGCTCCTCAGGTCAGGTCGCTCTGAACCAGGGGACGCCCGGGAAGCTGCACGCCCGGTGCGCGCAGGCCGCCGAGGATCAGGGCCGTGGCCCGGTGCAGCATCATGTCCGCGGTCTCGGCGGCGGCCGGGAATTGCCGCACCAGCAGCGACAGCAGTACGACCAGGTCGCCCACGCCGATGTCGGCACGGAGCCGTCCCTCCCGTTACTCCCTCTCAACCCCGGGTCCCTTGGCCCAGTCGTCCGGCACTGCGCTTCGAGCACTTGGGCGCACCGGAACTCAACCACCGTCCCAGCACGTCTTCATGCGGGCCCCACGAGTGACGTGGCGGCAGCCTTGTCCGGTCGCGGTGTCTGCGAACACGTGACCGCCGCATGCGCGCCGCGGTCCGCCGTCCGTTGTCCGACGGCGGACCGCGACACACCCGTCCGGGCCAATCCGCCGGTCCGGTGGGCCGGTGGGCCGGTGGGCCGGTGGGCCGGTGGGCCGGTGGGCCGGTGGGCCGGTGGGCCGGTGGGCCGGTGGGCCAAAACAGCTGCCAGTGCCTCGACCACACCGGCCTCAGCACCGCCAACAGCACCCAGTGCCATCGAGTGCGAAGGTGGCGACCAGCAGCTACTCGACCCTGAACCGGTCAGCGCCAGGACCAACACCTACACCGTGGTGAACAAGCACAGCGGCGAGTGCGTCGACGTCTCGGGCGTCCCCACTCAGCCACGGGCCCTGGTCCACCGGTGGACCTGCGACCCGGCGAGCGCCCTGGGCACCAAGAAGAACCAGATCTGGCTGCTCCTGGGTAAAGGCTGAGCCTCACCGGTGCGGATCGGGCCTCACGTCGTCAGGCGCGGGGCCCGTCTCACCCGGTGCGGGCGTGGCGGTCGTTCGGACGAGGTCGGGAACGCCGTCGGCCGCTTCGGCGCCGGCCGCTGGAGTCGCTTCGGAGGTGTCGTGGCTGGTGCGCAGGACGACCGGCTTCAGCAGGATCGCGGCGAGGATGCCGAAGGCCGCGATCCCGGCGGCTATGAGGAATATGACTCCGGTCGCGTCGCCATAGGCTGCGCCGGCACTCCCCTGATGCTTCGACATGTTGTCGGCGACCTGGCGGGCCAGGACGGCGCCGAGCACGGTGACGCCGAACGTGCCCCCGAGAGAGCGGAAGAAGGTGACCGTGGTGCTGGCGGTGCCGATGTCCTTCAGGGGGACGGAGTTCTGCACGACGAGGATGAAGTTCTGCGCCGTCATGCCGACGCCGAGGCCGACACACAGCATCGCCGCACCCATGAAGACCAGCGACGTCCCGTGGTCGATGGTTCCGAGTCCGGCGAACCCGGCCGTGAGCAGGACGGAGCCGACGACGACGAACGGCTTGAGCTTTCCGGTCCTGCTGATCAGCCGGCCCGCGAGGATGGAGGAGACCAGGATGCCGCCCATCATCGGAATCGTCAGCAGCCCCGCCTGAGTCGCCGTGTAACCGCGGCTGACCTGGAAGTACTGGCTCAGGTAGACCGAGGCCGCGAACATGGCCGTACCGGAGGCCAAACTGCCGACGATCGCCAGAACGGTCGTGCGCCGCTTGATGATGTGGAGCGGCACTATGGGCTCGGCCGCGCGCACTTCCACCCACATGGCGACGGACAGCAGGACCAGTGCCGCACCGACCATGGCGGCGGTCTGCCAGGACCCCCAGGCGAACGAGCTGTCGACGAACGAGATCCAGATGAGGAGCACGCTGACACCCGAGGCGATCAGAGCCGCGCCGAGGTAGTCGATCTTCACGTCGTCGCGTCGGATGACGGGCAGGTTCAGCGTCCTTTGCAGCAGGACGAGCGCGGCGACGGCGACCGGGATGCCGATGAAGAAGCACCACCGCCAGCCCAGCCATGAGGTGTCGACGATGAACCCGCCGAGCAACGGTCCGCCGATGGTGGACATCGCGGTGACACTGCTGAGGTAGCCGCTGTACCGGCCACGTTCGCGCGGCGGGATCATCGCCGCGATCGCGATCTGGACGAGGGCCTGGACGCCGCCGACGCCTATGCCCTGTACCGCGCGAGCGGCGATGAGCTGCCCGGCGGACTGGCTCACCCCGGCGGCCACCGAGCCGAGGACGAAGACGGAGACGGCCACTTGCACGAGGTTCTTCTTGCTGAACAGATCGGCCAGCTTGCCCCAGATCGGGGTGGTGGCGGTCGTAGTGAGCAGGGTTGCCGTGACGATCCAGGTGTACTGCGTCTGCGAACCGTGCAACGAGCCGATCATCTTCGGCAACGCGGTCGAGACCACGGTACTGCTGAGCGTCGCGACAAAGAGCGCGATGAGCAGGCCGCTGAGGGCCACGAGGACCTGGCGGTGGGCGTTGGACGGTGCATCTGCAGTGGCTGACTCGTTCACTGCGGTCGTGCTTTTCACTCGGGCTCCATGGACTGATGGACAGGGTGCGTGTGCACCCTTGGCTGTTGCTGTCGTTGACGGACTCGGGCCGGGCTCAAACGAGAGCGGGGGGAATGCCGATGGCGTGGGGTTCGAGGAAGTTCCGCAGGCTCTCGGGACCGAGATCGGGGCCGGTGCCCGACTCAACCAAGCCGCCGGAGGTCACCAACGCAGGGGGAGGAACGCTGCCGTTGACCACGGTGCCCCCGATACGCAGCCTCCGGGCGATCGCCAGACCTCGCGCGGGTTCACCCGCCCCCACCCATGCGAACAGCCCGCATCCGGTTCTCGTCGGTACATCAACTGGTCTCACGGCTCGTGCTTTCCCTCCGCTGTTCACTTGTCCGGCCCGTGCGAGCTCATCAGGTGTCGCCGATCTCTCTGATCCGAGTTCGCGGGGCGCCGTGTCAGACGACGAAGGCAGGTCGGTACGGGGCCGGCTTAACCGGCCAGGGGGCGTGGTCGACTCAGACTCCGGCCTTCGCCTGGGCAAAGGCTTGGAGTGCGACGCCGGTTGCCAGGCCGCCCCGGCATATGCGCGGCCGGGGACATCACGCCCTGGCACAACGCGCACTTCGGCCTGCGGATGCGCATCGAGCACCGGCTCAGCGCCACCGAGCAGGGTATGGCCGTGGCCGCCAACCTCCTCGGTGAACTGCGCCCCTTCGCTCCCGTGCCGTACCTCTGGAGCGATCAGTGCGACCCGCGTATCCAGGCCTATGGCGCCTTCCCCGAACACGCGGAAGTCACGGTGCTGCACGGAAGTCCGGACGACCGCAGATTCGTCGCCGCCTACGGCCATCAGGGCAAGGTCGTCGGCGTACTCGGCCGGAAACAGCCACCGTGAACTGCGCGCGCTCCGTCACCTCGTCGCTGTGTGGTCGGTCAGTTCGACGGCGACCACCCGGCCCGCCGATTCCACGAACCGGGTCACGCCGACGCTCAGGCACTGTGCGACACCGTGATCGCCGTGCAGTTGTCCGACCGGTTCCCCGATCCGGTCGCCGAACTGGCGGCGCATCGGCACCGGCAGCGGGTCGACCAGCGTGACGTCCAGACCCAGGCCGCGCGCCACGGCGGTCACCTCGGCACCGAGGAACCCGGCGCCGACCACCACGGCCTTCGGCCCCGCCCAGCAGTACGGAGCGCAACGCCAGCACGTCGTCGAGCGATCGAAGCACGTGCACCCCTGCCAGGTCGGCGCCGGGCAGTCGGGGCGGGCTGATGCCGGTGGCAATGACCAGTGCGTCGAACCGAACGGTCACCGCCGTCCAGCAGGACCTGCCGCCCGGTGGTGTCCAACCCGACCGCGGCGCACCCGATTCGAAGGTCGGCGTCCAACCTGCCGAGGGCCTGTCCGTCGCGAAGCTGCACCCGCCGCGCCTGTCAGGCACCGGCCAGGACCTGCTTGGACAACGGCGGCCGGTCGTACGGAGGGTGCGCCTCGTCGCCAACGAGGGTCAGTTTCCCTTCGCACTCCTTGTTGTGCAGGGTCTCGGCCGTGGCCGGCCCCGCGGCCGAGGTGCCCACGACCACTGTCCGCCTGGGTACGCGCATCATCCCGCGACCGTGATGGCGGGCAGGCCGCGGCCGTCAGCACGCACTCCCCGACCGCGACGCACATGCCCTGATCAATGGCTTCCTTCACGGATCCAGGCAACACCACACAAGTGAGTTAAGTCAAACGGTTGACTTAATCCATTGAGGGCCGTCGGCGTGCCCGCACGGACGGTACGCCGACCACCCGCCCTGATGGGGCCGACTTGCCCGGAGAGACATCTCCCGCTACCTTTTAAATCAACCCGTTGATTTAGATGCTCCATGTATCCATGTAGACCGGAGATCCAGACATGCCCGACGCCGTTCCCCAGTCCACGGATTCCAGCGGATCCGCGCCGCCGAAACCCAACGTCATCGTGGTGGTACTGGCACTGGCTGGGATCTCCGTCTCGCTCATGCAGACACTGGTGATCCCGCTCGTTCCCGATCTTCCGCGGCTGCTGGGCGCCGCACCGGCCAACACCGCCTGGGTGGTCACCGCGACCCTGCTCGCCGCCTCCGTCGCCACCCCGGTGGCGGGACGCTTGGGAGACATGTACGGCAAGCGCCGCATGCTCCTGATCAGCCTGGTCCTCATGACGGCCGGATCGTTCCTGTGCGCCCTCAGTGACTCCCTGGTCCCGATGCTCGTCGGACGTGCCCTGCAGGGCCTGTCGGCCGGTGTCATCCCGCTCGGCATCAGCATCATGCGCGACGAGTTGCCCGCCGAACGGCTCGGATCCGCGACCGCGATGATGAGCGCCTCCCTCGGCGTGGGCTCGGCGCTGGGCCTGCCCATCGCCGCGGTGATCGCCGAGAACTTCGACTGGCACATCCTGTTCTGGGGCTCCGGCACCATCGGCGCCCTCGCCAGCGTGCTCATCCTCAGGCTGATTCCCGAGTCGAAGGTGCGCAGCGGTGGCCGCTTCGACCTGATCGGCGCGCTCGGTCTGTCGGCCGCTCTGGTCAGCCTGCTCCTCGCCCTCTCCAAGGGCGCCACCTGGGGCTGGGCCAGCACCACCACCCTCGGCCTGTTCACCGTCGGCATCGTGATCCTCGTGGTCTGGGGCTTCTACGAGCTGCGCGCCAAGCAGCCGCTGATCAAGCTGCAGACCATCGCTCGTCCGCAGGTGCTGTTCACCAACCTCGCCGGTGCGATGTTCGGCTTCTCGCTGTTCTCCCTGCAGATGCTGGTTCCGCAGATCGTGCAACTGCCCGAGCAGACGGGTTACGGTCTCGGCGGGTCGCTGCTGACCGTGGGCCTGGTGCTCGCCCCGCAGGGCGTGGTCGTCATGCTCGCCGCACCGCTTTCCGCGAAGATCTCCAAGGCCCGGGGGCCGAAGACCACGTTGATGATCGGCGCCGTCGTCGTCGCCGGCGGCTACGCCATGAACCTGCTGCTGATGAGCGAGGTCTGGCATCTGATCCTGGTCTCCTGCGTCATCGGAGCCGGCGTCGGCCTCGCTTACGGGGCTCTGCCGCTGCTGATCATGGGAGCGGTGGCACCGTCCGAGACGGCGGCGACCAACAGCGTCAACACCCTGATGCGGGCCGTCGGCACCTCCATCGCCAGCGCACTCGCCGGAGTGATCGTCGCCCAGATGACCACCGACTTCGGCGGCCACGCCCTCCCCTCCGAGAACGCCTTCAAGGTGATCATGGTCATCGGTTGCGGCGCGGCCCTCGTCTCGCTCGCGCTCGCCTCCTTCCTTCCGCGCCACCGTCCCACGGTCGCCGCGGCCTCCGAGGGACCGACCGCCGCTGGGCCGCTCGTCCCGGCGGAGACCGCCGGGACGAAGGCGTAACCCGACCTTCTCCCTCGGGGCGTCTCAGGTGACGCCTCGATGTCCCGAGGGCGGAGGACGACAACACATCCGCAGGTGAGCGCCATGACAACCGGAGACACCCGCAGACACATCCAGCAAGCGGCTCTGGAACTCTTCACCCAACAGGGGTACGAGCGGACTTCCGTCCGTGAGATCGCCGAACGGCTCGATGTCACCAAGGCTGCGCTCTACTACCACTTCAAAGCCAAGGAAGACATCCTCACCGCCCTCTTCGAGGAGTGGATCACGCCCGTCACCGCGGTGATCGAGTGGGCGCGGGCCGCGCCTGACAGCCTGGCGACCAAACAGGAGGCACTTCGCCGGTACGACACCGCCCTCACTCAGGCCGCGCCGCTGCTCAGGGTCTTCTATGAGAACGCGGCGGCAGTCCGCGACCTGCCCGTGGGTGCGGCGTTCCGGGAGACGATGCAGCGCGCGCTGGCGCTCTTCAGAGTTGCCGACACAAGCCTTCCCCATCAGGTCCGCTGCATCGTCGCGGTGCTGACGCTGCACGCGGCGGTGTTCGCCTCGGACGGCATCGAGGCCGGGACCGAGGAGAAGCGGGCGGCTGCCCTCCATGTCGCGCACGACCTGCTCACCGCCGCCCACCGCCGAGCCGACGGAGAGCAGGAGTGACCTCACGCGGAACAGTGCGATCACTCCTGCTCCACTCACAGAATGTTCACCAGCTGTCCAGGAGATCCCATGGCCCGTACCCAGCGGAAGAGACCCGCTCACCCCATGGAGGCCATCGAGCCTCCGGGCAACGCCGAAACGGTCGTCGGCGTGGTGTCGGTGACTCTCCTGGTCGTGCTCCTCGGTGTCCTCTCCGGATCCGCGGTGTGGCTCCTCGGATTGCTGGTGTTCCTGCCGGGGACAGCGTCGGCGCTGTGCACCGTTCATCAGACGAGGTTCGTCGCCGCATGGACCACGCTCGTCGTCACGGGCACCGTGCTGGCATGGGACAGCGACGGAGGGCGATGGTTCGACCGCGTCCTGCTCGTGCTTCTCACCCTCACCCTGGGAACGACCTCCGTCTATGCCTGCCACAGGCGTATCAAGCGCGAGCACGAGATGCTGCGACTGCGCTCCACCGCCGTCGCCATGCAGCGGCACATCCTGCACCCCCTGCCCGTGGTCACCGACGATGTCCTGGTCAACGGCCTCTACGAACCCGTGCAGGAGGACCGGCTCGTCGGCGGCGACATCTACGACGTCGTCGCCTCGCCCTGGGGGACGCGCGTACTGATAGGCGACGTGCAGGGCAAGGGACTGGCCGCCGTGGGCGCCGCGTTCGCCGTCATCGGTGCCTTCCGCGAGGCGGCCCATCGGGAGCCCACGCTCACCGCACTCGTCGACACTCTGGACGCCTCGGTCGTACGGCACAACTCCTACGCCGAACAGACAGGCGACGACGAACGATTCGTCACCGCCCTCATCGTGAGCATCGATGCCCACGCCGAGGCTCAGGTCGTCAACTGCGGTCACATTCCGCCCCAGTTGACACACGAGGGGAATGTCATCACACCCCTGCTGGACACCGGCGTACCACTCGGCCTCGCCGAACTCGCCGCCGAACCCACGGTCGTGAACTGGTTCACGTTCCCCGCCGGTTCGACGCTGCTGCTGAGCACCGACGGCCTGACCGAGACCCGCGCGGCCGATGGCACGTTCTACCCCGTCGACGAGCGGCTGAAGAGCCACCTCGGCCTTTCTCCCACCGACCTGCCACAGGCCCTGTACGAAGACGCCCGCGCCTTCGCCGGGGACGGGGGTCCCCACGACGACATCGCCCTCCTGACCGTCCGGCGGTCACCGCATCGCTGAGCACACGCCCGATGCGGCCCTCCAAAGTTCCGGCGATGACACCCCCGACGCTCCGACAACGCACCACCACCTCTACGGCCGCGGCGTCGGTACCCAGGAGATGACGCCGTGACCGCCTTGAGGATCACGCCGCAGACATGGGTGCGCTTCCGACGCACGGTGATCACGGAGGTCCGCGCCATGCCAACTGGCCTGCACGGATGCCTGATCCGGTGTCTCTGTGGGCTCTTGGCCGTGATCGGTCGCGACGCAGTTCACTTCGACGGCGGCCGGTCCCGCAAGGCGAAGTACCCGGACTCGGCGACATGCAGCGCCCGGCAGGCCAGCTGTGCCGGAAGGTGCTCACGGGCCATCACCCGGACAGCATGGAAAGACCCGCGGATCATGCGCACTCCATGCGTTGTCGACTCGCCGGCGTCACGACCGTCGTACGGACGCGGGCCGGACTCGACCGCACACCGGTCCGCGTTTGGACACCTCATGGACGGGACTGATCAATGCGGCCCATCACGTCACCGGGCCGGCCGCGCGCTGTCGCGCAGGAAGCCCGCGAACGCCTGGGCGGCAGGGGTGAGCACGTGGTCGCTCATGCGGACGAGGAGAATGCGGCGGACCGGGGCGGGGGGCTGCAGGGGCAGGACGCTGACGCCGGCTCGGATGCCTTCCAGGGCCAGAGTGGGAGCGAGGGCGACGCCGATGCCGGCAGCGACCATGGCCTGGGCCTCCTGGTAGTCATGGGCCTCGTAGGCGATCTGCGGATCGAAACCGGCCGCGCGGCAGCTGCGGGCGAGGGCTTCGGCCACCGGATGGTTCTCGGCGCGGGTGATCCAGGGGTCGTTCGCGAAATCAGCGAGGGTGGCCGATCGGCTGCCGGCGAGAGGATGTGCCTCACGGACGAGGAGGGCCGGGGGGTCGTCGGCGAGTGTGGTGACGACGATGTCCTCGCGGTCGATGCGGTTCCAGTCGTAGTCCCACATCAGGGACATCTCGACCTCCCGGTTCTCCAGCATCGCCCACAGACCCGCGATACGGGCGCTGCGCACCGTCAGCCGTACGTCGGGGTGCGCCTCCCGGAAGGCGATCACGGCCCGGGGCAGGAGAGAGGCGCCGACGGTGGGAAAGGTGCCGACCCGAAGGGTGCCCGCGCGCAGTCCCGCGAAGTCGGCCAACTCGTTCTCCGCGGCCGCCAGTTCGCGCTCGATCCGCTCCCCGTGCTCGGCCAGGGCCCGTCCCGCGTCGGTGAGCGTGACGCCCCGCGCATGGCGCTCCAGCAGTGGCTGCCCGGCCTCCGCCTCCAGGCGGCCGACCTGCTGAGACACCGCCGAAGGCGTGTAGTTGAGGGCCCGCGCGGTCGCGGTGACCGAGCCTCGGCGGGCGACCTCCGCGAAGAGCAGGATACGCCTGACGTCGAGCACCCTCACCACCTCCAGTGTTAACTACAACTTAATAGCCATGCAGATTTCCGAGATTGTACTTCATCCTCTCCGCGCCCACTGTGGATCACACCCCGCACGGAAGTGCCGTAGGGGTTTCCACGAGGAGTCTGTTGTGTTGCGTCTGCAGGGCGAGATGATCCGCGGAGGTACCAGCAAGTGCTGGATCTTCGACCACCACGACGTGGTGGCGACCGGCGTGGACGCCGACACCCTGCTGCTCGCCGCCTACAATGCCGCCGACCCCCGCCAGATCGACGGCGTCGGCGGCGCCTCCTCGACCACCTCCAAGGCCGCGATCGTCCGGGCGTCGGCGGAGCCGGGCATCGACGTCGAGTACGCCTTCGCGCAGGTCGGCATCGGTGACGAGCGCGTGGAGTGGACCAGCAACTGCGGCAACTGCGCCACCGCCGTCGCCCTGTACGCCGTCCACAACGGCATGGTGCCGATCACGTCGGACTCCACCACGGTCCGGATGCTCAACGTCAACACCGGGGCCCGACTCACCGGCACCATCCCCACCCCGGGGCACAGGGCCCCCGACGAGGGCACAGCCGCGGTGCCGGGCACGGCCGCTCTCGGTGTGCCGGTCCTGCTCGGCTTCGTGGACCCGGCGGGTTCGACCACGGGCCGTGCCCTGCCGACCGGCCGCGCCCTGGATACCCTGACCGGGCCCGCCGGTCCGATCGAGGCGTCCCTGGTCGACGCCGGTGCCCCGGCCGCGCTGTTCGAGGCCAAGGCGTTCGGCCTCCAGGGCACCGAGTCCGTGGCCGAGTTCGCCGCGGTGGTACCCGCGCTCACCGTGCTGCGCCGTCAGGCCGCCCTGGCCATGGGCCTGGCCAAGGAGAGCGATCCCGTCAGCCATGCCGTCCCGAAGGTCGGCATTGTCGCCCGCCCCGCCGCCTACCGCACCACCGACGGCACTCCGGTCGGACCGGACGAGTACGACCTCGCCGTCCGCATGGTGTCGATGCACGCCCCGCACCCGGCGATCGGTCTCACCTCCGCCGTCGCGCTGGCCACCGCGGCCGCCACCCCCGGCACCCTCGCCCACCGCGTCGCCCGGCAGACCGCCGACGGCACACTGCGCCTGGGCACCCCCGCCGGCGTCATCACCGCCCAAGCCGTCCCCGCGGTGGACGGCGCGTCCCCCACGGTGCTGCTGCACCGCGCCGCCCGCCGTATCGCCCGAGCCGAACTTCTCGTTCCCGTCCTGGAAGGACGCCCCGCATGAGCCGCAACGACGCCGCCCTGGGTACCGTCACCGCTCCACCCGGCCGCATCCGCCGACTGTTGTCCCTGCTGTACGTTCAGTGCCTGATCGGTGTCCTTGCCGGAGCTGCCGTCGGCTGGCTGTGGCCGTCTTTCGGAGCCGACCTGAAGCCCTTGGGCGACGGCTTCATCGCGCTGGTGCGCATGATGATCGCGCCGGTCATCTTCTGCACCGTCGTCCACGGCATCGCCTCCATGGGCAACGCGCGGGCCGTCGGCCGGGTCAGCCTCAAGGCACTGATCTACTTCGAGGTGCTGACCACCGTCGCCATGGTGATCGGCCTGGTCGTCGTCAACGTCGTCAAGCCCGGCAGCGGGCTGCACGTCGACCCCTCCACCCTCTCCGCCGAGGGCCTGCCGCCGGAGGCGACACAGAGCCACGACAGCGTCGCCGCGTTCATCCTCTCCAACATTCCGGACACCCTGCTCAGCGCGCTGACCGGCCATGAGATCCTGCCGGTGCTTCTGGTCTCGGTGCTGTTCGGCTTCGGCCTGAACGCCGTCGGCGAAGCAGGTCAGGGGATCACCGAGGGCGTCGAGAAGCTGTCCAAGGTCCTGTTCACGCTCATCCGATGGATCATGCGACTGGCCCCGATCGGCGCCTTCGGCTCCATGGCCTTCACCATCGGCAACTACGGCCTGGACACCCTGCGTCACCTCCTCCTGCTGGTCGGTTCCTTCTGGCTCACCTCCCTCTTCTTCGTCCTGGTCGTTCTCGGCACGGTCATGCGTATCAACGGCCTGCGCCTGCTGCCCTTCCTCCGCTATATCAAGGAGGAGCTGCTGATCGTCCTGGGCACCTCGTCCAGCGAGCCGGTGCTGCCGCGCATGATGGCCAAACTGCAGCACGCGGGTGCCTCCAAGCCCGTCGTCGGCATCACACTGCCCGCCGGGTACTCCTTCAACCTCGACGGCACCGCCATCTACCTGACCATGGGCTCGGTCTTCCTTGCTCAGGCCCTCGGTATCGACCTCAGTCTCACCCAGCAGCTGTCCATGCTCGCCGTCATGCTGCTCACCTCCAAGGGCGCCGCCGGCGTCACCGGCTCCGGCTTCATCGCCCTGGCCGCAACCCTCAGCGCCGTTCCACACGTACCCGTCGCCGCCCTGGCGCTCATCTTCGGCATCGACCGCTTCATGTCCGAGGCCCGTGCACTGACCAGCGTGGTCGGCAACGGCGTCGCCACGCTGGCGGTGGCCAAGTGGGAGGGACAGCTCGACGAGGAGCGCGCCAAGGCCGTGCTGAGGGGCGAGATCCCGTACACCTCCGCTCCCGAGGACAACCGCGCCCCCGAGCCGCAGGCCGACCCCGCACCCGGTGTGCAGCCCGATGCCACCACGTGTGCCGACCCGAAGGAAGCGACCGGACAGGACCGCGACCCCGTGCCTGCCGTCGGCTGACGTATCTCCCGGTATCCCCCGCACAGCCGGTCCGAAGCCATGCTCCGGACCGGCCCCTTCTCGTGCTGATGCCGCCCGCCGTCGGGAATCTTTCGGCTACCTCTCGAAAGTAGGCGTCGAGCCGCGCCCGCTGAGGCCTTTCCAAGGCAACTCCTTGAGGACGGTGGACATCAGGCGGCGTCGCCGTACGCGGGATCGGCCATGGCGAGCGGTTGGGCGTGCAGGCCGGTGTGCAGATCGACCGTGGGTTGGCCACACGAGCCGACCGCAGCCGTGCTCGTGCCCTCCTCGGCTGGCATCGCGGCGAGAAATGCCGGACGTTCGGGGACTGGGTGCGTGACGATCAGGTTCTGCCCACGCCAGGAGCACTGACGCGCTGCCTCGCCACGGTGATCAGTGAGAGCGCTGCGTCAACACCGATCAAGCGGGTCATGTTCCCGGCGGGCGGATCGCGCCGCTGGAGGAGATCGCCCGTCAGGCCGGCGTGGTCATCTCGACGCTCTACCGCCACTTCCCCGACAAAGGCGTCCTCGCGAGGGCGGCACTCGAACAGTGCCTCGCCGAGGATCTGTCTCCGGCCCAGGAGCGGGCCCTGGCGAACCCCGGTCCGCTGCTCGGTTTCACCATGCTGATCGAGGCGGCGCTGGCCCTGACGGCACGCGAGCACAACACACTGACGGCCGCCCGCATGTCGGCTCGCTCACCGCGGACGTCGCCGCCGAGTTCATCGAACGGCTCGCCGTGCTGGCCCACCGCAGCCAGCGGTCCGGCCTCATGCGGACCGATCTGGCCCCGGAGGATCTGCCCAGGTTCGTGGTCATGATCTTCAGCATCCTGTGGACCATGGACGCGGAGACCAACGGCTGGCGCCGCTGTCTCGCCTTCCTGCTCGACACTCTGACCCTCGACGCGGCGAATCCGCTGCCTCCGGCCGCAGCCCTGCTGACAAGACCGCGGCCGGAGCACTTCCCGATCTGACCTCAGCCCTCGGCGCGCGCTCCCTCGGCGCCCAGTGCGCCGCCCTTGCGGGCGACGTCCCCGAGCCAGGCCAGGCTCGGCTTGGGGGTGCGCGCGAAGGTCTCGCGGTCGACGGCGATGAGACCGAACGTGGGCGCCCAGTGACCCCACTCGAAGTTGTCCAGGGCCGACCAGTGCAGGTACCCGCGGACGTCGACACCGTCGGCGACCGCCTCATGGAGGTGCCCGAGGGCCTCGGTCGTGTACGCGATCCGGCGGGTGTCGTCGGCGGTGGCGATGCCGTTCTCGGTGACCAGCAGCGGGAGCTGCCCGTCCGTCGCCTCCCAGGCCTGGCGCAGCGCGATACCGAGGGCGTCGGGCCGGTACGCCCAGCCGGTCAGGGTGTTGTCGGGGTGGTCGAGGTGGGCGACGATCCCCTTCTCGTCGACGGTCTGGCTGGTGTACGACTGCACGCCCAGGAAGTCGTCGCCGCAGGCCCCGTCGTGGTACAGGTCCTCCCACGCCCACTTCAGTTCGGCGTGCAGCTTCTCCGCGCCGGGGGCGGGGACCAGGGCCTGCTGCGCCACGGTCCAGCCGACCTTCGCCGAGGTGTGCTCGCGGACGACGGCCACAGCCGCCCGGTGGGCCCGGACCAGGGCCCCACCGATCTCCTTGCTGGGCGTGGGCATCCGCACGTCCGCGCCGAGGTTGATGTCGGCTCCCTCGGCGACGGCCGCCGCCATGCCGCTCATCAGGGCCAGGATATTGGGCTCGTTGATCGTCACGACCCAGTTGACGTCGTGCAGGATCGTGCAGGCTCGCTCGACGTACCGGGTGAAGCGGTCGACGGCCGTCGGGCCGCTCCAGCCGCCCTCGTCGGTGAACCAGCGCGGGCTGCTGAAGTGGTGCAGGGTGACGACCGGCTCCAGGCCGAGGCCGCGCGCGGTGTCGATCATGCGCCGGTAGTGGGCCAGTTCGGCCTTGGAGAACTCGCCGGGCTCGGGCTCGACGCGGGCCCACTCGATGCCGAACCGGTAGGCGTTCAAGCCGGCTTCGGCGAGCAGGCGCATGTCCTCGGCGTAGCGGTGGTAGCTGTCCAGGGCGTCCCCGCTGAGTTCCAGCACGCCCTGGCTCTGGTGCTCCATGCGCCACCAGTCGCTGCCGGTGTTGTTGCCCTCGATCTGGTGCGGCGAGGTGGACGCGCCCCACAGGAAGTCGGGGCGAAGGTCGGGGGTACGGCTCATCGGGTTGTCTCCAGGATTTCGGTCAGATCGTCGGTGGACACGGAAACACCGGGAAAGTGCAGGAACTGACGGGCCGGGATGGAGGCGACCATCTCCATCATGTCGCCGTTGGCCTCGGCCTGTTGGCGCTCCTGCTCGGTGGCCTCGGCCATCAGCGCCGCGCGGAGCATCGGGCCGGCGACCGGGTGGGCGAGCCAGTCGCCGATGGCGGAGTCGAGGGACAGCGCGGCCGTGATGTTGTCGCCGGTGAGGGTGACGGTCTGTTCGGCGACGACGTCGGCGGCGCTCTCGCCGATCTGGACGGTGTACGCGCCGGGGGCGACATGCCAGCGGTCGGCTTCGATGTCATAGTGGGCGAACGCCCTGCGCTCCAGCGGGAGTTCGACGATGCGGGACTCCCCCGGCCGCAACTCGACCTTGGTGAAGGCGCGCAGCTCACGCGCGGGGCGGCGGACCCGGCCCGCGGTGGTGGCGACGTAGACCTGGACGACGTGCTTGCCGGTGCGCTCGCCGGTGTTGGTCACCCGCAGCCGGACGGTGGCGGTGTCGTCCCCGGTGACGTCGACCGACAGCTCGTCCGTCTCGAAGGTCGTGTAGCTCAGGCCGTGTCCGAAGGGGTAGCGGGCGGCGCGCCCGACGCTCTCGTAGTGCCGGTATCCGACCATCACGCCCTCGCCGTAGCGGACATGGCCCGCTTCGCCGGGGAAGTTGAGGAAGCTGGGGGTGTCCTCCAGCCGCAGCGGGACGGTCTCGGCCAGGCGGCCGGAGGGGTTGACGGCGCCGGAGAGCACGTCCGCGAGGGCGCTCCCGCCGGCCTGGCCGAGGAGCCAACCCGCCACGATCGCGTCGGCGCCGTCGTGCCAGCCCTCCAGGGACACCACGCCGCCGGTCGACAGGACGACCACCGTGCGCGGGGCGACGGCGGTTACGGCGCGCACCAGTTCCACCTGGTCCTCGGGCAGGTCCAGGTGTTCGCGGTCCACGCCCTCGGTCTCGCCCCGCAGGCCGACGAAGACCACGGCCACCTCCGTCCCGCACACGGCCCGCACGGCCTCCTCGCGCAGGGTCTCGGCGTCGCCCGTCCCGTCGGTGGTGAAGCCGGGCGCGTACGTCACCTGGTGGCCGAGGGTGCGGATCGCGTCCAGCGGGGTGTCGACACGGGTGGCGTTGATGAGTGAGCTGCCGCCGCCCTGGAACTGCGGCCGGGCGGCGAACTCGCCGAGGACGGCGAGGCGGGTGCCGTCCGCGAGCGGCAGGATGTACTTGTCGTTCTTCAGAAGAACGACGCAGTCGGCGGCCACCTTCCGGGCCAAGGCATGGTGGTCGGCAGCCACCGCGTCCACGCCGGTCTCGGAGGCGACGGCGAACCGGGCGAGCTTGGCCACCCGCCGTACGCTCGCGTCGACCACGGCCTCGTCCAGCCGGCCCTCGCGCACCGCCTGCACGATCGCCGCGTCGTGCGCCTCGTCCGGCCCCGGCATCTGCAGGTCCAGGCCGGCGGCCAGGGCCGCCGGCCGGTCGCCGACGGCGCCCCAGTCCGAGACGACGACGCCCTCGAAGCCCCACTCCGTGCGCAGCACGTCGGTCAGCAGCCGGCGGTTCTCGGAGGCCGGCACGCCGTTGATCCGGTTGTACGCGGACATCACTGCGGCCGGACGCGCCTCGGTGACCACGCGCTCGAAGGCCGCAAGGTAGATCTCGCGCAGGGTGCGCTCGTCCACCTCGGCGCTGACGCGCATCCGCTCGGTCTCCTGGTTGTTGACCGCGAAGTGCTTCACGGTCGCGCCCACGCCTTGCGCCTGCACCCCGCGCACGAACGCGGCGCCCAGGACACCGGACAGCAGCGGGTCCTCGGAGTAGTACTCGAAGTTGCGCCCGCAGAGTGGGGACCGCTTGATGTTCACGCCCGGCCCGAGGACGACCCCGACGCCGAGCGCACGGGCCTCCCGGCCCACCGCTTCCCCCACCCGTACGGCCAGCTCGGCATCCCAGCTCGAACCGACCGCGACGGCCGGGGCGAAGCAGGTGGCCGGCTCGCTCGCGTGGAAGCCCAGATGGTCGGCGCCGGCCTTCTGACGGCGGATCCCGTGTGGGCCGTCGGTCAGCACTGCCGCCGCCACACCCGCCTCGTCGAGCGGCTGAGTGGACCAGAAATCCCCGCCGGAGAGCAGGGACGCCTTCCTCTCCAACGGGAGGACGGCCGGATCCGATTGCTGCACGAGCGGGGTCCCTTCCGGGGATACGACCACGTCAACGCGGGCCTGCCAGGACCCGGAGGCTTCGTCCACCCCAAGGTCACGGAAATGTTTCCGTGACGAAAATCTATCACTCCAAAAAATTAAGAGCTAGCCTGCGCGCTGGGAGCACAAGGGCTCCACCCGTACGAAAGGGCCGGGGTTCCGCAATGTCACTCAACGTCGAGTCACCGCAGCATGAAGAGGAAGCCGGTAAGTCCGGTTTCGGCGCGCGGTTCGCACTGATCCTGATCGCACTGCTGTGGGCGTCCCAGCTGAACGGCCTCATCGGCCTCATGGGCTCCAACGCCCAGTCACAGATCGCGATCCATTACCACACCACCCAGATCGCCTGGTTCACCCAGATCGGGTCTCTGGTCGGCGTCTTCGCCACGCCCTTCATCGTGAAGGCGGCGGGCATCTACGGCAAGAAGCGCCTGCTCGTCATCATCACCACCCTCGGCCTCATCGGCGACCTGATCGCCGCCCTCTCCACCAACTACGAGACGCTGCTCACCGGACGCGCCATCGCAGGCTTCTACGGCCCCTCGATCGCGCTCGTCTACGCACTGGCCCGAGACGTCTTCCCGCCCAAGCTGGTCGGCCCCGCCAGCGGCTTCCTCGGCGGCGGCATGGGCGTACTCGCCCTCGGCGGCCCCTTCCTGTCCGGCTGGATCCTCGACGACTACGGCTACCGCGGCGTCCTGTGGTTCATGGTCATCGCCACCGCCATCAGCCTGCTCGCCCTGCTGTTCGTGGTGCCGGAGAGCAAGGTCCGCGAGGCCCGTACCCCGATCGACTGGCCCGGCGGCCTCCTGCTCGGCGGCGGCCTGGCGTCCGTGATCTACGGCGTCGGCAAGGGCGAGCACTGGGGCTGGACCAGCGGAAACACCGTGTCCTTCATCGGCGGCGGACTGGTGGCCGTGGTCGTCTTCGTCCTGGTGGAGCGCAAGGTCTCCCACCCGATGTTCCCCATCACCCTGCTCGGACGCCGTCGGATCTGGTCGACGTTCCTGGTCACGGGCCTGATCATGGCCGCGCTGTTCGCCCAGGGCATGATCATGAACCTGCTCGTCCTGATGCCGAAGATCCCGGGACTGTCCGACGGCCTGGGCTGGTCGGCCACGAAGAACGCGTGGGTCAGCGCACCCAACAGCGTGCTCCTCATCGCGGTCTCGGTGGCGACCGGGGTCCTGGCGCGGCGCATCGACTCCCGTGTGCTGCTGGCGACCGGCGGCACTCTGCTCGCCGTCGGCATCGCCCTCATCTCCCAGTTCCACGAGACCGTCGGTCAGATCATGTCGATCGGCGTGATCAGCGGCATCGGGATGGGCATGGTCGTGGCCCTGGTGCCCATCATGGTCATCGAGTCGGTCAGGCCGGAGGAACAGGCTCTCGGCAACGGCGCGCAGAACATGATGCAGGGCGTTCTGCAGTCCGTGCTCACTCAGGTGGCGTTCGTCGTCGTCGCGCAAAACAGCCACGTCATGAAGGGCACCGCCTTCTATGTCGACGACAGCTACAGCAAGGGCTTCCTGCTCTTCGCCGGCGTGATCGCCGTCGGCACCCTGCTCGTCGCCCTGATCCCCAAGGCCAAGAGCCTCGACGAGGTGCCGGTCGGTCAGTCGGCCTGACCTCGCCCTCCCGCAGCCCCGCCCCGGTCGGCTCCGTCCGCACGACGGTGTCGACCGGGGCGGCGGCGTACGTGCTTCGGGAGCACGGACCGGGCCAGCCGCCGTAAAGGGTCCGCAGTCTCCCCCAACCTGCCACTTCCTCCTCGACGGGAGACTCATGCCGTCCGAAGCCCTCAGGTCCGCCGCCCACGCCTTCGACCCCGGCGCCCGGTGGATCGGCCGCGACAGCCCACGCCTCCGTCACCCCCCCCGGGAGCCGGCCACCGGCACCGCTGCTCCGGCGGGACTTCAGCCTCGCACACCGGCCCGAGCGCGCCACATTGCACATCGTCGGCCTGGGTTACCAGGTGACGGAGATCAACGGCCGCGCGGTGAGCGACGCGCTGCTGGTACCTGGAGGCACGCATGCCGGCCCGCATCGCCCGTGAGCTGGACCACCGCGGGGACGCCCCAGGGTTCGACGCGATGGCCGACCGTATCGCCGCCGCGTTCAACGCCGCCTACTTCGACGCCGCGGCGAACGTCTACCGGACCTCGACCCGGCAGGGCTACCGGCAGACCTCCAACCTGGTGCCCCTCGCCTTCGGGCTGGTCCCGGCCGGCCACGAGGAAGCGGTGCTGGCCAACCCGGTCGCCGACCTCACGGCGCGGAGCCACCGTCTCAACACCGGGGCAATCGGCACCAAGCTCCTGTTCCCCGTGCTCACGGAGCACGGACCGGGCGAACTCGCGTACAGGATCGCGTCCCAGGCCCAGCACCCGAGCTGGGGCCACTGGGTGGAGCAGGGCGCCACCGCGTCATGGGAGACCTGGAGCCGCCAGGGCCCCGAGCAGACCCTCGACCATCCGTTCCTGGGTACCGTCGAGGACTGGTTCTTCATGCACCTCGCCGGCATCCGGGCGGCGGCGCCCGGCTATGCCGAAGTCCGCGTCGCACCGGTCTTCCCCAAGCATCTGGACCACGCGTCCGCGAGCGTGGTCACCCCGCGGGGCCGGGTGTCGTCGAGCTGACTGCGGGTCGGCCACCAGCCGACCCTGACCGTGGACGTGCCCACCGGTGTTCCGACCGAGATCCACGTGCCGTTCCGCAGGGACGATGTGCAGGTCGTCGAGGGGCAGGCCACGGCGGCGGACGCACAGGTCGATCGCACCTCCTACCGGACCGCCTCGGCCCGGACGGTACTGCGCGTTCGCTGACGGCCGGCCGTCGGCGAGGTCACGGCCTACGCTGACCGCCCGACGGCGCCAGCATCCGCGTGAAGGTCTCGGCGATCGCGGCGATGTCCACGGTGGGGTCGTGCATCCACTGGATCTGCAGTCCGTCCAACACGGCCAGCAGTGCCCTGGCCAGGTGGGCGGACGGTTCGTCGGCCCGGAGCCCACCGGTGCGCTGCTGGTCCTCGAAGTCCCCTGTGACCTCGGCCGCGAGAACCCGGTATCGCTCCGCGAAGTAGTTGTGCGCGGGGCTCTCCGGATCGGTGGCCGCCGCCGAGAGCGTGACGTACAGCTTGGCCAGTCCCGGGTGATCGGTGGTGTGACGGGTACTCGCCACCATGCCCTGGATCATGCTGTGCCCCTCGGCCGCGGCACTGGCGAACGCCTTGCCCATCAGATCCCGACGCTCCAGAACAGCGAGCAACAGCTCGTCGCGCGTGGGGAAGTAGTACGTCAGCGCCGGCTGGGTCACCCCGACACGATCGGCGATGTCCTGCAGCGAGGCGCGCTCGCCGTACTCATCGACGGCCTCGTAGGCGGCCTGCAGGATCTGTTCCCTGCGCTCCGCGCTCTTGCGGTACGGGCCTCGCGGCTTTCGCTGATTCGTCACTCGTCAGACCGTACTTCACCTTGTCCGCCGACGAATCGGTGTGTCCCCCTCAGCCCAGGTCGTGCGGAAGCGGGGACGGTCCGGAAGCCGAATCCCGCAGCCCGCAGGCCGTCGAGGCTCATCCCGGTGGCCCGGTGCAGCACCATGTCCGCAGCCTCGGCATCCGCGAACGGGAAGGCCGCACCAGCAACGACCGCAGGACATCGATGTCGCCCGCGCCGATGTCCGTACGGGGACCGCCTTCCCGCTGAACTGCCGCCACCAAGTCGTCGAGTGGGGTCCCGCGTCACTATGGCGTGGGCCCGTCCCGGCAACAGAGCCGACCGGTCCGACACCCGCAACTCGCCCGAGTGCGAAAGGAGTCGGGTGATCATGTGCGAGGCCCGTCGGCTCCTCCCGGGCCGCCGCCAGCGCCGCCGTCGGCTCTCATCGGGGTGTGCGGGCGGGCGTGCGCCTGATTAGGCAGCGATGTGGGGCCTGTTCAACGAATTTCGCCCTCCTCGCCAACGCCTGGCCAGACCCTTGCCCCTTCAATATATGAAATATATTATGGCCAACTGACATCTGGAACCCGAATGCGGAGGAGTCACATGCCAATCGACGACGTCGCCCAGAGCCAGACGGAAGCAGACCGGACAGAACGCCCTCCGGGCGAGATCACCGGGATCAATCACCTCGTCCTGCTCACCGTCGACATGGAGAAGACCCTCGACTTCTACTGCGGGCTTCTCGGCATGCGAGTACGGGCCTCAGTGGCCATGGACCAGGCCGCGGCGGGGATCTGGCGGGACAGCGCGACCGTCGAGGAAGACATCGAGTGCAAGCGGCTGTACTTCCTCGAAATGCCCGACGGTGGCCTGCTCGCCTTCGCCGAGGTCGACAAGTTCGACGACAACGACGACTACTCCGCATTCGACATCTGGCCCGAGGAGCGCCCGGCCGAGGCCGGGAAGCGGGTGACGAGGAAGATGGATCACCTCGCCTTCAACGTGCGCTCGGTCGAGGACCTGAAGACGGTGCGCGAGAAGCTCATCGGCGCCGGCATCTCCTGTACGCCCGTCCAGGACCTGCGGACTTCGCCGTTCGTGTACTCGGTGTACGCGCACGACCCGAACGGCACCCCGATCGAGTTCGCGGCCTTCGGCTGGACGAATCCCGAGAAGTGGAACGATCTCGCGGGCTCCCCCTGGTACACGGACCCCAATCCCGGGCCGTCGTTCCGTGGGTTCGACGACACGGTGGTCGGTGACGGTCCGGTTCCTGGAGAACAGTAGGCGCGCCAGGAGACACAAGACACGGCACCGGGCGGCGGAGAAATCGCGGCGCCTCGTCTGCCCGTCGGCGGCAGGCGGGTCGCCACTCCGGGGGACGGCGCCGCGAGAGGACACCGACGCGAGCGGCGCTGCGATCGCCTGCGGATGTTCCGGCACGCCGCAGCTTCCGCCGCCGCACAGTGCGGCCGACCTGTCACCCCGATCGCGGTCCGCCACAGGTCCCGAGCCCGCCACGCGGCCCGGCTGCGCGCGAACCGTGCGCGAGCGGCCATGACCACCACACCCGCACACAGCCACCACGCCGCCCGTCGCTCCTCCGGTGGGCGGCGTGGTTCTTCGCTCTGTCAGCCAGTGGAAGTCGCTTGGCCGCGGATCAGGCCGGCAGCACGTTCGGCGAGCATGATCGTAACGAGGTTCGTGCCGGCTCGGGGGACGGTCGGGAACGAGGAGGCGTCGACCACTCGGAGGCCGTCGACACCGAGCACCCGGCACTCGCTGTCGAGCACCGTCGCAGGATCGGACGGCCTGCCCATCCGGCAGCTCGACGCGACGTGCGCGGTGTCCTGCACCAACGCGGCGGACCACGCATCGAACTCGGAGGCGCCCATCTTCATGTCCACCTCGTTCCCGGCGATGTCACGCACCGCCTTGACGCCGGCGAACGACGGCTGGGCGAGCAGTTCGCCGATGTGGTCGAACACCGTCCGCAGCCGCGTCCTGTCCCGGTTGTCGGAGAGCAGGTTGAGGTCCACGGTCGGCGCGGCGAACGGGTCGGTGCCGGTGATCGAGACACTGCCCCGCGAGAACACCTGGTTGAGCACACCGAGCATCGACGGCGGAAGCTGCCCAGCAGGCTCGTCCACGTTCACGGCGGTCACCGCCAGGTCACCCGTGCCGGCTTCCGCATGCCCCGAGCTGTAACGGAGCATCAGATTGCCGCGTTGGCCCACCTGTGAGGTCCGGACCGCCCGGTCCGTCTCGACGCTCATGATGATGCCGTGGTGGTCCTGCAGGCCCACGCCGACCGGCAGATCGACGACCGGGTCCACACCGGCGGCACGCAGCACCTCGGCCGGGCCGATGCCGGAGCGCTGGAGGATGGCGGGCGAGAAGGTGGCCCCCGCCGAGACGACCACGTTGCCGGCCCGCACGTCGCGCCACTCGCCGTCGATGCGCACCCGCACCCCGGTCACCCGGGTACCGGACAGCAGCACCTTGTCGACATGGGCGTCACCGATCACGGTGAGGTTCTCGCGCTCACGTGCCGGGTTGATGTATCCGTCGCCGGTGGTGACGCGCCGGTCGTCGATGATGTTCATCGCGAACGGGGAGATGCCGAGCGCCCCCGGAGCACTGTGATCGGGAGCGTAGGTGTGCCCGAAGGACATCGCCGCACCGTGGAAGGACTCGTCCATCGACCCCCAGCCTTCGGGCCTCAGCCGCATGACCGGGATCGGCCCGCCCACACCGTGGTACTTCTCGGCACCGAAGTCCAGGTCGTTCTCCAGCCTGTTGAAGTACGGCAGTACGTCCGCCGCCCCCCAACCCGTGCAGCCGAGGGCGACCCAGTCGTCGAACTCCTCCATCGGCGGGCGGATCGCGTAACAGGCGTTGATCACCGAACTTCCGCCCAGGCCACGGCCGCGGAGGTAGCGCAGCGGCTCCCGGTCCGGGCGGCTGCGGGCGGTGAGGTCCTGCCAGAAGTAGTCGGGGAGGATCGAGTAACCGGCCCAGGCGAAGAGCCCTGTCGCGGTGCGCAGTTCCCCCGGCAGATCACCGCCGGCGCCCCAGTCGTGGCCGGCCTCCAGCAACAGCACCCGCGTCGACGGGTCCTCCGACAGTCGCCCCGCGAGGGTCGCTCCCGCAGAACCGGCACCAACAACTACGTAGTCGTAACTGAACTCATTCATCAGGCACTCTCCCTCTCGTCGTCCACCGAGAAACAGGTGAGGTGACGGACCCGGTGACCGGGTTCCGGACGGTTACGGACGGGTCGGCTGTGGCCCGGCGCCCGTCCGGCCTGAGCCACAGCCGACCCGACGTCTTTTCTTCCACGTCCTGCGTGACGCGCCGGTATTCCAGCGCCGCAGCCCGGTCACGCGGGCTCTACGAACGACCCCTTGACCCGGAACACCCGGGAGAGGAAACGCCATTCGCCGTCGTCCTCGCGGACGATCTCGTCGTCGTACTGGGCGAAGGAGTTCTGGCGGCGGCCGTCCTGATGGACGCCGATCGCCTCCATGGTCGACCGGGCCGTGGCCCGATCCCCCGACACGCTGATGTTCGTGGCGTGGACCATCTGCACGAGGACCGTCATCGCCTCCACGGAGCCCTTGATCGCGTCGGTCACCGCGTCACGGCCTTCGGCGGAGTACACGGCCTCGTCCCCCTCCATCACCCGCCACACCATCTTCTCGGCCAGCAGCGAGCCGAGGTCGTCCCACTCGCGTGCGTTGGTGTAGTCGGTGTAGGCGTCCACAAGGTGCCTGATCGCGGCATGCTCCGCCAGGTGATCGGTGACGTTGCGGCTCGTCATGAAGTCTGCTCCCTGGATGCGTGAAGGCCGGCGGCGTAACCGAAGACCATGCTGTCGGCGATGCTGGCGCCCGGACCGAGGTAGTGGCGGCCCATGACCGTCGCCGTGTTGTTGCCGCTCGCGTAGAGACCCGGGATCGGCTGGTCGTCCTGGTTGAGGACCTGGCCGTTGCCGTCGGTCACCAGCCCGCCGCAGGTACCGATGTCCGCGGGGACGACCTGCACCGCGTAGAAGGGTCCGCGGTCCAGTGGGCCGATCGCCGGGTTGGGCTTGTAGCCGGGGTCGCCGTAGGCCCGGTCGAGTGCGGACTCGCCGCGGTGGTACTCCGGGTCGAGTCCCCTGCGGGCGTGCTCGTTGAACCGGGTCACCGTCGTCACGAGGCCCGCCGGGTCGATGTCGCACAGCCGGGCCAGCCCTTCGAGGGTGTCGGCGCGCTTGATCGCCCCGGACTCCAGCCACTCCGGCGGAATCCGGCCGGGCAGGCCCTTGTCCACCGCGTAACGCTTGCGGAACGCGTCGTCGAACACCTGCCAGCACGGGATGGCCCGGTGCACCGGGTCACGCTCGTACATCGCCTTTCCCACAGCCATCTTGGACGCGGTCTCGTTGACGAAGCGCTGCCCGCCCGCGTCGACGTAGATCGCCCCCGGACGCTGGCGGGCCATGTTGAGCGCCGACTCGGCCAGCAGCGGGTCGGCGCACATCGGGATCCACCAGGCCTCGTCCATGAGGTCGGTCTTCGCGCCGATCTCCATCGCGGCCAGCAGCGGCTCGCCCTCGTCCCCGGGATTGGCCATCGTCCACCGGCCGTCGTTGGGCTGGTCCCCGCTGTACTTGCGGCGCATCTCCACGTTGTGCGCGAACCCGCCCGCCGCGAGCAGCACCCCTCGCCGGGCCTCCACCGTGATCTCCCGGCCGTCCTTGACCGCCCGGACACCGACCACCCGGCCGTTCTCGGTGAGGAGCCCGCGCACCGCCGTACCCGTCCGGATCTCGACCCCTCTGCTCAGCGCGACGTGCAGCATGCGCCCGATCAGCGCGGTCCCGTTGGTGAGCATCCTCCGTCCGCTGAGCCGGGCGGCGATCGTACGGGTCGCCACCCTCGCCCCGATGCCGAAGCACCGCAGGCTGCGGTTGTAGGACGACAGGTAGCGCATCTCGTTGGTCTTCACGACCAGTTGGAGGGTCGCGGCCAGTCCGAGCTGGAGCTTCGGAAGCCAGTCTCCGAGCTTGCGGCCGTCGAACGGCTTGGGCTCGAAGGCACGGCCCGCGGCCCGTCCCCCCGGGTACTCCGGGTAGTAGTCGGAGTTGTTCATGCAGTGCTCGAACCGCAGACCGCGGCCCTCAAGGAAGGTGACCATCTTGCTGCCGAAGTCGAGGAACGCCCGGCGGCGCTCGATCGACGACGAGGGGCCGACGTCACCGACCACATGCTCGAAGTACGTCATTCCGTCGGAGACGGAGTCGGGGATCCCCGCCGCCGCCATCACGGGGTTCGCGGGGATCCAGACGATCCCGCCGGACATGGCCGTCGAGCCGCCGACGAGGTCCCGCTTCTCCAGCATCAGCACCCGGGCTCCGGCGTGGCGCGCGGCGAGGGCGCCCACGAACGCCCCGCCGCCGCTGCCTACGACTATGAAGTCGACCGAGTCATCCCAGTTCGTCATGCCTGGCCTCACCCCTAAGTGGGCTCTGAATACGCGGCCTCCCGCCGCCTGATGTCACGCACGCCCCCCGCCGCGAAGTCCGCGGCCGACCGGTCCGGCTCACGTCGGGAACCGGCCCTCCACGCCGCTGATCAGCTCGATCGTGTTGCCGTCGGGGTCCTTGCCGTACACCGCCTTGAGACCGTCGAAGTTCCCGCCGGTGACCGTGACCGGCTTGCAGAGGAACTCCACACCGAGGCCCCGCAGCCGCTCGTACTCGGTGCTCACGTCGTCGACCGAGAGCGCGATGTGGAAGCTGCCCACGTCGTTGGACGCGAGGGGACGAGCCCCCTTGCCCTCGGGTTCGACGTACTGCAAGAGCTCGATCCGGTGATCGCCCAGCGAGACGAACATCAGGAGCAGTCGGGCGTTCTCGACTCCGACGACCGTCCCCAGCCAGGTCTCGTCGACCGGCGCCGGCTCGGGGAAGCTCCTCGTGAAACCGAGGGCCTCGTAGAACGCGATGGACGCGTGGATGTCGGAGACAGTGATGCCCGTGTGGTGCATCGACACATTCGGCATGTGCTTCCTTCCGGTACTGCTCGCGGACCGGACCGGTCCGACGGGGTTCGACGGGGTCCTCAACGGACGGGTGCGGCCAGCCCGAGGTTGCCGCGCAGCGTGACCGCCTCGTACGCGGTACGGAACCTGCCGCGCCGCTGGAGTTCGGGCACGACCAGGTCGACGAAGAGTTCGAGGTCGTCGGGCAGCAGCGGATTCTGGATGACCAGTCCGTCGCACGCCTCGTCGTCCACCCAGGCCTCGATGAAGTCGGCGACATCGGCCGGGCTGCCGGTGACCTCGGGGTGACCGCGCCCGCTGGAGAGCGCTCCGAGCAGGCCGCGCACGGTCATCCCCGGGTCGTTCTCGCGGATGAGCCGGACCGCGTCGAGGAAACCGCTGTGGCGGGCGTCCCCCGGGGGGCTCAGGTCGGGGATCGGGTCGTCGAGGTCGTACGGGCCGAGGTCCACGTCGGTGAGGAAGCGGATCTCGCCGATCGCGGCCACCGGGTCGAGGCCGTCCAGCATCAACTGCCGCCTGGCCTGCGCCTCGCGCTCGGTCGCGGCCACGAACGGGCTCATCCCGGGCAGCACCCGCACGGTGTCGGGATCTCGGCCGGCGCGGTCCGCGCGGTCCTTGATGTCCTGGTAGAACGCCTTCGCCGCGGCCAGGTTCGGCTGCACCGTGAAGACGACGTCGGCGATCTCCGCGGCGAGACCGCGGCCGCTGTCGGACATGCCGGCCTGCACGATGACCGGGCGTCCCTGGGGAAGCCGTGGCATGTTCAGCGGGCCGTCGATCCGGTAGGTCCGCCCCTGCCTGCCAGGGATCCGGGAACCGTCCAGGCTGACGAAGCGCCCCTTCGCCCGGTCCCGGGGGAAGGACTTCTCGCGCCACGTGTCCCAGTAGGCGAAGACGCCGTCGACGACCTCCCGGGCATGGCCGTACAGCTCTTCCTTGGTCTGAGGCGGTGTGACGCCGACCCGCTGCTCCACCGCCAGCGGGGTGGTGACGACGTTCCAGCCCGCGCGACCGTGCGAGAGATGGTCGAGCGAGCCGAAGATCCGGGCGAGCTGGTAAGGGCTGTTGACCGTTGTGGAGCTGGTGGCCACCAGGCCCAGGTGCTCCGTGCAGGTCGACAGGGCCGCCAGCAGGGTCAACGGCTCCAGCACGCCGTAGGGCGTGTGCTCGAAGGCCTCCGGGGTGCGGTGGTCGGCGCCGATCGGGCCGAGCAGGTCCGCCAGGAACAGGAAGTCGAGCTTGCCGCGCTCGGCGGTCCTGGCCACGCGCTGGAAGAAGGCCACGTCCATATGGCCCGCGGGATCGCAGTCCGGGTGTCGCCACGCCGCCTGGTGCGCCCCTGGTGCGAGAGCGAGAGCTCCCAGGTGGATGCGAGAGGTGCCCATACGCCGGCCTTCCTGATGCCTTGGTCCCGGAGCGGCCCACGGCCGGATCGGCCGTATCCAGGGAGCGGGGAGATGCCGGTACTGCGGCTCATGGCATCGCCTCGCTGCTCCGGGACCTCTGCGGTACGACCGGGCAACCCAGTAGATGAAATACTATATATTTAATTCCAGCCAGTCAAGACTGTTTCTGTTTCAGCCGGGAGCAGGACGAGATCCGCCACCCTGCGGCGGTGCCACGCCGACGACCCGAACAGCGCGGCGTCGCTGGTGGCCCTTTTCAGCCACAGATGCGCGTCGTGCTCCCAGGTGAAGCCGATCCCGCCGTGCACCTGTACGGCATCGCCGCAGACACTCAACGCCGCGTCACCGACGTAGGCCTTCGCGGTGGCGACGGCGACGGCGGCCTCCTGTTGCGGGCCGTTCCAGGCATCCAGGGCCGCCCCCACCGCGGCTCGCGAGCATTCCACGGCGATGGCCATGTCGGCGCACTTGTGCTTGACCGCCTGGTAGGAGCCGATCGCACGGCCGAACTGATGCCGCTGGGCGGCATAGGCGGCCGTCTCCTCGGTGGTGCGCTCGACGAGCCCGAGCCCCGAGGCCGCGACGGCCAGCGCACCCGCGCGCTGCACCCGCTCGATGAGCGGGCCGGCCACGCCGGGACCGGCCAGCAGCCGGTCGGGTCCCACCTCGACCCCGGTCAGGACGACCCGGCCCAGCCGCCGGGTGCGGTCGACCGTCTCGATGTGCTCGATCCGCGCCTGGGCCGAGTCGATCGCCGCCAGCACCGGACCCTGCGGCCCGACGGCACCGACGATCACCGAGTCGCTGCCCACGGCGTCCACCACGTACCCGCTGACGCCGTCGAGCCGTGTCCCGCGCCCGACCGGAGTCGCGCGCACCTCCCACGTCCCGGTGGACGGCCGCCCGTCCGGGCCGCCGACGGCCACAGCTACGGTGCGCTCCCCCGCCGCGATCCCCGGCAGCAGTTCCGCGGCCACCGCGTGGTTGTCGGTCCCGGTCAGCGCGGTCGCCGCCAGGACACCGGAGGAGAGGATGGGGAGCGGCACGACGCCCCTGCCCAGCTCGTGCAGGACCACGGCCATGTCGGCGAACTCGGCGCCGGCGCCGCCGTGTTCCTCGGGGACGAGCAGCCCGGCCAGCCCGATTTCGGCGACCGTGCGCCACAGCTCCGGGTCGTGGCCCTCCGGCCGGTCCAGTGCCGTCCGCACCTGCTGCGGGGCGGCGCGGTCGTTCAGCAGGTCCCGCACCATCGCGCGCAGGTCGTCCCGTTCACTGCTCATCGTGCCTCCCCGGCTGCCCGGGGCTCGCGGGGCAGGCCCAGGTGACGTTCTCCGATGATGTTGCGCTGGATCTCGTTGGTGCCGCCCGCGATCGTCCAGGACCAGGAGCCGACGAAGTCGGTGAGCCAGTCGCCGCTCTCCCAGCCCGCGGACATCAGCAGCGGTTGCGACACCTGGGCCGGCAGGCCCTGGAGTTCGACGGCCGTGCGCATGAGGCGCTGCAGCAGTTCGCTGTAGCAGACCTTGGCGATCGAGGCCTCGGCGCCGCCGCCTCCGTGGCCCTCCATCGATTCGATCATGCGGGCGCACAGGCCGCGCAGGATCTGTACCTCACCGTAGAGCCCGCCGAGCCGTTCCCGCACGGCCGGGTTCTCCAGCACCGGGCCGCCGTCCTCGCCGCGCCAGCCGGCGGCGGCGTCCAGAAGCGCCCGGATCCCGTTGAGGTGCAGTCGCTCCACCAGCTCCAGGAGTGTGACGCCCCGCTCGGAGGCCAGGGTGCTCTGCGAGACGTGCCACCCCTGGTTCTCCGGGCCGAGCAGGTTGGCCACCGGCACCTCGACGTCGGTGAGGAACAGCTCGCAGAACTCCGCCGCGCCCGTGGCCTGCTTGATCGGCCGTACCTCCACGCCCGGCAACCGCATGTCCATCAGCAGGAAGCTGATGCCGTGGCGCTTGGGGGCGGTCGGATCGGTGCGCGCCAGGAGGATGCACCAGTCGGCGTGCATGGCCCAACTGGTCCACACTTTCTGACCGTTCACGACATACACGTCGCCTCGGCGCTCGGCCCTGGTGGCCAGGCCCGCCAGGTCCGAGCCGGCCCCGGGCTCGGAGAAGCCCTGGCACCAGACGTCACCGGAACGGATGCCCGGGATGAAGCGCCGCTTCTGCTCCTCGGTGCCGTGGTGCAGGATCGCGGGCGCAGCGTTGTAGACCGCCACCTGGTACAGCGCGAGCCGGGGCGCGTCCGCGTGGGCCAGCTCCTGGGCGATCACCACCTGTTCCGGCAACGGGCGGTCGGCGCCGCCCAGTTCCGCGGGCCAGTGCGAGGCGAAGTAGCCGCCCGACTCCAGGGTCGCCCGCCACTCGCGCTGCAGGACGACCACGTCCTCGGGCGACGCGCCCGCCTCCTTGTCCCGCCAGTCCCGCGGCACGTTCTCCTCGCACCAGCGCCGGACCTCGGCGCGGAAGGTGTCGAGGTCCCTGTCTGTCATCGTGAACCTCCCGGACGCCGCCATGGCGTCACCGCCGTACCCGGCCCGCTCACCCGCGACCGCTCCCCGGGCCGCCGCGCCTGCGCGCTTTCTCCCGCAACGCCTCGACGACCGCCCGGTGCTCCGGGGCGTCGAAGGAGCGGTACTCCTCGGCCAGCGCGTACTCCAGCACGTCGGCGAACGCCCGCCGTACATGCAGGTTCAGCGCCTGCTTGGTGCTCCGTACCGCCTGCGGGGGCTGGGCGGCGAGCCGCTCTGCGAGTCGCAGGGCGGCGTCGAGCAGCTCGTCGTCGGGCAGGACGCGGTTGGCCAGGCCGATCGCCACCGCCTGTTCCGCGGGGATCCGGTCCCCCGTCAGCAGGTACTCCTTGGCGCGCAGCATGCCCACCAGGTACGGCCAGAAGAGCGTGCCGCCGTCCGCGGCGGTGAGCCCGAGCCCGACATGCGGATCGGCGAGGAACGCGCTCTCCGCCATCAGGACAATGTCGCTGCCCACGGCCAGGGAGCACCCGAGACCGACGGCCGGCCCGTTCACGGCGGCCACGACGGGGAGGGGGAAGTCGACGATCTCGGCCAGCAATCGGCGTGCCCCGTCGATCTCGTGCTGCCGCGCGTCGGTGTCGTCCCACCACCGCGCGACCTCCTCCAGGTCGCCGCCCGCGCTGAACGCCCGGCCCGCCCCGGTGAGCACGACGGCCCGGGCCTCGGTGTCGTCCGCCAGATGGGCCCACACCCCCTCCAGGGCGCGGTGCAGCTGGGGCACCATCGCGTTGAGCGCCTTGGGCCGGTTCAGCGTGACCACCCGCACCGGGCCGAGTTCCTCGATCAACAGCTCTGGTGCGAAAGGGTTCTGCGGTCTTTCCACGGAAACTCCTGTCCTACGACACCCTGTCCGCGCGGGACACAGCTGCACCCGAAGCGCTCACTGCCATTTCACGACGCCGCCGCGGCCGAGTTCCTCGATGCGCTCCTCGTCGTAGCCGAGTTCGCGCAGAACCTCCCGGGTGTGCGACCCGAGCGGCGTGTAGGCGTTGCCCTCCACGCAGGGTGTCTCGCTGAACTCCAGGACCGGGGCGTGCCTGAAGTAGGCGGTCCCCTCCGTTCCGGCGCCCGTCTGCGCCGGCACCATGAACCCGATCTCGGTGGTGTGCGGGTCCTCGTGGAGGAAGCGCTTGTGGCCGGGGCCGTCGGCGCGCACGCAGGCGATGCCGCGGCCGGTGAGGTACTGCTCCCAGTCAGCGGCGGTCCGCGTCTTGAACACGCCTTCGAGCACCTCGCCGAGCTCGGCCCGGTGCTCGTACCGGCGCGCGCTGCTGCTGAACCGCTCGTCGCCGGGCAGGTCGCTGCGGCCGAGTGCCTCGCACAGGGCGGCGAACTCCGCGTCCCACAACGCCGCGAGGAATACCCATCCTTCGCCGGTCTCGTAGAGCCGGTAGGTCGCCTCCAAGCCCAGCTGCTGCCCGTCGGGGTTACGGCGGGGCGGCTTGCCCGCGTAGTCCATGGCGTCTTCGGAGTTGCAGTAGACGACCGAGCCCATCATGGTCGTGTCGACGCGCTGCCCCTTGCCGGTGCGGAACTTCCCGGCCAGGCCCAGCATGATCCCCGTCGCCACGCCGCTGCCCGAGATCGGGTCCGGCGACTGGTCGCCGATGGGGCTGTTGCCCTCGCCTGACTGGAAGACCGAGTTGCCGGAGAAGGCGCCGATGGTGGGGTTGAAGGCCGCGCGCTGGGAGTCCGGTCCGGTGGGGCCGTACGCGCTCGCGTGCACGTACACCAGGTCGGGCTTGATCTTGCGCAGGCTGCCGTAGTCGATACCCAGCCGCTCCGGGACCCCCGGGCGGAAGTTGTGCATGACGACGTCGGACTGCTCGACCAGCTTGGTGAGGATCTCCCGGCCGGCCTCCGACTTGAGGTCGACGCAGACGCTTTCCTTGCCCTGGTTGCAGCGGATCATGCCCTCGTTCGTCTTGAGCAGGCGGTACGGGTCGCCCGACCGCGGCTCCACCTTGATCACCCGGGCGCCGAGGTCGGCGAGCAGCGCGGTGGACCACGGAGCGGCCAGCCAGGAGGCCAGTTCCAGCACCACGATCCCGTCCAGCGGGGACTTCGGGTCTCCGCCGGTCGGCGCCAGGCGGGTGGGCACGTGGGGAGTTCCGAGGATCTCGGCGGTGTGCTCTCCCGGAACAGGTGCGGGCCGCTCGATGACCGCGGGCGTCTCCCGCAGCAGCGCGATCGGCCCGAGCTGGGCGAGGGGGCCGACGCGCGGGTCCTCGACCTCGACCAGCAGGCCGGAGTGGCGGAACTGCTCGTGGTGGATCGCTTCCTGCGTGGTCTGCATGATCTCGCCGGCCACGTCGGGGTTGCGCCGGTAGATCTCCCGCCACTCCGCGGACGTCTTCTCCTTCATCCGTGCCATGATCATCAAGTTGAGGTCGATGCGGTACTGGTCGTCCTCGTAGGAGGTCGGCGCTCCCGCGTAGCGGGGATCGTCGAAGATCCACCCGAAGCCGATCGTCTCGATCCACTTCCGGAAGAGATCCTGCTGGATGTGTGAGTGCATGATCCAGTGCCCGTCCTTGCACTCGGTGCACAGCTGGGACGGGATCGCCCGGTACGGGTCGGTCTCCTTGCGGTCCAGCACCAGCTCACCGCGGAGCACGGCGTCGGGGGACACCTCGCTCGCGTACCGGTCGGACGGCAGCGTCTCGCCCTCCAGACGGCGCCAGGGGTTGTTCGGCGCCGTCACACCCGCGAGCAGGCTCGTGCTGACCCGCTGGCCGCGACCGGTCATCCCGACGACGCGCAGCGCGGCCAGGATGCCCTGCAACGCGAACATCGCGGTGTGGTACGAAGTGTCGTTGATCGCGCGGAAGTTGGGCCTGCCGGGCACCCAGCCGACCTGGTCGCGCATCCGGCCCGACTTGGCGTTGACGATGCCGTCGTAGGCACCGTACTGGCGGTACGGCCCCCGCTCGCCGAACGCCGACACCGACAGGTAGACCAGCGCGGGGTTCGCCCGGCGGGCGTCCTCGTAGCCGATGCCGAGCTCGTCGGCCCGGCCGGGGCCGAGGCCCTCGATGACCACGTCGGCGCCCGCGAGCAGGTTCGTGATGTGCTCGCTCGCCTCCGGCGCGGTGAGGTCGAGGTCGATGCTCTTCTTGCCGCGGTTCCACACGAGGTAGGCCGGGTGCTCCCACCACGGGTCACCGCCGGCGGGCTCGATACGGACGACCTCGGCCCCGTAGTCCGCCAGGATCATCGTGGCCAGTGGACCGGCCATGCCCTGGGTGAGGTCGAGTACCCGCACTCCGTCGAGGATCTGTGTCATCCCTTTTTCTTCCCTGTCAGCGATGCGGCAGCTGGTCGAGGATGGCCCGCGTAGGGGGCCGGCGTCCGGGACCCGCCCGTACGTGGACGGCCCCGGGCCCCCGGCGTCCGGCCGCGCCGGACGCCGGGGAACGCCGGTCGGATTCCGCCCGCAGTCGGTCACGACTGCGACGACGGGCGTCCGGGCTCGAACTCGATGTGCCGCAGGGTCTTCAGCGTGCTCTCGTACTCCGGCGCGGTGGCCAGCCCCTCGTCGACGACCATCGGCACACCGGCGGCCGTACGCACGTATTCGAGCAGCTGCACACCGTCCGGGCCGGGGACGAAGGCCGGGACCTCCACGCCGGCCTCGATCAGCAAGATGTCGTCCCGGGTCACCTCCCGGTCACCGGCCTTCATCGTCCCCTCCATCACCAGCACCCAGCGGGCGTCCCGGTGCCGGTGCGGGGGCACGACCTGCCCGGCCGCGTAGCCGGTGTCCAGCATGACGCCGCGCAACGGGTCGTCCGCGTCACCGACGTTCCACACCGCGCCGCCGCCGGACAGCTCCCCGGACTCGAGCCCCTTGACGGTGTCGTTGGGCAGCACCGCCTTGCCCGCGTTCTGCTCCGAGCCCGGCGGCCGGGGGGAGAAGGGCGAGCCCGTCCTGACGTAGTCACCGCACGACGCATCGAACATGTCGGGTGCCATCGCGAAGATGATGGACTCCCGGGTCGCGAGGGTCGGGTGATCGCGGAACTCCTCCCCGTACCCTCCGCCGGCCCGGGCCCTGGAGAAGACCTCCAGCAACTGGCAGCCGGACGGCCCCATCACCAGCGGACCGTACTCGACGTTCTCCGGCGAGATCACGACGTCGCCGCGCTTCATCCACCGGTCACCGAGCATGACATCGCCGTCGAGCACGATGACGGCGATGGCCTCGTCGTGCCAGTGCTGCGGCCAGTACTGGTTGGCCGGCATGCGGATGTCGGGCACGATCGCCTGGAACTCGGCGTCCTTGGCGCCGATGACCCACTGGTCGCTCCAGACCTGTCCACCGGGTGCCTCGGTGAGCACCTCGCCGTTCGGTCCTCGGCGTCCGCCGGGCTGCACCCGCCGGAACACCACTTCGCGCGGTCCGGCGGCCTCGCCGGAGCCACCCGGCCCGGCCTGCTCAGCTGTCGTCATGCTCGCACCTGCTCCCTGTCTGTTTCAGGTATCCGTGCACGGTCGGACCGCCGGCCGGACGAGGACGGCGCGCCGCCACACTGCCCCGTCCCCCGGATGCAGGTGGTCTCGTCGGTCGCCGGGGCGCGGAAGAGTCCCTTCGTCCGCCCGGAATTCATCCGCGGAAGTGATCTGCCGGCGGCCCGTCCCGGCCGCCGCACCGAAGGGCACGCCGGAGCACCCCAGGTGCTGAGTGAAGATATTTTATATACTAGATTCTGCGCGGCCGGACCGTCAACCATGGTGCGTCGCTTCCTCCGCCCCGACCGCTGACGGCGCCCATGGCCCGTGCCCCGCTTCTGACCAGGAGCGATGCGACATCTCCGGATCCGGGCGGGGCCTGGCCTGCGCTGACCGGAAGCTCCGGGCGGGGCCCCGGACACGACCTTGACGCACCCGGCTCGCCGTGTTGAGATCCGTTACCAGCCGCTCTGCGCCAGTCCCGGAGCACGCGACACCGGCATTCACGCGACATGCATGCCGGCCTCAGACACCCCGTCCGGTCACCTCGCCGAGTTCCGCCGCGCAGCGCGCGGCCAAGCCGTGTCATCGGAATCGGCAAAGCACCGACGGACGACCAGGGAGTTGATCAGGACGTGACAGATGGCGGAGCCCACCCCGGTCCGACGACAGCAATCGCCGCCCCCGAAGCGGAGGATCCGGCCCCGTCACGTCAGGTCCGGCCCCTGCCGCTGCTGGACGACCTCAACCGCTCCTACTGGTGCGGCGGGGCCGACGGGCGGCTGCACATTCATAGGTGCGGGACGTGCGCCCACTACATCCATCCGCCCGCGCCTGTCTGCAGGAGTTGCTACGGCCGCGACGTTGGCGCCGAGCCGGTCTCCGGCCGCGGCACCGTCTACGCGTTCACCGTCAACCACCAGGCGTGGCTGCCGGACTTCCCGCCTCCGTACGTCGTCGCCCTGGTGGAGCTGGAGGAGCAGGAGGGTCTGCGCGTCTTCACGAACATCGTCGGCTGCGACGTCGCCTCGGTGCACGTCGGGATGCCGGTCGCCGTGGAGTTCGTCGAGCAGGCCGATGTCCATGTACCGGTCTTCCGCCCGCTTGCCGGGTCATGAGGGAGAGGCGATGAACGAACAAGCAGTACTGCCGCGCAGTGCGGCACCCGCCGTCCGCGGGAGCGGGTCGTGACGGGCGGGCGGTTCGCCCGCTCCGTGGTGATCTCGGGCTTCGCCCGCTCGGACGTGGGGCGGCGGCTGAACCGCGAGTCGCTCGATCTGACGATCGACGCATGTCTCGACGCGGTCGCCGACGCCGGGCTCACCCCCGGCGACATCGACGGCCTGGTCACCTGGCCGGGCGAACTCACCGGGGCGATGACCGGGTTCGGCAATCCGGGTGCCAACGCGGTGCAGGATGCGCTGTCGCTGAACCTGGAGTGGTACGCGACCGGCGCGAGCGAGGGCTTCAACGTGCTCGGGTCCTTCATCGACGGCTGCATGGCGGTGGCCACCGGCCTCGCCCGCCATGTCCTGGTCTACCGGACGGTGACGGAGGCGACGTACCAAGGCAGACGGCGGCGAGCCGCCAGCGTCGGCGGCGAGGCGCAACGGTCGGGCGGCTGGACCCAGTGGCTCGCGCCCCACGGCGCCGCGTCGGCGGCCAACTGGGCCGCGCTGCAGGCGCAACGGCACTTCCACGTCTATGGGACGACCGAGCAGCAGCTGGGCGCGATCGCGGTGCAGATGCGTCGGCACGCGGCGCTCAATCCCGACGCGATCTACCGCGACCCGATGTCGCTCGACGACTACCTGGCGGCGCGCGTGATCTCCTCGCCGCTGCGGCTGTTCGACTGCGACGTCCCCGCGGACGGCGCGCACGCCTTCGTGCTTTCGCACGTGGACTACGCGGCGGACGCCCCGCACCCGGTGCAGGTCGACGCCGTCGCGGCGAGCCGGCACGGCACCGGATCATGGGTCTTCCGCGACGACATGACGACGATGGCCGCCCACGACACGGCCGCCCGGCTGTGGCACGAGACCGACCTGCGCCCGCAGAACGTCGACCTGGTCCAGCTCTACGACGGGTTCTCCATCTTCCCCCTGCTCTGGCTGGAGGCGCTGGGCTTCTGCAAACCGGGTGAGTCCGGGGCCTTCGTGGAGGGCGGGCAGCGCATCGCGGTCGACGGCGACCTGCCGATGAACACCGCGGGCGGGCAGCTGTCCGAGGGCAGGTATCTCGGCTGGGGTCTGCTCTATGAGGCCTGCGTCCAGCTGCGGCGCGAGGCGGGCGACCGCCAGGTCGCGGACGCGAACGTCGCGTTGGTCGCGGGCGGCGGCGGCAACGTCGCCCAGTCGCTGCTGTTGACCCGCCATAGCTGAACCCGGGGGCGCCACACCGGCCGCACCCGAGAAGTCGCCGTACTGGCCGCAACCGAGAAGGAGAGCACCCCCGTGGTCACCCCGCACCCTCCGCAACCGCTGGTGCCCGCCAGGACGGCCGTCCTGGCGCTGGATTTCACGGACATGATCGTGGAGCACTACGCGACCGACGGCCACGCCGCGGTCGGCAACGCGGCCACGGTCATCGAGGCCGCCCGAACCGCAGCCGCGAAGATCGTCCACGTTCTGCCGGGCGGCTACACCTCCCTGGACGCGACCTGGCCCGCCGGGAAACCGCATCCCACCGTCGCACCTCAGGACGGTGATCTCGTGCTGGCCAAGGCCCGGATCGGTGCGTTCTCCACGACGGGCCTCGACGTCCATCTGCGCGCCGAGGGCCGGGACACGCTGGTGCTGACCGGCATCGCGACCAGCGGAGTCGTCCTGTCGACCGCGCGTGCGGGCTACGACCTCGGCTACCGGGTGGTCGTCGTGGACGACGCGTGCTCCGACCCGGACCGCTCCGTGCACGAGGCGCTCGTCCGGCCGGTCCACCCCGACAGCTGGCTCGGTCTGTGGCGGATCGCGGAGATCACGACGACGGCGGAGATCGCCGAGAAGCTCCGCTCGGAGGTGTGAGGCACGGGTCCCGCCGTCCATCGACGGCGACGGCCCATTGCCCCTACCCGCCAATTATATATAATGCACATGATCGGTTTCGTGAGTGAGGGAACGGCAGCGTGTCACATCCGACGATTCCGGAACACCTACGGCGAGTAGCCGAGAGCAACCCCGCCTCCCCGGCCCTGACCGATCCGGTCGGCGAAGTCGGCCACGGCGAGCTGGCAGCGCAGATCGACTCGACCGCCCGGGCCTTCCGTGCGCTCGACCTGGCCCCCGGGGCACGTGTCGGCCTGGCGTTGGAGCCGTCGATCCCTTACGTCACCGCAGTGCTCGGCGCGATGGCCGCGGGCCTGACCCCGGTGCTGATGAACACCCGCCTGGCCCCTCCGGAGACCGCCGCCTTCCTGCGCCCGCTCGGCGCGGACCTGATCGTGCACGACACCGCGCATGCCGGGTGGGCCGCGGATGTGCGGCTGGACCGGCTGTTGACGGACGCGACCGCGGAGCCGGCTTCGCTGCGAGCCCGTATGGCGCCGCTCGACGGGAGCGGACTCACCGGCCCCCTTCCCCCGGTGGGCGCCGGCGCGCCCGCGCTGATCCTGCCGACCGGCGGCACCACGGGCGGGCCCAAGGGGGTGTGGTTCGACCACGCCGCGCTCTGGCGCGGTGTTGCTGCGGCCGCGGCGAATCTGCCGCGGCTGCCCGGGGACCGTGACCTCTACTTCGCGCCGTTCTTCCACATCATGTTCCCGGCGCAGCTCCTGTACTCGCTCTTCACCGGCGGGCACACGGAGATCCTGCCGGCCTTCGACGCGGGCCGGGCGCTCGACGCCATCGCGCGCGGCGCGACCCGGCTTGGCGGCGCGCCGACGCTGATGGCCCGGCTGCGGAGGCATCCGGACTTCGAGAAGGCGCCGCGCGAGCGGATCACGCAGATCCTCTACGGATCCGCCCCGTCTTCGACCGAGTTCGTGGCAACACTGGTCGCCGACTACCCGAACGCGCGCATCCACTCCCTGTACGGAGCCACCGAGTACGGCGGGCCGGTCACGTCCATCCGTCACGAGGATCTGTTCGCCGGCCGGCTGCGGGGCGTCGGGCGATGCTGGCCGGGGCAGCAGGTCCGCGTGGTCGACGACCTGGGCAACCCCTGCCCGCCCGGTACAACCGGCTACTTCAGCGTCCGCTCCCTGGGGCAGGCCAACGGCTACTGGGGCCTGCCCGAGGCAACGGAAGCGGCCTTCCGGCCCGAGGGAGTGCGGGTCGGAGACATGGGGCGGACCGACGGCGAGGGCTGGTTCCACCTGGACGGGCGGGACAGCGAGATGATCGTCACCGGTGGTGAGAACGTCTTCCCTAACGAGGTCGAGCAGGTCCTCCACCAGCACGCGTCGGTTCGTGACGCTCTGGTGTTCGGGGTGCCCGACGAGGACTGGGGCGCTCGCGTCGAGGCACTGGTCGTCCCCGAGCCCGGAGCCGTCCTCGCCCCCGAGGAGCTGCTGAGCTTCGCGAGGACCATGATCGCGAGGTACAAGCTGCCCAAGCGCATCCAGGCGATCGACGCGCTGCCCCTCACCGCCAACAACAAGCCCGACCGGGCTGCGGCGATCCGTCTGGCGTCGCAGCCCGGATGAGCAGGTGCCGGGCCGCAGCGGCCGGAACGCTCAGTCGGCCGCGCGCTGCCGCTCGTCGACGTACTGTGCCAGTTGCTCACCAGAGCGCCGCATGTGCTCCTGCATGAGCTGGCGGGCATGCTCGCTGTCCTGGCGCGCGACGGCGTCGATCAGCTGCTGATGGTCGTGGATGGTGGTGGCGCTCCACCCCTCGATCGAGGTGTAGAAGTGGGGAGGCACCCAGCGGGAGACCAGCTGGATCACATCCGCGAGTTTGGACGAGTCGGCGGCGAGGTTGATCTCGCGGTGAAAGCGGTGGTTGAGCAGCTCGAGCTCGGCGGCGTCGTGCCGCTCGGCCGCCTGGTGCAGTTGCTCCTGGATGGACTGCAGTCGCTCCACCAGCGACTCCGAGCCCTTGATCGTGGCACGGGCCGCCAGCTCGCCCGCAGCCATCGAGTTGATGAAGAACAGGTCGCGTATGTCGTCGCCGGTCACCTTGGTGACTCGGAATCCGCGGCGCGGCGCAAGCTCCAGGAAGCCTTCCGATCGCAACGACTGCAACGCCTCACGAGCGGGCGTCGTGGAGATCTGCAGCTCCTGCGCGATCGTCTCGGGGCGCACCGCGTCGCCCGCGACCAGCACCCCGGACGTAATCCTTTCACGCACATATGCAGCGGCCACGTCGGCCAATTGCGGCCTGTCCCCTACCGACACCTCTGTCACCTTTCAGAGTCCTCGCGTGATGACACTTCCACCAGAACAAACATTGTAGATACTATAGTTGATTTTCCATGCGGAAATTGCTCGTAGGTGATCTTGCTGAAGGGTGGGCTCTCTCGGTTTCCTACCCGAGGAGCCCCAACACCTCGGTCACCAGTTTGTCGACGTCGTCCAGGGAGCCGCTCGCCGCCACGTAGCGGTCCGGTCTGACGACATAGACCTGGTCGTGGGGCCGGGCCAGCAGGAGATCCCGCAGGCCGCCATGGGAGTCGAAGATCGCGAGGGCCTCGGTGTCCGGGCCGTCCGGGCGCTCACGCGGGTCCTCCTGCCCCTGCCGGCGGTAGGAGGGAGGGGCATGGACCTCGACCACCACCGCCCCGAGCTCGGCCCACGCCCGGGCCTTCGCCGGGGACAGCCGCGCATGGGCGCCGGGGAGGAGTGAGAGCAGCGCGAGCCGGTGTCCAAGGACCTCGTCGAGGAGTTCGCTGCGACCGGCGGTGGTCTGCACGCGCGGCTGCGGAAACGCCTTGCCCACCAGGGAGTTCTTCTCCTGCTGCGGAGCGAGTACGAAGCCTTCCCGGTAGTGGGGGATCGGTTTGTACTTCATCTGCAGGATGTAGTCACGGGCTCCGGGGATGCGTTGCGCGCCCCGGAACGCCGTGTTGCGCAGCACCTCGGTGACGCGGCTGCGCGGCTGGTAGAGGCGGCCGATCCCGGTCGCGAACTCAACCATCGTCTTCGCCACCTCACGGCGCTCCTGGTCGTAGGTGTCCAGGAGGGAGTCGGCGGCATGGCCGCGCACGACCATGGCCAGTTTCCAGGCCAGGTTGGTGACGTCCCGGATGCCGGAATTCATGCCCTGGCCGAAGAACGGCGGCTGAAGGTGCGCGGCGTCGCCGGCGAGGAACACGCGGCCCTCGCGGAACCGTGCCGCCGTGCGGGAGTGGTGCCAGTAGACGCGTCGGCGGATCGGCCGCGGCAGCTCGCCGGCCGGATAGAACGGCGCGATCAGCTCGGCCACCCTCGACGGCTCGGTCATCTCGGCGGGATCCTCGCCGTCGAGGATCTTGAACTCGAACCGGCGGTAGCCGAAGGGCAGCGGGATGGTCATCGACGGCCGCTTCGGGGAGGTGAACACCGCCGAGTACGGCGCGTCCCAGGTGTCGTCGGCCACGTCGACGACCAGCCAGGTCATCGGCGCGGTGTCGCCGAGCAGCGGGATGTCGAGGATGCGTCGCAGGAAGCTGCGCCCGCCGTCGGCGCCCACGGCGTACCCGCCGGTCAGGACTCGTTCGCCGTCGGCATGGCGGGTGACCAGCCGCACCGACTTCTCGCCCGGATCCAGTTGGACCACCTCATGGCCCGGCAGGAAGGTGACACTCTGCCAGCGCTCCAGGTTGGCTCGCAGCTTGCGTTCGAGGTCGGGCTGGAAGAAGAGGTTGCGCCGCGGCCAGCCCTGGGGGGCCTGGGTCGGGGCGACATGGGCGAGGACCCGGCCGCGTGAGTCGTAGTAGCGGATCGGGGCGTTGCGTACGGCGTCCTGGAGCACCGGCTCCGCCATGGCGAACGTCTGGAGGGTCCGCAGCGCCTCGTCGTCGATGCCGACGGCCCGCGGTTCCTCGATGACCTCGGCGTTCTGCTCGACGAGCGCCACCTGGATGTCGGCGGCACCGAGCAGGTTGGCGAGCACCAGGCCCGCTGGCCCGGCACCGACGATCACTACCTCGAAGGACTCGGTCATGTCTGTTCCTCTCACCCGAGCACGAACGGATCGCGGGTGGCACCGGCGGTCTCGATCCACACGGCCTTGTCGACGAGGAAGTCCGTTAGCCCCTCAAGGCCGTTCTCCCTGCCGATGCCACTGTGCCCGCGTCCGCCGAACGGCATCGAGTAGTTGAGGGTGCGGTAGGAGTTCACCCACACCGTTCCCGCCCGAAGGCGTCGGCTGACGCCCAGCGCGCGGTTGACATCACGGGTCCAGATGCCGGCGGCGAGACCGTACTGGGTGTCGTTGGCGATCTCGACGGCCTCGTCGGTGTCGGCGAACGGGATCACCGTCAGCACCGGCCCGAAGATCTCCTCCTGCGCCACGACACTGGAGTTCGGCAGCCCGGTGACCACCGTGGGCTCGAAGAACAGACCGCCCCGGCCGCCGTCGGAGCCGCCCGTGACGATCTCGCCCCCGTCCTTCTGGGCCAGCCGGACGTAGTGCTGCACCTTCTCCCACTGACCGCGGAAGCAGATCGGGCCCATCTCGGTCGCGTCGTCCAGCGGGTTGCCGAGCTTGATCGTGCGGGCCCGGGCGACGACGCGTTCCAGCAGTTCGTCGTGGACGGACTCGTGGACCAGCGCTCGTGAGCCGGCGATGCACGTCTGGCCCGCGGCGGCGAAGATGCCCGCGATGACGCCGTTGGCCGCGGCGGCCAGGTCGGCGTCCTCGAAGACGATGTTGGCCGACTTGCCGCCGAGTTCGAGGGTGACCGGCGTGAAGTTGCTGACGGCCGACCGGGCGACCGCCGCGCCCGTCACCTCGGACCCGGTGAAGGACACGTGGGCCAGCCGCGGGTCGCCGACCAGCCACTCCCCCACCTCACGGCGCGAACCGGAGACGGTGTTGACGGTGCCCGGCGGCAGTCCGGCCTCGGCCAGCAGCGAGCCCAGGCGCAGGATCGCGCTCGGGGCGTGCTCGGAGGGCTTGGCGACCACCGTGCACCCGGCCGCGAGGGCGGGCGCGAGCTTGAAGGTCAGCAGCAGCAGCGGCGAGTTCCAGGGCAGAACGGCCCCGACGACGCCCGCGGGCTCCTTCGCGACGAACCCGAAGAACTCCCGCTTGCCGGTGTCGACCACCCGGCCGTCGATCTTGTCGGCCAGGCCCGCGTAGTACTCGTAGAACTCGGGTAGTGCCTTGACCTGGCCCTTCATCTCCCGAAGGAGCTTGCCGTTGTCCCTGGTCTCCGCTTCGGCGAGCTCGTCGACGTGCTCGGCGAACACGCGGCCGAGCGCACGGATGAGGTCACGCCGTTCGCGCCCCGTCAGGGCGCCCCACTCACCGGTGAACGCGGCATTCGCGGCCGCGACGGCGTCCTGCACGTCGGCCTGGGAGGCCTCCGGGGCGGACGCCCACGGCTCGCCCGTATAGGGGTCGACCGAGGTGAAGGTGGACTCACCGCGGCGCTGTTCGCCGCCGATGGTCATCGCGAGTTCGATCATCGTCTCCTCCTAGGTCGTTCACGGACGCCCGGCCGGGCACGGTCACACGCTCCAGGAGTGCCGTCGCTCCCTGGGCGAGCAGGGTCACGTCGGCACCGATGCCCAGGAGCTGCGCACCCGCCTCGGCGTAGGCCATGGCATCGTCGGGGTCGAACGCGTTCACGCCGACCGTCTTGCCCGCGGCGCGCACGGCCTCGATCGCCCCGAGCACCGCCGAGCGCACGCGGGGGTCCCGCGGCCGGCCGAGCAGCCCCATGGAACCCGCCAGATCGGCCGGGCCGACGAACACCGCGTCGATCCCGTCGACGGCGGTGATCGCCGCGAGGTTCTCCAGTCCGGCGACGGATTCCACCTGTGCGATGAGGGAGAACGTCGACTCGGCGTTCGTCAGGTAGTCGGGCACCCGGTTCCAGCGGCTGGCGCGGGCGAACCCGCCGCCCACTCCGCGCACACCGTGCGGCGGGTACCGCGTCGCCGCGACGATGCTTCGGGCGTCCTCGGCGGATTCGACCATCGGGACCATGAGCCCCCTGGCGCCCAGGTCCAACAGCGTGCCGAGCTCCCGGGGCTCGCGGCTTCCGACGCGCACCACGGTGAAGACCGGCGCAGCCTCCAGCACGCGGAGCTGCGCGAGGAGCCGGTCGGGCGAGCAGAACGAGTGCTCGGTGTCGATGACGATCCAGTCGGCGCCGGTGCCCCCGAGGATCTCGGCGGCGGTGTCCGAACCCGACGCGATCCACAGACCGCGCATCACCTCGCCGGCCGCGAGGGCGGCCCGCCAGGCCGCCGCGTCGACGGCTGTCCCGCTCATGGGGTATCCGCTCACGTGAATCGGCACGACACCGCTCCGAGCTCGCCGAAGTCCGCCTCGACGAGGTCCCCGGCGACGACGTGGACGGAGCTGATGAAGGAGCCCGACAGCACGACGGACCCGGCGGTCAGGTGGTCTCCGTATCCGGCCAGCTTGTTGGCGAGCCAGGCGACGGCCCGCGCGGGGTCGCCCAGTACGGCGGTGGCCAGGCCGGTGTCCACGATTTCGCCGTTCACCAGCAGCTCCGCGCCCACCGCGCGGGGCCGCAGCTCGCCCGCGTCCGCGCGCCCGGGACCGAGTACCAGACCGGCGTCGGCCGCGTTGTCCGCGACGGTGTCGACGATCGAGCGCCGCCGGCCGGTCGACGGATCGGTCATCTGGACCCGGCTGTCGAGGATCTCGATGGCCGGGCACACGTAGCGGGTGGCGGCGCGCACGTCCTCCGGTTCCGCACCCGGACCCCGCAGGTCCCGCTCCAGGACGTAGGCCAACTCCATCTCGACCCGTGGGTAGTTGAAGGCCGCGGCGCTCGTCTCCCCGCCGTCGGGCACGAGCATGTCGTCGTAGAGCACGCCGTAGTCGGGTTCCTCGATCGCCATGGCCCGCTGCATCGGAATGGCGGTCAGGCCGACCTTGCGACCGATGACGCGGCCTCCGCGGTCGAGCACCATGCGGACTCCACGGCGCTGGACCGCGTAGGCGTCCTCGATGTCCATGTCCGGGTACTGGAGCGCGGGCTGCGGGATCGTGTGCACCTCGGCCCGGGCCCGGTGGAGGTCGGCCGCGAGCTTCTCGACTTCGGCGTCACTCAGCATCGTCGCGTCCGAGGAAGGCGAGGGCGGCGGGATTGAACGTCTCGGGATCCTCGAAGTGCGGCCAGTGCCGCACCCCCGGCATCTCCAGCACCTCGGACCCGGGGATCATGGAGGCCACCCGGCGCGCGGTGGTCTGGTACTCGCCGTGATCGGCGCCCGAGGCGACGACCAGCGTCGGTGCCTTGATCGACTCCCACTCACCGAGGTCGAGCAGGTTGCGGGGCCGGATCTCCGGGTCCTGTAGGGCGAGGAGATGGTCGATGGTGGTGCGGGTGTCGTCCCTGCGGTAGATCATCTGCCGCAGGGCGATCAGGTCCGGCAGCCGCCGCTCCTCGCGCGCGATGAGGTGCTCGAACATGGCCTTGATCGAGTCCCACTCCGGGTTCTCCACCGCCTTGGTGCGCTCGGCCCGGATGCGCTCCATGTTGGACTGGGTGGCCACGAGACCGGCCGGCGACATGAGCACCAGGCGGCGCATCCGCTCGGGGTGGGACACGGCGATCCGGGCCGCGACCCAGGCGCCCAGTGACATGCCGATGAAGTGCGCCCGGTCCACGCCGAGTTCACGCATGACGCCCAGGACGTGATCGACGTACAACGGCACTTCGTACGGCTGGTCGGGCTTGTCGCTGAAGCCGTTGCCGACCATGTCGAACGCCACGCACCGGTACCGCTCGCTCAGCGGACCGAGCGCGGTCGCGAAGGTCTCCCAGTGGCCCCCGGTGCCGTGCAGCAGGACCACGGGGACCCCGTCGGCGGGACCGGCCTCGACGACCCGGGTGCGCACGCCGTCGACGTCCACCCAGCGCTGTGTGAAGGCGACCTCGCACAGCAACTGCCACACGCTGTTCTCGGTCATGAAATCACTCCCTGTGACGTCAGCGCCTGGTCCACAGCCGGTGTGTGGTCCCAGACCCGCGCCGCGACCTCCAGCTCCGCGTCGCCCACGACCACCACGACGCCCTCGTCCGAGGTCAACGAGAGCCCCACCACGACCCGCACGCCGTCCTCGCCGGGGGTCACCTCGGTGACCTCCCCGGCACAGGTCAGGACCGCGCCGAGCCAGACCTGGTCACGGAACTTGACGGCGAAACGGCGCACGGTGTCGGCGCCGAACAGGTCGGCGACGTAGGTGGACAGCAGCGCGGCCTGGAACATGCCCTGCGCGAAGACGCCCCGGTAGCCGGCGGCCACGGCGTAGTCCTTGTCGTAGTGGATCGGGTTGAAGTCCCCCGAGGCACCCGAGTACTTGACCAGCATTTCCGAGATGACCGGCCCGAAGACCCGCGTCGGCAGCGCCCCGCCGACCTGTTTCCACGTCACGAGGGTGCTCCTCCGCGCTCGATGAGCGTGCTGCGCATACGGGCAGCTACCTTTCCGTTCCGGGCATCGCAGAAGGTGGTCTCCACCACCGCGAACCTCATGAGACCGCCCCGGCTGCCGCGCTTCTCGAAACGGTCGACCACGCGTTCCTGCGCGACGAGCTCCATACCCGGCTCAAGCGGGCCGTCCGGGTAGAAGAACTCCTGACCGCCGTGCAGCAGCCGCGCCCGGCCGAACCCGGTGACGACCTTGTCCTCAGGAGCGAACCACTGGTCCACGGTCATGGGGAAGGTCCAGGGTGCCGCGTCAGTGTCCTCCCCTGCGGACCACTGGACGGCACGGCGGAACTGACGGACCGCCCCCTCCTCGACCTTGAAGCGCACCGGTCGCCCGTCGTCCCTGGTCGCGTCGCCGCTCATTCGGTCACCGCCGGGACGAACTCGGGGGCGCTGTACCGCTCGTCCAGCCGGCGCGGGCGCAGGCTGACCGGGAGTCCGATCGCCACGGCCGTCGGGTCGACGCCGTCGAGGTTGGCCGTGATCCGCGGCCCCTCTTCCAGGTCGACCATCGCCACCACGTACGGCAGCCGGTCACGGAACGGCGGGAGGTCGTTCATGTGGACGACGGAGTAGGCGTAGACCCGGCCGCGGCCGCTGGCCTGCACCCACTCCACCTCCTCGCTCCAGCAGGCGGGGCACATGCCCCGGGGATAGAAGTAGAGGTGCCCGCACGGGACGCACTGTTCGAGGAGCAGCCGGTCCTCGTTGAGGGCCTGCCACCACTTCTCGGTGTGGTCGTCGGTCTGCGGGAGGTCGAACCTGGGGCCGGCCGGGCGCGCGGTCGAGTCGGTCACGGTGCTCATCCGATACTCAGCCCCGGCGCCTGGACCCGGAACAGCCGGGTGCCCAACAAACCGCCCAGCTCCTTGGCGTCCCAGCGCTTGCCGCCGTTGGAGACCGACGCGGCCTCGGTCCACGGCTGCATCAGGTGGATCTTGTCCCCGATCGCGCGCAGCACCTGTCCGTTGACGTAGCCCGCCTCGTCGCTGGCGAGCCAGGCCACGAGCGGTGAGCTGACGGCCGGGTCCATCGGGTCGAACTCGTCGCCTGCGATCTCGTCGGCCTCGCGGATCCGCACGTCCCACTCGCCGACCGACGCGGTGATCCGGGTGTTGGCGGCGGGGCCGATGCAGTTCACGGTGACGCCCATCCGGCCCAGTTCGAGGCTCAGGGTGAGCGTGAGGCCGGCGACGGCGGCCTTGGCCGCGGCGTAGTTGGACTGGCCGAAGTTGCCCACCAGTCCCGCGCCCGAGGTCGTGTTGATGATCCGCGCGTTCAGCCGCTCCCCGGCCTTGGCTCGCTCACGCCAGTGCCGGGCCGTGTAATGCGAGGTCAGCCAGGTGCCCCGCAGGTGGACGGCGATGACCTTGTCGAAGTCCTCGGGGGTCATCTTCCACACGACCTTGTCGCGCACGATGCCCGCGTTGTTGACGACCACGTCGAGTTTGCCGTAGGCGTCGACGGCGCGGCCGATCATCAGCTCCACGTCGGCGTCCGAGCTGACGTCGCCGTAGTCGGCCATCGCATCGCCGCCCGCCTCCTTGATGAGTGCTACGACGTCGTCGGCGTCCTTGCCCGACCCCTCACCGGAGACGGAACCGCCCAGGTCGTTGACGACGACCTTGGCGCCGTGGCGCGCGAGTTCGAGGGCATGTCCCCGCCCGATTCCGTGACCCGCGCCGGTGACGAGGGCGACCTTTCCCTCCAACAGGTGTGACATTGACGTCCTTTCACGTGGCTGGAATCACGAACTGGGGCGGTCAGTCCCGCGCGAGGATCATGGTGGCGGAGGAGGAGAACCAGCCTCCGGTCCCACTCACACAGGCCAGGGCGGCGTCCGGCACCTGCCGGGCCTCCGCCTCACCGCGGAGCTGCCGGGCGGCCTCGACGAGCAGGAACAGGCCCCGCATCCCCGGATGGCAGGCCGACAGACCTCCGCCGTCGGTGTTCACCGGGAGCCCGCCGCCAGGGCCGATCCCGGTCTCGGTGACGAATGCGCCGCCCTCTCCCTTCGCGCAGAACCCGAGGTCTTCGAGGGTGACCACGACTCCGTAGGTGAAGGCGTCGTAGATCTGGCACACGTCGATGTCCGAGGGGGTGACACCGGCCCGTTTGAAGGCCAGGGGCCCGGTGACGGCCGCCGGGGAGACCGTGAAGTCCTCCCACTGGCTCATCGTCGAGTGCGAGGCGTGTTCGGCGCTGCCGAGCACCCGTACGAGTGTCTGCGGCAGGTCCCTCGCGCGTTCGTCGCTGGTGAGGATCACCGCGGCCGCGCCGTCGGAGCGCAGGCAGCAGTGCGGCGAGGTGAACGGGGTGGCGATCATGCGCGCGCCGTGGACGTCGTCGAGCGACATCGGGGTACGTCGCTCGGCGGCCGGGTTGAGCTCGGCGAACCGGCGGGCCTCGACGGCCACGGTCGCGAGCTGGTCGATCGTCGTCCCGTACTCGTGCATGTGGCGCTGGGCGGCCATGGCGTACTTCGACACCAGGCTGGCGCCCGCCGGCGTATCGAACTGCGCGGGGCCCGCCGAGCCGAACGACATGTTGGCCGAACGACGGCCCAGCTTGACGTCGGACCGCGCCGTCGAACCGTAGGCGAGCAGGACCGTCTCGGCATGCCCCTGCGCGATCGCGTCCACGGCGTGCGCGGCCATGACCTCCCAGGTGCTGCCGCCCACCGACGTCCCTTCCAGCCAGGTGGGGCGCAGGCCCAGGTGCTCGGCCACCTCGATCGGCGGGAGCACTCCGAGCCCAGTGGAACCGAAGCCGTCGATGTCCCCGGGCTTGAGGCCGGTCTCCACGAGAGCCCTGCGCGACGCGCGGGCCAGGAGCTGGAACGCCGAGAACTGGGGCACCGATCCGCTCTCGGAGAGCCCGACTCCCGCGATCGCTACGCGGCGGTTCATCGGCCCACAAACTTCGGCGCGCGGCGTTCGAGGAGGCTGGCCAGCCCCTCGGCACGGTCCTCAGTGGTCGAGTTCAGGGCCACGCTGGCGCGCTCCTCGGCGGCGGAGTGCGCCAGCGAGGAGTCCATGGCCCGGCGGTAGAGCTGCTTGGCCAGGCCGAGGGAGCGGGTCGGGCCGGCGGCGAGGCGCTCGGCGAAGTCGCGCGCGGTGGGCATCAGTTCCTCCGTCGGTACCGACCGCGAGATGACGTTCCAGCTCTCCAGGGTCGCGGAGGTGATCGAGTCCGAGAGCAGGGCGATCTCCGCCAGTCGGCGGTAGGGCACGAGCCGGGTCAGGAAGTACGGGTCACCCGCGTGGGGCACCATGCCGGCCCGGGTGAAGACATGCGTCCAGCGTGCTTCGGAGTCGGCCACCACGATGTCGCCCAGCAGGGCCAGCAGCCACCCCACGCCCCCGACGGAGCCGTTGACCGCCGTCACGACGGGGGTCTCGATCGCCCAGAGGGCCTCGAAGAGCTCGGCGAACGGCTCATACACCGTCCGGTAGTCGAGCGTCGAGTCGGTCTGGCGTGTCGACTCCTGCGCCATGTTGGCACCCACGCAGAAATGGCGTCCGCTACCTGTGATCAGGATGGCCCGAACACCTTCGGCCTGGGCCCCTCGCAGGAAGGCCGTCAGCTCGGTCGCCGTCACCCGGTCAACGGTGCCTGGCCCCGACGGCGCGAGCGTGAGCTCGGCGACCCCGTGGGCGAGTCTGACCGACACGTCGCCCAAGTGGCGCTCGACCATGCATTCCTCCAGAATTACATATAACATATTAAATACCAGCGCCGTGGGCGATTGGTTCGACACCCCTTCACCGACCACCCCGCACCGTGATGCCCATACCGGTGATCCACTCGGGCACCGGCTCGTAGCCGACGGTGGAGAACGGGTCGGTGCCGCTTGCCGCACCGGCCGCGATCCAGGTCCGGACCTCGTTGGCCCCGACCCCGGCCTCCTGCGTCGCGCGCTCGGCCATCGCCAGCAGGGTGTCCAATTCCCACTTCTCCATGGCCCTCAGGAAGGTCATGTCCCAGTCCGGCTTGACCAGGCGGCTCGCCAGCTCGAAGCCGGCTTCGAGCTGGGCCCGACGCTCCTCCTCGGTTTTGTCGTGACGCTCGTCGAGCAGGCTCGGCGGCGCGTGCGACAGGCCCCCGGTGCCGATGAGCAGGATCCGCTGGTCCAGTGGATCGAGCACCTCACCGACGACACGGCCGAACTCGTGGACCCGCCCCGGGGTCGGCAGAGGCGGGCTCGCGCAGTTCACCGCGATCGGGACCACCGGGACCGCGGCCGTCTCAGGAAGCAGCAGGCGCAGCGGCTGCCCGAAAGCATGGTCCAGTGCCACGCCCCTCGCCACCGCGAGGTCGAAGCCACGGTCGATGATGCTCTCGGCGAGGCGTCGCACCAGCGGCTCGGGGACGGGCAGCGGCCTGCCGGCCGCGCCGCCTTCCGCCCGCAGCGTTCCGTGCAGGACGACACCGAACGTCGGCACGACGTGGGCGAACGCCCGTCTGTGGTCCCCTCCGAAGACGACCACGAGCTCCGGGTCGAACTCCGCGACCGAGCGACGCATTCGCGCCATCGCCGCCCGGAAGTCTTGGCCGAGAACGCCCGCTGCGTCCCGGTCCAACCCCGGCGCATGGCTGGCACAGACCGTCATGTAGCTCGACATAGTCCGCTCTCCCCCGTCGACCGTTGAGGCAGGACCGTCACCGGTCCCGCATCAGTTCGACCGCTAGAGATACGTATGGAGAAATCGATCACTCGAAACGGAACGGTGGAGCGCCACAGCAAGACGATCCGCTCCCCGATTCCCGGCCGCGGAGGCGACTGTCGTCCCGCACCGTCGTTCATATATACTATATTTGTCCGGCCTGCCAAGTCAAGCAACCCTGGTCGACCCAGCGTCGACACGGATCAATATAATATATACTCACTGATCGTTCATGACGAGCGGAGGTCACGCGGCGCATGTCCGATGTCATCGCGTCAAGGTGCTCCTACATCGCGGGCCGGTGGGTCGAGGGGGAGGAACGCTTCCCGGTCATCGATCCCGCGTCCGAGACCGAGGTGTGCGTCCTCTCGGCCACTCCCCTCCACGAGGTGCGAAGGGCCGTCACGGAAGCACGGCGCAGTTTCGACGACGGTGTCTGGACAAACCGTCCGGCACGGGAGCGCGCCCAGGTCGTACGCGCGTTCCTGGACCGGCTCGAATCAATGCGCGACGAACTCGTCGCCACTCTTGTCACCGAGGCGGGTCAGCCGGTCCCGTTCGCCGAGACCACCCAGGTCGACGCGGGTCTCGCTCTGGCGCGCGACACGGTCGACCTGTACCTGTCGCTCCCCGAGGAGGAGACGACCGGAGTACCGGTCAGCGAGCTGGTGCGCGGACGCGTGGCGCTGAGCGTGCGCCGCCACGAACCGGTCGGCGTCGTCACCGCGATCACTCCGTACAACGCGGCGCTGCTGATGGCACTGCAGAAGGTCGTCCCTGCGCTGCTCGCCGGCAACTCGGTGGTCCTGCGGCCGAGCCCGCTCACTCCGCTGTCCTCGCTGAGCCTCGGCGTCGCGGCCGAGGACGCCGAACTGCCACCGGGTGTCCTCAGCGTGGTGCTCGAGGACGGGCCGGCCGGCGCCGAACTGCTCACCAGCCACCCGGGCGTCGACCTGGTGTCGTTCACCGGCTCGACCGCGGTCGGCCGCCGGATCCTCGCCCAGGCCGCCCCGACGGTGAAGCGGGTCGCGCTGGAACTCGGCGGGAAGTCCGCGCAGATCTACCTGCCGGACGCACTGCACCGAGTCGGCCCGGGGGCCGCGGCCGTCGTCGCGATGACTTCCGGTCAGGCGTGCTCCGCGGCGACCCGCATGCTGGTGCCCGAGGAGCGGAAGGAGGAGGTGCTGGCCACCGTGTCGGCGGTCTACGCCGGGCTCACCGTCGGCCCACCCACCGCGCCCGGCACGATGCTCGGGCCCGTGATCAGCGACGGGCAGCGGGCCCGCTGCGAGGAGTTCGTCGCGCTCGCCCTGCGGCACGGCGGCAGGGTGGTGACGGGCGGTGGACGGCCCGCCGGACTGGAGCGCGGATACTACGTGGAGCCGACCGTCCTCGACGTGCCGGACAACGGCAACCCCGCCGCCCAGGAGGAGATCTTCGGACCGGTGCTCACGGTGATCGGCTACCGCGACCTCGACGATGCGGTACGGATCGCCAACGACAGTCCCTACGGCCTCTCCGCACAGGTCCACTCGGCCGACACGGCGGCGGCGACGGGCCTGGCTCGCCGGATCCGCAGCGGGACCGTCAACGTCAACACCGGCCTGCTCAGCGCCTACGCGCCCAACGGCGGCTACAAGCAGAGCGGGCTCGGGCGTGAGCGCGGGGCCGAGGGAATACGCGCCTTCCAGGAGGTCAAGCACATGGTCATCGGCGAGCTCGCCCGCTGAGGCCTCGCAGGGCCGACTCCCCGCACCGTGACTTCGCTTTCATGTGCGAGGTCGGCGCGCAGGCGGCCGTCCGGGCCGGGGAGGTGTGTCCCGGACGGCCGCCCCCGCGCCGACGTGGATCAGAACGCTGTCGCGCGCGTGGCCCAGTAGGCGTCGTAGGCGGTCACACGCCGGACGTAGTCTTCGAGACCGGCTGCCATCGTGTACTGAGGCACGAAGCCGAGCTCACTGATCCGGCTGTTGTCCATCGGTGGGTGGGGGTGTCCTGGGTGGTCGGCCTCGGAAATCGTGACGTCGGCGTCCGGAAGCACTTCCTTCACCGCTTGGGAGAACTCGTGGACGCGTCGCCGCTCGGAGCTCACGTTGTAGAGACGGTGGGACAAGGAGGGCGCCGTCAGCGCGAGCCATGAGGCTTGTGCCGCGTCGGCGGCGTAGGTGAAGTCGGTGACAGTGTCGCCGCCCGGCATCACGATCGGCTTGCCGCGTACCGCGTCCTCGACGCGTGCCATGTAGTGGACGGCACGCGGCGCGGCCAGCAGCCCCGAGCTGTACGAGCCGCGCACCGCGCGGCCGAACCCGTAGACCGAGCTGAAGCGCAGACTCACCACGTCGAGCCCCAGGGCCTGTGTGTAGTACCGGCCCAGTTCCTCGCCCCATGCCTTCGACGACGCGTAGGGATCAGTGGGTTTGATGGGAAGGTCCTCGTCCAGTGAGGTCTCCGCCTGCGGACCGAAGACCGCGACGGAGCTCGCGAAGAGGACACGGTCCACGCCGGTCTGTCGCGCCGCCTCGAACACGTGCGCCGTTCCGAGCGTCTGCACCTGAACGTACGGGAGCACGCTGTCCTGGGTCGGCGCGCCCAGGAGAAAGGCGAAGTGTGCGATGCGATCGATCCCGTGGTCCTCGATCACGCCCCGTACCGAGTTGAAGTCGGTCACGTCGCCTTCGAGGACGGTGACGCGGTCGAGCACGTCGTCTATGCGCCCTCTGTCCACGAATTTGTCCAGGGTCACCACCCGCTCCTCCCCCTGTTCGAGGAGCGCGTAGCGGGTGAGATAGGAGCCGAGAAAGCCGGTGCCGCCGGTGATCAGCAGAGTCACCAGCGACCCCCGAGGCAGTTCTGCGCGGGTGTGGACATGCGACGGACAGGCCTCATGAACACTGCTCTCCTCCTCCATGGATCGCGGACGGCCCTCGCCTGAGGGTGCATCAGACCTTCGCCTGGCCCGGCTCGGGTGCGGCGCCCGCGATCCGTAACGACGCGGGGCCGAACGCGCCGCCGGCGATGAGCGGCTCGTCGACGAGCCGCTTCAGGCTCTGGCTCTTGATCCGCCAGCCGTCAGCCGTTCTGCGGTAGGTGTCGTGATAGTGCCCGTATCCCCGCACGCCGAACTGGCCGGGCAGGTCGGACGGCGAGTGGCTGTGGGTGGCGGGATCCCAGTACAGGACCTCCTGCATCGCCCAGACGCCGTGCACCTCGACGTCACTCACCTGCTCGAAGCGGGGCGTGAATCCCTGGTGCACGCAGGTGATCCCGGCCAGGCGTTCGGCCAGCAACTCCACGAACGCGGTCGGGCTGGAGTCCCCGAACGCCCCGATCGTCGCATCGGGCGCGAACAAGTCGGCCAGCTGAGGCCACTGCTTCGTATCGAGGTAGAGGAAGTACCGCGCCTTGAGCGACACCAGGTCCTGGTAGTCGTCGGAGGGGATGCCCATTCCTTCTCTTCCTGTTCGACCAGCCATGTACGGCTTCGGTGCGTGGGGAGGTTTCCGCGACATCGGCGCCCGGCCGGAGCGAGCCGCTCCGCCCCTCGGCCTTTGTGCCTCCTCCTCTGCCGCCGCGACGATTGACGCACTGCTAGAACATAATATATTACATTGAGTGGGGCGCCGCAGAACCCGACAGCTCCTACGCCTCAGCGAAGCGAGGGAGGCGATCCGCCTCCGCTCGACCAGCCGGCTGTCCCCCGCACCCGTTCCAGTCCGGCCAGCCGAAAGGACCAGCCCCCATGACGAACTCGACCAAGTACGACGACTTCTTCATCAGCCACGTCGAGTTGATGTACCGACCGGGTGAGCAGGACCTCGCGATCGCCTTCTTCGAGACCCTCGGGTGCGTCGCACAAGACCTCACCGAGGACTTCAACGCCCCCTGGACCATCACAGGCATCTTCTCGGGCAAGGCCGACCGCAGCGACGTGCTCAACAACGTCCTCTACCTCAGCGAACTGGTGGAGCCTGACGCCCAGCTCGACCGGCATCTCAGCGCGCTCGCCGCCGGGGAGGACGAGCTGGGCGAAGCGCTCCGCGCCTACGACCAGATCCGGAGGCGGCCGGGTGACGTGACGCACTTCGGCCTGCGGTACGAGACCTTCGAGGAGCTGGCCGAGGTGACCGACCGGCTCACGAACGAGCTGCCGGAGGAGCTGAAGGGACGGGTCACGGTGCTGCCGACCGGTCCGCTCGCGCTGGACCGGACCGGCCGCGAGGTGAACCAGGCCTTCGTGCACACGGACGTGATCGGTGGCGGCCTGTACCCGTTCGGCCAGCTGATCGAGCTGCAGGGCCAGCGTCCGCTGCCGCAGGGCTGACACTCCACTCGGTCGTCACCGGCGGTCCGGCCGGCCTCCCCGAGGTCCACGGCCTTCGTCCGCCGCGCTCACAACCGCCGTCGGGCGACCAAGCTCATTCAAGAGATTCCGGCTGCACTCGACAGGGACTGACGCACCAGCACATACGCCGCGGCATCCGATTCGAGCCACCCACCCCGCATCCGCAATGCCTGCCGCCGGCTCACGTCGCGTCGTGACCGCAGGCCGTACCAGTCTCCATGACGAGAAGGACGGAGCACTATGTCAACCGAGCTTGGACACCCGCTGGACCTGACCGGGAAGGTCGCCCTGGTGACCGGTGGCAACAGCGGGATCGGGCGCGCCGCCGCGACCGCATTGGCGCGTGCCGGGGCCTCGGTCGCGATCTGGGGCCGGCGCAAGGAGCGCAACGAGGCGGTCGCCGAGGAATTGCGCGCGATCGGCGCCACGGTGTACGCGGCGTCCGTCGACATCTCCGACCCGGAGGCCGTCCGTGCCGGTGCCGGAGACGTGATCAAGACACTCGGCCGGCTCGACATCGCCTTCGCCAACGCCGGCGATCTCGTGCCGAGCGCCGGTTTCCTCGACACCGGCGACGAGGCCCGCGCGCAGCAGTTCGGGACGGTCCTGGACGGAACATGGCACACCGTGGCCGCGGCGGCCCGGCACATGGTGGCCCGGGCCGAGGCCGGTGATCCGGGCGGGTCGATCATCCTGACCGGCAGTCTGGCAGCAAAGCACGGGGCGCCGGGGCTCGGCCACTACGGAGCCGCCAAGGCCGCCCTCGTCGGTCTCGCCAAGAGCGCGGCCGTCGAGTTCGGACGGCACGGCGTGCGCGTGAACGTGATCAACCCGGGGTTCATCGCGACGGAGACCGGCGGAGCCCCGTTCGCCGAGTTGCTGGCCCAGCGGGCGCCCGTCCCTCGCTACGGACAGCCCGGCGAGATCGCCGGGGCGGTCGTCTACCTCGCCAGCGATGCCGCCGCGTACCACACCGGTGACGTCCTGACGATCGACGGCGGCTGGACTTCCACCGTGATGTGAGTCCGATCGTGACGTGGAGGAGAGGCAGCAGGCCGTCGACACGAGGCGGACTGCTGATGCGGAGCGAGGCCTGCCCGCGTGGCAGGACCTCGCGCAAAAGGCCGGCCTACGCCCGTCGGGCCAGGCTCGGACTCCATGAATTCGTAGGTTCCGCGATGAAGGGGAAACCGTGGCGGTAGACAACGCTTTGGGACAGGCATTCACCTATAGCCGGAAGACGGAGCTCACGGCCGAGGAGAAGGCCAACGTCGAGCTGGTGAACAGCTTCGTGATGTCGTTCTGGAACCCGGAGGAGGTCCTGTACTCCTCCATCGCACCTGACGGCGTGGTCCGCACCGCGCACGTCCTGCCGCCGACGGTCGGACCGGAGGGCTGCAGGGAGCAGATCTTGCAGCACCTGAAGTCGACGGACCGGGTCGATGTCAAGATCCATGACACCTTCGCCGAGGGCCCCATCGTCGTCAACATCCGGACCGACATCGTGCAGTCGGAGGACAAGCCCGATCAGCCGTTCCCCCTCGTCGGCGTCTTCTACCTGAAGGACGGCCGGATCCAGGAGTGGACCGACTACGTGTGCGGAGAGTCCTGAGCGCCGATGTGCGCACCCGGTCGCCGACGGTGGACGCGGCGACGCGTCCACCGTCGGCGACGGTTGAACAACCTCCAGAGGAGATGACGATGACCCAGGCCGACCCGTTCACGCAGACCGTTCCCGACCACATCCCACCTGAACTGGTCCGGGAGCACCCCGTGTCCCGCGGTTCGACGACCACCGAGCTGCCGCACGACGTGCTGGCGCAGATCCAGAAGGGCCCCGAGGTCTACTACGCGCCCACGGTGCCGCTGGGCGGTGGCGCGTGGGTGTTCTGGCGGGCCGACCACTGCCGCAAGATCGCCATGGACGCCGAACACTTCAGCAGCCGGGACCAGTTCCCGTTCTCGATGCTGACCGGCGGCGAGTGGCGCATGATCCCCGCGGAGATCGACCCGCCGAGCCACCTGGACTACCGGAAGATCCTCAACCCCCTTCTCTCGCCGGCCGCGATCGAAGCCCTTGAGGCCAAGGTCGTCGAGTACGCGCGTGAGTCGGTGGCCACCTTCAGGGCCCGCGGACATGTCGAGTTCATGAAGGAGTTCGCCCTCGAGTACCCGGTCCGGATCTTCCTCGAGTTGATGGGCCTGCCCATCGACCGGACGGAACAGTTCCTCGCCTGGGAGCACGGGATGATCTACGCCCCCACCCTGGAGCAGGTACAAACCAATACCCAGGCCGTGGTGGACTACCTGAGGTCGGAGATCGACGCGCGCCGGGACGCACCCGGTGACGACTTCATCGGCCGCATCCTGCGCTCCGACATCGACGGTCGCAAGCTCGACGACAACGAGCTGCTCGGCATCTGTTTCACGCTGTACATCGGTGGGCTGGACACCGTCGCGGCCCACCTCGGCCACCTCGTTCGCCACCTCGCCGAGAACCAGGACGACCAGGCCTACCTGCGTGCGAACCGGGACAAGATAGACGACGCCATCGAGGAGCTGATGCGGGCCTACGGCGCCACCAGCGTGATGCGTCAGTGCGTCGGTGACACCACCGTCGGCGGCGTGACGGTGAAGGCCGGCGACCGGGTCCTGCTGTTGTTCTCGGTGGCTGGTCGTGACCCCGCCGAGTTCTCGAATCCGCACGACATCCAGTTCGACCGGAAACCGCGGCACGTCAGTTTCGGTTACGGGCGGCACCTCTGCATGGGGATGCACCTGGCCCGCCGTGAACTGCGCGTCGCGATCAACACCCTGTTCGACATGCTCCCGCCCTTCCGCATCGCCTCGGACGCCGAGATCGTCAGTGACATCGGCGGAATGATCCAGCCGCAGTCGCTCCCGCTCGTCTGGGACGTGTAGCGGGCGGCGCCGAGGGGTCCTGTGCCAGGCCGGGACTGTGATGGCCGGGCGCAAGAGACCGGGTCCCGCTTCGGACCGCCAGTGCCGGACCGGCCGTTGAGGCCGGAAAACGCTGGACGGCGAGGCGGGGCCCGGTCGCGTTTCCCGGTGGCCGGACCGGGCGCGGGCCGGCCACGGGGACAGCATGCGGTGCGAGGTCGCACCGGTCGCCTGCGCGGTCTCCGGTCAGCGCCTCACGCTCGCCGAAGCCCTTCGCCCGGCTTGGTACGAGGCCGGCGGTCACGTCGCGGTCGACCGCACCGGCGACCTCGCCAAGGGCGCACGTCCGGACAGACGTGACCGGCCCGAACCCGTGCAGGACGGGGACGGGTGCAGGCCGGTCACCTCACGCCGTGTCAGTCCTCCTGGTGGAAGAAGTCGGTGCCCGCCGAGCTTCCGCGGCGGACCCAGGGCTGGTGGACAAGGCTTCCGCCGTCGACGAAGAAGGTCTGTCCGGTGATGTAGGACGCCTTGTCGGAGGACAGGTAGACCACCAGATGGGCGACATCGTCCGCCTGGCCGAGTCGCGGGGTCAGCATGCAGTCCCGGAACCTCTCCTTCATCTCGTCCGGCCAGATCGAGAGCAACTCGGGGGACCAGACTCCGCTGGGCGCGATGACGTTGCACCGCACGCCCTGCTGCCCGTAGGTGGTGGCGATGGACCGGGTGAGGCCGATCTGCGCGGCCTTCGAGGAGGAGTAGGCGATCAGTCCCAGGTCGCCGGCGAACGCCGCGGTCGAGGTGAAGTTCACGATCGTCCCCGACCCCTGCGTGATCATGGTCGGAAGAAAGTGCTTCGCGGTCAGCATGGGACCGCGAAGGTTCACCGCCATGACCCGGTCCCAGAACTCCGCCTCCATGGTGGTGATGTCACCGTCCATGGGCGCGAGGTCCAACGCGGCGGCGACGTTGGCGAGGCTGTCTATCCGGCCGTACTCGCCGAGCGTCGTCTTGACAAGGTCGATGACCGACGCCTCCTCACTGACGTCAACGACCTGCCCGATGGCCTTTCCACCCGCTGCCTCGATGCCGGCGACCGTCTCGTCGATCTTGGCTGCGGCCAGGTCCGCGACGACGACGGTGGCGCCCGCCTCCGCCAGACGGCGTGAGCACGCGGAGCCGATGTACCCGGCTCCTCCCACGACGACGGCGACCTTGTCAGTGAGTTCCATGGCTTTCCTCTCGCTCGACACTGAGATAAATCTATAATATATATTACATGTAATACTGGGAGGTGCGTCCGCCCCGGAGGCATGGATTTGGAGCAGGACCGTGGATTCCCGCAGCGGGGTCCGGAGAGGGGCTCACAGTGGGCGTCCATCGAAGTCTTGACCGCACCCGTCCCGATAAATATATTATGTACAGTGGCTTTCAGGTTGGCAGTGCCGCCACGCACTCCGCCAAGGCCCGCTCGCCGGCCGAGCGCAGGCCTCGATCCCGACCGCTTCGCATCTCGTAGACCACACGAAGGGATTCGCGCCTTGGGCAGCACCATTGCGGAGATCGCAACGCTGCGAGACTCCGCCGACGTTCTCAACGACCACGAAGAGCTGAACCGCCGCTGGAACGCGGACGGGTACCTGTTCCTGCGCGGCGTCCTCGACACCGACGCGGTGGAGAAGCTCCGTCTCGCGTACATGAACCGGCTGCACGAACAGGCGCTGGTCACGTCCGTCGACGGCGAGTCCGTGTGGACGGGCGAGCCGGTCAAGAGCAGCCGTGCCATCGAGTACGAGGACCTCGGTGAGGCATGGAAGGCCCTGGCGAACGACCCCGCCACGGAGCGCACGCTCCGCGCGGTGCTCGGGGAGTCGCCGTCGTGGCTGCCCATCGTCTCCTACCGGGCCGCCCTGCCGAGTGACACCACACTTGACGACCTGTTCATCGCCCGGCACCAGGACGGCTTCTACAACCCCGGACTCGACCTGAGGATCTGCTGGATCCCCCTCATGCCGATACCCGCCGATCTCGGGGGCCTGGCCGTCGCCGAGGCACACCACGGCGGTGTCCTGCACGACGGGAAGAGCCAGGCGATCCCGGCGGAGAAGGTGGCGGAGGAGTCCTGGCGGCGCATCGACTACCTGCCGGGCGACATCCTCATCTTCAACAAGTTCACGCCGCACTCGGGGCTCGCGAACACCTCGGACCACATCCGGCTGTCGATCGACATCCGGGTGCTCAACACGGCGGCGCCGAAGCCGGTCGTCGGTGCGGTCGAGAACATCGACGACTCCAGTGTCACGATCCACGACGAGGACGGCGCCGACGTGACGCTGGCCATCGACGACAGCACCTACATCCGGGGACTGGGCGCCGTGCAGTCCCGGTCGGCCAGGGCGCACTTCACTACGGGCGACCGTGTCCTCGCGGCGACCGACGCCGACCGCACACGTGCCGTGCTGGTTCGAACGGCAACCTGATTCATCGGCAGCCAGGTGGGTCCTGGGCACCGGGCGCCTGGGGCGGCGCACCGCCATGGGCCCAAGTGGCCCGGCCCACCTGGCTCGGGCCGTGCCACCGGTACGGCCGGCGGGCGGACAGGGCGCAGCAGGCCTTGCGCGACTTCCCCGCCCAGGTCACGGCCGAGACACCCACGGCTTGCGACGTCCGGGGGCGCGCCTCGTGCCTCCGGTCCGCCGCCTCGGTGTCCACAGCGGTTGGCGGACACCTCTCAGCACAGCCCGGTTCGAGGCGTCCGCAGAGCTGTCCGGACAGGTGGGTCGTTCGCCCGGACGCCCGACCCGCGTGAACGACCGCCAGGATCCACCGGAGACGACCACCGTCCCGAAACAGCGGACGGGGACGGCCTCGCCGGATACAGCACGCAGCCGCGTGCCGTGGGTGCCGGCTCCGGGGCCGGACACCCCCCGATGGGCGCGAGCTCGAAGCGGCCTCGGATGCAGCAGGCGTGACATAGGGCCGAGGAGCAGTTGATGCGCGTTTTGAACGGGAAGTCCGTGATCGTCACAGGGGCCGGCCGGGGCATCGGCGCGGCGTATGCCGAGGCGATCGCCGCGGCAGGAGGGCAGGTCGTCGTCAACGACGTCGACGGCCCGGCCGCCGAGGAGGTGGCCGCGCGGATCCGCGAGCAGGGCGGTGCGGCGGTGGGCGCACCCGCGGACATCACCGACTGGGCACAGGCCGAGCAGCTCGTGGACCGGTGCGTGAGCGAGTTCGGTTCCCTGGATGGTCTGGTGAACAACGCCGGGATCTTCGAGATGTCGATGCCCGGTGAACTCACCGCGGTCCAGCTGGCGCGGATGTGGAGTGTCAACGTCAACGGACTGGCAGCCTGCACGCTGCCCGCCATGCGGCACATGATGCGGGCGGGCTCGGGCTCCATCGTCAACGTCACCTCGGGCGCGCACCTGGGCATCCCCTACATGGTCGGCTACGGCGCGACCAAGGGGGCGGTCGCCTCCATGACCTACTGCTGGGCGATGGAGATGGCCCCGCACGGAGTACGTGTCAACGCGATCTCCCCACTGGCGCTCACCCATCAGACGACCACTTCGGCGGCCTTCGCCGACACCCACCAGCTTGCGGGTATGAGCGGGCTCGGCACCGGCAACAAGCCCGACACCGCCGCCAACGCCCCTGTGGCGGTGTACCTGCTGTCGGAGAGCTCGCACCGGGTCACCGGCCAGATCGTACGCATCGAGGGAACAGCGCTCTCGCTGATCGCGCATCCCGCCGTTCGCGAGCCGATCCTGCGCCGCGAGTCGGGCTGGTCGGCCGACGCCATCGCGGAGGCATTCGAGGGCGAGCTGGGCGAGAACCTGGTCCCCCTGGGGGTCACGCCCTTGTTGCGTGCGAAGTACCTCGACGGCGCCTCGGCTCTCTGGAGTGCGGACCTGGACGCCAACAACTCCGTGGGAACCGAAGGATCGAGGCAGCGTTGAGCGGGCAGCACACAGAAGACGGGGACCGCATGGGTGACTACGACATCGCCGTCATCGGCGCCGGCCTCGGCGGCGTGTACGCCATGCACCGGTTCACAACTCAGGGATGGTCGGTTGTCGGGCTCGAAGGCGCGAGCGACGTCGGCGGGGTCTGGTACCACAACCGCTACCCGGGTGCCCGGGTCGACCTGGACAGCCTGGACTACTGCTACTCGTTCTCCGAGGACGTCTGGCGCTCCTGGCAGTGGCGTGAACGCTACGCCTCCCAGCCCGAGTTGCTCGGCTACGTCAACTCCGTGGCCGACCGGCTCGACGTACGGCGCCACTTCCACTTCGAGACCTGGCTCAACAGCGCGACCTGGGACCCGGCACGACGCCGCTACGACCTGACCACGGCCGACGGCCGCCGGATGTCGTGCCGCTTCCTCGTGCTCACCACCGGACAGCTCTCGGCGGCCCGGAAGCCCGACTTCCCGGGCCTGGACAAGTTCCGCGGACGGTGGGTGATGACCAGCCACTGGCCGCAGGACGAGGTGGAGACGGCGGGCAAGCGCATCGCCGTCATCGGCACGGGCTCCTCCGGGGTCCAGACGATCTCGACGCTCGCCTCGGAGGCCGAGCACCTCTATGTGTTCCAGCGCACCGGCAACTACGCGGTGCCGGCGCAGAACCGTCCGCTCGACGGCACGGTCCAGAAGGAACTCGGCGACCGGCTCCCGGTCGAGCGCGAGCAGCTGCTCACCGACACCGCGGGTGGGGTCCGGATCCCCGAACCGCAGCACCCGATGAGCCACTACCCCACGGCCGAACGCGACGCGATGCTCGTACGCCAGTGGGAGACCGGCGGTCAGGGCATGAACTCGATCTTCCTCGACCAGGGGCGGGATCCGCAGGTCAACGACATCGTCGCGGACTTCGTGCGGGACCGTATCCGTGGGATGGTGCGCGACCCCGCAGTGGCCGAGGCCCTGTGTCCCACGTATCCCATCGGAACCCGGCGGCTGTGCCTGGAGATCGGCTACTACGACGCCTTCAACCAGGACAACGTGTCGCTGGTCGACCTGCGGGACGATCCGATCGTCGAGATCACCGAGACCGGCATCCGCACCCGCGACCACCACCACGAGGTCGACCTCATCGTCTTCGCCCTGGGGTTCGACGCGTTCACCGGGGCCATCGACGGGGCCAACATCCGCAACGAGCAGGGGATCACCCCCACGGACCGGTGGCGCTCCGGCCCGCGCACCCAGCTCGGCATGATGACCTCGGACTTCCCCAACCTGTTCCTGCCCACAGGACCGGGCAGCCCTTCGGTGCTCGGCAACCTCTTCCTGCAGAACGAGTACTCGATCGACTGGATCGCCGACTGCATCGCCCACCTCGACGAGAAGAAGTACGCCAGTATCGAGGCGAGCGAGGCCGGCGAGGCGGAGTGGACGGCTCACGTCGCTCGGATGGCGCAGGGCCTGCTGCGGCTCGGTATCGACAACTACATGGTGCACGTGTCCCACGACGGCTCCAGGACGTTCATCCCCTACATCGGTGGGATCCGGCGCCATGTCGCGAGCATGCGTGAGGCCGCCGCCGGGAACTACGCGGGATTCGACCTGCGCTGAACAGATCGCACAGATCGGCCGTCACGGCGGCTGACGCGCGCGCCGTCGCGCACCGTCCCCCGATGCCCGGCAACGCGGCCGGTCGAGGAGAGCGTATGGATGTGGACCCCGAACTCGCCGACCTGATCGAGGCGTTTCCCACGCGTCGCGTCGACTGGGCGGCGGCGACACCGTTCGACGTCCCCCGGATCCGCGAGGCGATCGCGGTCACGGCGCGATCGGCTCCGCCACCCCCCGGGGCATCGGGTATGGCGGTGCAGGACGTCGCGGCCGATGTGCCGGGTGCGGGGCGCGTACGAGTGCGCGTCCACCGCCCGGAGAGCCCGCGCGGTCCTGCTCCGGCGCCGGGGCTGGTGTGGATCCACGGCGGGGGCTTCATCCTCGGGTCGGCGCTGGCTCCCGACGCCCGGGTCGATCAATGGGTCGTGGAACTCGGCCTGGTCGTGGTCTCCGTCGACTACCGCCTGGCACCCGAGCATCCGTACCCCGCCCCGCTGGAGGACTGCGCGGTCGCATGGGAGTGGACCTGCCGGCACGCCGCCGAACTCGGCATCGATCCGGTGCGTCTTGGGGTGGGCGGCGGCAGCGCGGGTGCCGGTCTGGCCGCCGCTCTGTCGCTCCGCCTGCGCGACCGGGGACCGACCGTCCCCGCGTTCCAGCTCCTCCACTATCCGATGCTCGACCACCGCACCGGCCACGGTGCGTCCGCCGAGGATCCGATCTGGCCAGCCGCCGCGAACCGGCTGGGCTGGGCCTGTTACCTCGGCAAGGACGTGACCGCGGCCGAGGTGCCCGCGTACGCCTCACCCGCGCTGGCGGACGACCTCTCGCGTCTGCCGCCCACCGGAATCTTCGTGGGCGGGGCGGATCTCTTCTGCCAGGAGGACCTGGCCTTCGCAACGCGCCTCGTGGAAGCGGGCGTTCCGGTGGATCTGGGCGTCTACGCGGGGGCACCCCACGGGTTCGACGGCTTCGCCCGGACCGATGTCGCCAAGCGCTGTCGCCGCGACATGACGGACTTCCTACGGCGGGTCACCCGGCAGGCATCCCCCACCCTCAATGCCAGGAGCGGGGAACCGGGACTCGATCCGGAGCGGATCCCTTGAACAAACGGAAGTCACCGTCCTCATGCCCGACGCCAGCGTCTCCAGGAGGAAGGGGCGACGACATCGAATCCCGCCACGGACACGGCACGCGAGTGGCTCGCGCCATGAGGGCTCGACCGTCAAAGAAGACGAAGAAGACCAGGGAGTGAACCATCATGAGGACGAAGCAGCCTCCCGCTGGGCCACACGCGCAGGACATGACCGTCGACCTGCTCGTCGTCGGATCGGGGACGGGCATGGCCGCGGCGTTGTCGGCCCACGAACGCGGCCTCAACGTGTTGGTGGCGGAGAAGCAGCAGTGGGTCGGCGGCTCGATGTCCTTGTCGGGCGGGGCCTTTTGGGTACCCGCGAACCCCATCCTGAAGGAAGATGGGAGCGACGACACCGCCGAGCGGGGGTTGGAGTACCTCGACGCACTCGCCGGTGACGACGCACCGCGGGCGCAGCGGCTGGCCTTCATCGAACACGGCCCGGCGACCGTCGAGATGCTCCGCCGAACCACTCCCCTGACCTTCTTCTGGGGCAAGGGATACCCCGACTACCACCCCGAGGCGCCCGGCGGGTCGGCGATCGGCCGGGGCTGCGAGTCCCGCCCCTTCGACGTCGCCTCGCTCGGCCGGGATCGCGCCCGGCTGCTCCCGAACAACGTGATGGCCGCCCCCGCCGTCATGCCGGTGACGTCGGGCGACTACAAGTGGATGAACCTGGTGATGCGCAAGCCCTCCAAGGCCCTGCCGCTCATCGCCAGGAGGCTCCTCCTCGGCCTCGGAGGGATGCTCATCGGCCGCGAGTACAAGGCGACCGGCCAGGCGCTCGGGGCGGGACTTTACGCCGGGCTGCTCAAGGCGGGCATACCTGTGTGGACGCGGACCGCGCTCGTCGACCTCCGCGCGGAGGACGGCCGGGTGACGGGAGCGGTGCTGGAGCAGGACGGGCGGCGGGTGACGGTGACCGCGCGCCGTGGGGTGATCCTGGCGGCGGGCGGCTTCGACCACAACATACCGCTGCGCTCCCAACACCAGACGGGCCGTACGGAGGACTGGAGCTGGGGCGCCGCGGGCAACACCGGCGACGGGATCCAACTGGCGACCGGGCTGGGTGCCGCCACCGATCTCCTGGACGAGGCCTGGTGGTTCCCGGCGTTCCGTCCGGCCGACAGCACCACAGCTCCCGCGGTGCTGCTGGCCGAGCGCTCGCTGCCGGGATCCTTCATGGTCGGCTCGGCCGGTGAGCGCTTCGTCAACGAGTGCAGCGACTACATGACGGTCGGGCAGGTGTGGCAGCAGCGCGACCGGGCCGGCGAGCCGCTGGGGCGAGTGTGGCTGGTGTTCGACCAGACCCACCGCAACCGCTACCTCATGGCGGGCTCCGTGTACCCGCGCCAGAAGCTCCCACAGGCCTGGTTCGACGCGGGAATCGCCTTCACCGCGGACGATCCGGCCACACTCGCGCGCGCGGCCGGAATCGCCGAGGACACCTTCGTCGCCACCTTCCGCCGGTACAACGAGATCGCGGCGTCCGGCCACGACCCGGAATTCGGCCGCGGCGAGAGTGCCTACGACCGCTACTACGGCGACCCGACGGTGACGCCGAACCCAAACCTGCGCCCCCTGCGCGGGACCCTGTACGCGGTGGAGGTCGTCCTCACCGACCTGGGCACCTGCGGCGGCCTGCGAACCGACGAACACGCTCAGGTGCAACGGACGGACGGCACCACGATCGAGGGTCTCTACGCCATCGGCAACACCTCCGCGAACGTGTTCGGCCGGAGCTATCCCGGCCCTGGAGCGACGATCGGCCAGGGGCTGGTGTACGGCCACATCGCGGCCCAGCACGCCGCCTCGCACGACCGCTCGTCCACCGGAAGGACCCAGCAGCCCGAGGCGTCCGGCTAAGCGCTCCGCTGGCTGTGCGGTGCCGTGCCGTCGGTCGTCTGCGGCGTCGTCGTGGTCGGCCGCGCCCGCGCGGCGGAGCCGCACAGAGACACAGTCCCGCGCCCCTTCAGGGGGCACGGTTCTGGCCGGGCAGGTCAGCGGGGACTCACCGGCACCGCGATGGTCGCGGTGCGGGTGAGTGTGTCGCCAGGCGGCTCGGCCAGGGCGCCGGAGAGGGTCGGCCGGATCGTCACAGCCGGAGGGTGAACCCCTCGTGCTGGACCTGCCGGCCGCCGTCGCGCGGGAAGCCGGGGCAGTCGCTGTCGGCGGATTCCCATCCGGCGGCCATGCCGTCGCGTTCCGCGACGAAGGAGGCCATGAACCGGGCCGTCTCCTCGACGAGTTCGGCGAACCGGCCGGCCAGTTCCCCGCGCCGGTCCTGCGGCAGGCTCCGGTGCAGCAGGTAGAGCGGGTGCGGCTGCTGTCAGACGAGCAGGGAGCGCGCAGTTCCTGGCGCTGCGGGCGAGGATCGTGCTGCGGTGCGCGGAAGGCGGGGCCGTCTGAAACTGCTGCTGGCTGACCCAGCCACCGCCCCGCACCCAGCCGGGGTCTTGGTGGTGGATGACTCCGGAGATCGCAAGGACGGGACGGCGACCGCACACGTGGGCAAGCAGTATCTCGGCTCGGTCGGGAAGACTGAACTGCGTGTTCAGCTTCTGCCGGAACACCTGGTTCGTCCCACCCCCGCCCGCCACGAACGGGGAGGAGCCGGCACCCGGCCGGCCAGAGAGGGGGGCACCACACGGTCCCACCAGCCCCAACCGGCCTGCTGGCCCCAAGCACTACAGGCCGTCCGTGGCTGGCTGACGCCCTGGACCATGCTGCAACGCTACTGGCGGGCATGGTCGACGAAGCCCCCACCCGCAGCGCTCCAGGAACCGATCAATGCCACCTTTCACGCCTCTAAAATCTATCTCTCAAAAAAATTAAAGGCTAGAGTACTGCCACACGAGCCGGCGGCTCACGTATCAGCACGAGAACCGGCAGTTCGGAGCACCATGGAGCACGATTCGGCCTCCCGTCCCGCCTGCTGCGCGCCACCGGGCGGGCGGCAGGGCGGTGTACTGCCCGTGCCCGTCACGAGGCCCGCCGCCGCGCCGGACGGCATGGTCCTGATCCCCGGCGGCGAGTTCCTCATGGGTGCGCAGGACCGGGAAGGCTTCCCGTCCGACGGGGAGGGCCCGGTCCGTACCGTGCGCCTGAGCGCCTTCCACATCGACGCGCACGCGGTCAGCAACGACAAGTTCGCGGAGTTCGTCGACGGCACCGGCTACGTCACCGAAGCCGAGCACATCGGCTGGTCGTACGTGTTCGCGGGCTTCCTGCCGGGGGGCCTGCGCCGTGAAGCGCCCCGGCCGCCACGCACCCCCCGGTGGTGCGGCGTCACCGGCGCCCGCGGGGACCAGCCCGAGGGCCCCTGCCGCACGCTCGACGGCCGCGGCGACCACCCCGTCGTGCACATCTCCTGGACCGACGCCGCCGCCTACGCCGCCTGGGCGGGCAAGCACCTGCCTGCCGAGGCCGAGTGGGAGTACGCGGCGCGCGGCGGCCGGGACCAGAAGCGGTACCCGTGGGGCGACGTACTGAATCGGGAAGGACGGTACGTCTGCAACATCTGGCGCGGCAGCTTCCCCAGCAAGAACACCGCCGCCGACGGCTACTGCGGCACCGCCCCCGTCGACGCCTTCGAACCCAACGGCTACGGCCTCTACAACACCTCCGGCAACGTCTGGGAGTGGTGCGCGGACTGGTGGAGCACCGATCAGGGGCGCTCCGACCGCCCGTGGATCGACCCCGCAGGCCCGGAGCAGGGTACGGACAAGGTCATCCGCGGCGGCTCGTACCTGTGCCACGTCTCGTACTGCAACCCCTACCGCGTCGCCGCCCGCACCGCCAACACCCCCGACGCGGCCAGTGGCCACGCCGGGTTCCGCTGTGCCCGAAACGCCGATCCCGACGACACAGCCCGCACCCGCCGACCAAGGAGCACCGCGGTATGAAAGCCATCATGGTGATGTTCGACAGTCTCAACCGGCACATGCTGCCGCCGTACGGCTGCGACTGGACCCACGCGCCCAACTTCCGCCGCCTGGCCGAGCGGACGGTCACCTTCGACAACGCCTACGCCGGGTCGATGCCCTGTATGCCGGCCCGGCGCGAGATCCACACCGGGCGCCACAACTTCCTGCACCGTAGCTGGGGCCCGCTGGAGCCGTTCGACGACTCGATGCCGGAGCTGCTCAAACGCGCCGGCGTGTACACACACCTGGCCAGCGACCACCCCCACTACTGGGAGGACGGCGGAGCCACCTACCACGGCCGTTACAACACCTGGGAGTTCTCCCGCGGCCAGGAGGGCGACGCCTGGAAGGGCCATGTCGCCGACCCGCCCATGCCGGAGGAGGAGGTCAAGGAGCTCCGCCTGGGGGGCTACCGGCAGGACTGGGTGAACCGGCTGTACATGCAGACCGAGGAGCAGCACTGCCAGACCCTCACCTTCGACGCGGGCCTGGACTTCATCCGCACCAACCACTCCGAGGACCGCTGGTTCCTGCAGATCGAGACCTTCGACCCGCACGAGCCCTTCTTCAGCCACAAGCAGTTCAAGGACCTCTACCCGCACGACTACGACGGCCCGAACTTCGACTGGCCCGACTACCGCCCCGTCACCGAGACCGACGAGCAGGTCGAGCACGCGCGTCTTGAGTACGCCGCCCTGCTGTCGATGTGCGACAAGTCGCTCGGCCGTGTCCTCGACATGATGGACGAGCGCGACATGTGGCAGGACACCCTGCTGATCGTCAACACCGACCACGGCCTGCTGCTGGGCGAGAAGAACTGGTGGGGTAAGTCGGTCCAACCCTGGTACAACGAACTGGTCCATCTGCCGCTGTTCGTCTGGGACCCCCGGGCGGGCGTCGCGGGAGAACGCCGCTCGGCACTCGTGCAGACGATCGACCTGGCCCCGACCCTGCTCGACTTCTTCGGCGTCGGGATCCCGGCCGACATGCAGGGCGTCCCGCTCCCGGTCGCCACCGACGAACCGGTGCGCGAGGCCGGCCTGTTCGGCATCCACGGCGGACACGTGAACATCACCGACGGCCGCTACGTCTACATGCGCGCCCCCGTCTCAGCGGACAATGCCCCTCTGTTCGAGCACACGTTGATGCCCACCCACATGAAGGGTCGCTTCTCCGTCGAGGAGTTGACCGGTCTCGAACTCGCCGAGCCCTTCACCTTCACCAAGGGCGTCCGCACGGTCCGGACGGCCGGCGGTACCTACTTCAACCCGTACCGCTTCGGCACCCTCCTCTACGACCTGGAGAACGACCCGGAGCAGCGCACCCCGATCGTCGACGACGAGGTCGAGCAGCGCATGGCGAACCTGCTCGTCGACCTGATGCGCGCGAGCGACGCGCCGCCGAGCCAGTACGAACGGCTGGGCCTGCCGGCGACCGGTGAGGTGACGGTCGAGCACCTCCTGGTGCGTGCCCAGCGCGGGCAGGCCGAGAAGGCCGCCGAACCGCTGCCGAAGCCGGAGGACTTCCCGGCCGGCCGCTTCTCGCTGCGCACCCCTCTCTCGGCGCTGGTGTCCGACCCCATGGCCGTCGAGGTGCTGCGCACGCACGCGCCGACTCTCGTCGACACCGAACTCCTCCAGATGATCGGATCGACGTCCCTCATCTCCCTCGCGGCGATGTCGGGTGACTTCCCGAAGGACACCCTGCGCGTGCTCGCCCAGGAGCTCGCGTCCCTCTGAGCGTCACCTCGCGGTACTGATCCGGCCGCGCAACGTGGATACGGTTCGAGATTCGGCACCCGGCGTCACATCCGGGTGCCGACGAACGCGACCCATCGCCTCCGCGCACAGGAGCCGGGCCTGGGGAGACCCGCCCTCCGCATCAGGCGGCGGCACCGCACCACCCCCCGCCCGGCGTCCGTCCCGTCAGGGACGGCTCTCCGCCCTGTTCCGCACACCGGAGACCCAGCACATGGTCGGTCGGCGCCCGACTCCCGCTGTTCGTCGAGGCGTTGACCCACCTGAGCGGTCCTGTCGGGTCACCGTCGTGGTGGGCAGCCGGCCGGCACCGGCACACTCCTGACAAGGACGGTCTCATGCCCCACAGCGACACCGACGCCCGGCCTCCGCACGCGGGCGTCATCGACGTCGACGGCGTACCCATGTCGACGCTGATCTGCGAGGTGGAACGACCACGCGCCGTCCTGCTCGCCCTGCACGGCGGCGGCACCACCTCCAGGTACTACGACTGCCCGGGCCATCCCGACCTGTCCCTGCTGCGGACCGCCGCGGCCCTTGGCTACACCGCCATCGCCCTCGACCGGCCCGGCTACGGCGCTTCCGAACGGCACGCCGAGAAGGTCGCCGATACCTCGCGCCAGATCGACCTCGCCTTCGCGGCCGTCGACGCACTGCTCGCGAACCGGCCGCTCGGCGCGGGCGTGTTCCTGCTCGCCCACTCCGCGGGCTGCGAACTGGCCACGCGGATGGCGGCGGACGAGCGCGGCCGCGATTTCATCGGCCTGGAGATCGCCGGCACCGGGCTGCACCACCAGTGGACGGTGGGCACCGTCCTCGACTCCATGGAGCGGGACGCGGCCACCGGACGCAGACTCCCGCGCGGGCTGCGGGCCATGCTGTGGGGCCCGCGCCGACTGTACGCCCCGGACGTGTACTCCGACCCCTCGATCGCCGCCCGCTCACCCCGGTACGAAATCCATGTACGTCACTGGGTGAACGGGCTCCCCGAACTGGCCGCCCGGGTGCGGGTGCCGGTGCACCTGACCCTGGGCGACCACGAGACCGTGTGGCGATCGGGCCCGGAGGCACTCGCCGTGGTCGCCGCTCTGTTCACGGCGTCACCGCGGGTGCAGACCCACGAGCAGACCGAGGCCGGTCACAACCTCAGCCTCGGTCTGACCGCCCGGGCATATCACCTGCACATCCTGTCCTTCCTGGAGGAGTGCGCGGTGCTCGGGCAGGCGGACGGTGATCAGCGCAGGGCTTCCGCCGTTTCCCGGTGACGCAGCGGGTGCCGCTCGAAGAAGCTCCACATGGCGTCGTTCGCGTCGATCTCGGTGGACACCTTGCCCATCCCCGGGAACCCGTCCGGGTAGGGCGAGCCGGGCCAGGTGTGCCCGCCGTCAGCGATCACGTACATGCTCACGTCGGCCCCCTGACGGCAGGCGCCGTAGGTCCTGAACGTGACGTGCTCGGTCAGTTTGGCCTCGACCGGGCCGACGCGGCAGCCGTTCAGCTCCGACCAGCGCTCGAACGCGGTGGGCACGGAGTACTGCCAGTACCCGGGGCCGGCGCCGTCGTAGGGGTTGACCGGGTCCTCCTGGCCGTGGAAGGCGAGGACGGGAACCGGACGGGAGGGAGTGCAGGTCGCCGGGTCCGGGCGGGTCGGGTCGGAGGCGTCGGGGTTGCCCGCGCGCAGGCCCGAGACCGGGGCGATGGCGGCGATCCGGTCGGAGAGGCGGCAGGCGAGCAGCGAGGCCATCCTGGCTCCGCCCGAGAAGCCGGTGGCGTACACCCGGTCGGAGTCGACGCAGAAGTCCTGGGACACGGCGGTGATGGTGTCGGACAGGAACCGCACGTCGTCGCGGTCGTCCGGTGAGGGAAGCTGACCGGAGGTGTTCGGCACGCCGGGGATGACCCAGGTGTAGCCGTCCTCCGCATTCGGCGCGGGGGCGCCGCCGTTGGGCACGGCCACCAGGAACCCGTGTTCGTCGGCGGTCTTCTCCATGTCGGTGACGATGAGCTGGTTGCGCCCGTTGGAGCTGCTGCCGTGCAGGTTGAGGACGAGCGGGACCGGGTGGTGGCCGGTGTAGCCGCGGGGGACGTAGAGCGACACCGGGTAGGTGGTGCCGGCCGAGGTGACGGAGACGGTGGTGAGTCCGGGTTCAGCGGGTGCGCACCGGGTTCCGGCCGGGGCCGACAGTTCCTGTGCGCCCGCGGGTGCGGCGACGGGGAGCGCGAAGGCGGCCGCGGCGGCGAGCAGGACATGCCTGAGACGTACGAGCACCAGGTTTTCCTTCCTGAGGGAGAGCGCCGGAGGGCGAACGGGCCGGGGGCCTCCGGGAAGTCGGGATCAGGGGGACCAGACCGTGCGAACCCGGCCCAGCGGGTCCTCCTCGACCCGGGAATCGGCGGACCACACCATTGCCGTACGCCCGTCCTCCGCGTACCGCGGCCACTCCTTGCCCGGATCCTGATCCCGTACGAAGGCCACCCATGCCCGGTGCACGGCGTCCGCCAGCGCCTGCGGCGGCGCCGTCCCCGCCACGGCCGTGACGCCCTCCGCGTCGAGCAGGTCAAAGACGAACGGCACGTCGAGGCAGTGGATGGCCGCGCCGTTCACAGGTGAGGTCCACTCGAACTCGTAGAGCCAGGTAGGGCGTTGACGGGCGGCGCGGGCGTCGGCGACTGCCACGGCCGGGTAGCGGAAGGTGGCGTCGGTCAGGGCCTGAGCTAAGTGGGCGTCCGGGTGCAGATCCTTGTACGCGTCCCTGAAGACGTCCGCCCGGGCGGGGTCCAGGCCGAGGAACCCGAGGGCCTCCGGCAACGGCGGCGTCCGAGGCATCTCCGGCAGCACGTTGAACTCGTGCGCGGTGCAGCCGATCAGCAGCGGTACGTCGGCTCCCGCGTCGCCCTCGGTCAGGGCCGCCTGGACGGCCTGCGGGATCAACTCCCCGTCGGCGAACGGCGCGAGGGTACGCATCGGCGGCAACCCCTCGCGATCCGCCCCGGGTTCGAGGAGCCGAGTCCGGAGCTCGAACATCTCGTCGTGGCCGAGCCCGCGCAGTGCCTCGACGGTGGCCAGCCGTGCCGGTGCGGGCGGTGAACAGGCGCGCGGCGGCACGGCCGACCTCGGGACCGTCCGGGAGCGAGACGACGCCGGATGCGGAGATCGCCCCGCGGAAGAGTCCCCGGGCGGCGGGCACGGCGAGCAGCGACAACACGGCGCCGCCGCCCGCGGACTGGCCCGCGATGGTGACCTTGACCGGGTCGCCGCCGAACGCGGCGATGTTGTCGCGGACCCACTCCAGCGCGGCGATCCAGTCCAGCACACCGCGGTTGTCCGGAGCGCCATCGAGGTGCAGGAACCCCTCGATGCCGAGCCGGTAGCCGACGGAGACGAGGACCACCCCGTCCCGGTTGAAGGCGGAGCCGTCGTACCAGGGGCTGGCCGCCGATCCGGCGACGAAACCGCCGCCGTGGATCCAGACCAGGACCGGCAGCGGATCCTCGGGGGCAGTGCCGGGGGTGAAGACGTTGAGGTTGAGGATCCCCTCGCCCGCGATGGTGGGCTCCGGGATGGTGGCGACCTCGGTGACGGCGTGGCGTTGCGCCGTCGGCCCGTACGCGGTGGCGTCCAGCGGTTCGGTCCACGGCTGAGGCGGCACGGGTGCGGCGAACCGCAATGCACCGACGGGTGGTTGGGCGTACGGGATGCCGACGAAGCGCAGGCTGCCGTCCGCTCGGCCCTCACCGCGGACCGGGCCCGAGGCAGTGGCGACCAGGGGAGAAGCGCTGTTCATCGGATCTGCTCCTCATCGAGCGTCGGCTGCCGGCAGCGAAAATCTAACATTCAAAGAATTTCACGGCTACCGACGGGAGATGGCGGGCCACAGCACGAGGGAGCCGATCAGCGTCACACCGAGGGGCACCGCCTCGATCGCCCCGCTCATCGACGGGGCCATGCCCCCGCCGCCACCGAACAGGCCGCCGAGCAGGTCTCCGATCCCGGAGCCCCCGGATGGGGCCGAGGTGTCCGAGCCCGCGCTCACCGAGCCGCCGACGGCCATGGCCGTCAGTGTGAGCGACAGCCGCCACAGCGACCCGGCCGACCCGGCGTCCAGCAGCCACAGGGCCGGCGCCGAGGCGACCATCATGGCGGCCAGGGCGTACAGCGTGGCTCTCGCCCCGTCCAGGGCGTTCCTCAATAGACCTTCGGGCGGCCGGCGCTCGGCCAGGGGCTTCGAGTTGATGACGGGCATATCGGGTCGCTCCGCCTCGGTCGGACGACTCAACTCGGCGCCGTACGAAGGGATTCGGCCGACGGGGCCGCGTCCTTGAGGACCGGCACAGCCTGTCGGCCGGGAGTGCCACGTTCCGCAGAGGTCCCGGGAGTTTCCTGACAACGCTCGGTGGCCGACCGCAGGTCAGCCCCGCGGCCCCCGGGACGGGCGAGCCGACTTCTCGGAAAGCTCCCAGAACTCCGAGCCCCGCCGGGCACCCTGCTCAGCCCAGGTCACGCGGGAGCAGGCGTCGGCCCGGAAGCGGCGTGCCCGGGGCCCTCAGGCCGTCGAGGATGAGGGCCGTCGCCCGGTGCAGCATCATGTCCGCCATCTCGGCCTCCGCGACCGGATAGTGCCGTACCAGCAGCGACAGCAGCACACCGAGGTCGCCCGCGCCGATGTCCGCGCGGAGGCTGCCTTCCCTCTGAGCGGCCGTGACCAGGTCGTCGAGCAGGCCCATGATCTCGTCCCGGACGCCCCGGATCTCCGGGTCCCGGGTGACGATCGCGTGCGCCCGCTCCGACAGCAGCCCCAGCTGCGCCGTCACCCGCAACTCGCGGGAGTGCGCGAGGAGGCGGGTGATCGTGTCCCAGGCGGTCGGCTCCTCCCGGGCCACCGCTCGTAGCTCCTCCAGCACACGGCTGAAGCTGTCCTGCGCCACAGCCCGGATGAGCGAGTCCCGATCGGGAAACCGCCGGTAGAGAGTACCGACGCCGACTCCGGCGCTGCGGGCGATCTCCTCCATCGGCACATCGGGCCCCTGAGCCTGGAAGACGACTTTCGCCGCCGTCAGGATCTGGTCGCGGTTGCGCCGCGCGTCGGCTCTCATCGGGGTGTGCGGATCAGCGGTCATACGCCTGATTCTCCCAGTGGGGTGGCGTGCCCGACCCCAGCTAGGTGGACGAAATTCCTCCACTTCGCTAGCATCGAGACCAGAAGCGGAAGAAATCCATCCGATATGCCGAGTGCACTCGGAGGCTCCCCCACCATGTCCGCCACCCCCACCCCACATGCACACCCACCCGTACGGTCCCTGGTAGCTCGTCGTACAGAGCGACGGGAGTCCGGCGACGACCCGTCGAGCAGACAGCCGGCGAAGACCGGAGACCGGGCCAGGACCGTCGGCCCCGGGCTTCCGCTGCTGATCGCGGGGCAGGAGACCGCCTCGAACGTCACCTTCCTCGGCACGATGACGCTGCTGGAACATCCCGGTGTCCTCGCGACAATCCACGCGGATCCGGCGAGGACACCAGGCCCGCTAGAGGATCTGATGCGGTACTGCGCCGTCGCCGAGTACTCCCTCGTGCGGGCCTCCGACGAGGACGTGGCGATCGGCGGCGTGACCATGGGCGCGGGCGAGGGCACGGCTTCGGATACGGCGTCCACCAGCGGCCCGGCCAGAACCCGGCCCGCGTCGAACCGCGCATCGTCTTCGACACGGTGGTGCGCCGGTCGCCCGGGTCACGACTGGCCCGGCGGGTCGGGGAACCGCCCTTCAAGGCCCACGGGAACGTCTACGGCGTCTACGAGATACCGGTGACCTGGTAGGCCACCATCACTCGGCCCATCGACCACTTGTCAACGCTCTGGACGGCGCTGTCCGTTGTCCGTCCGCTGCTCCTCTGCTCACCCCCCACCTCAGGAACGACATGACCGACGCTCTTGCCCCCACCGCCGACCAGCCGATCCCCGACTTCCCGATGCCGCGCGACAGCGGTTGCCCGTTCGCCCCGCCGCCGAAGCTGCGGGAGCTGCACGCCGAGCAGCTGCGTGCCGACCAGCCGATCACCAAGGTCCGGATCTGGGACGGCACCACCCCTTGGATCATCACTCGCTACGACGACCAGCGCACCCTGCTCTCCGACCCGCGCTGCAGCGTCGACCTGAGGCGCCCCGGCTTCCCCTACATGGCCCCCGGCTTCCGCGAGGTCGCCCAGCGCGGCAGTGAGCCCGCCTTCCTCAACATGGACGACCCCGATCACGCACGGGTCCGCCGGATGATCTCCGGCGCCTTCACCATCAAGCGGGTCCAGGCCATGCGGCCCGCCGTCCAGCGCATGACGGACGACTTCATCGACACGATGCTGGCCGGGCCCAAGCCCGCCGACCTCGTGCGCGCCTTGGCCCTGCCGCTGCCGTCCCTGGTCGTCTGCGAACTGCTGGGCATCGCCTACGAGGACCACGAGTTCTTCCAGACCAAGAGCGAGATCGGCCTGCGCCACGACGCCGACATGGCGGAGACCGCGGCCGCACACTACGAGCTGCTTGACTATCTCGACCGGCAGATCCAGGACCGGGTGACCCAGCCCACCGACGACCTGCTCTCCGTCCTGGCGGCGCGCTACAAGGACGGTGAGCTCACCCGGCGCCAGGCCGCTTCCATGGGTCTGCTGCTGCTCGGCGCCGGCCACGAGACGGCCGCCAACATGATCGCGCTGGGCACGGCGGTCCTGCTGGAACACCCGGAACAGCTGGCGATCATCCGCGACGCCAACGATCCGCAGGTCCTCGCCCGCGCCGTCGACGAGCTCCTGCGCTACCTGACGATCATCCACATCGGCAATCGTCGCATCGCCCTGGAGGACATCGAGATCGGCGGCCAGACCATCCGCGCCGGAGAGGGCATCATCCTGCCCAGCGTCACCGCCAACTGGGAAGAGGGCCACTTCCCCGACCCCGGCCGGCTCGACCTGCACCGCGACGCCCGCCGCCACCAGGCCTTCGGCTACGGCATCCACCAGTGCCTGGGCCAGCCTGTGGCCCGCCTGGAACTGGAGGTCGTCTTCGGCACCCTCTTCCGCCGCATCCCCACACTGCGCCTGGCCACCGACGTGGAGAAGCTCCCCTTCAAGCACGACGGGGTCGTCTACGGCCTCTACGAGCTGCCGGTCACCTGGTGACCAGGACCGTCCTCGTCACGGGAGCCTCCACCGGCTTCGGAGCCGCCCTGACCCGGGCCTTCGCCCGGGCGGGCGGGACGTCGCCGCGACCATGCGGACCCCGGAGAAGGCCCCGGCCGACTTCGCGGACCTCCCGTCCGTCGAGGTTGTCCGGCTCGACGTGACCGAATCCGAGTCGGTCGTGGCCGCGCTCGGGACGGTCCACGATCGGTTCGGCCCACTCGACGTCCTCGCCAACGTCGCCGGTTACGCCCAGCGGGGCACGCTGGAGGAGACGACCGTCGACCAGATCCGCGCGCAGTTCGAAACCAACGTGTTCGGGCCGCTGGAGCTGACCCGGGCCGTCCTGCCGCAGACGCGCGAGCGCGGCGCCGGACACATCATCAACTTCTCCACCGTCGCCGGCACCGCGGCCGTACCGGTCATGGCCGCCTACTGCAGCTCCAAGTTCGCCCTCGAAGGTCTCAGCGCATCACTCGCCCAGGACGTTCGACACCTGGGCATCAAGGTCACATCGTCCAACCGGCCGCCTACAGAACGGAGTTCGGGGCAGGCATGAGCGGACCGGCGCATCCCATGCCCGAGGTGTACGGCCCCGCCGAAGCCCTGCTGCACAGCCAGAAGCACAAGGCCTGCGACCTGGACGCCGCCGCCGACGCGGTTGTCTCGATCGCCGCCACCGACAAGCCGTCCCTACGGCTCCCCCTCGGGCACGGGCTCTTCCTCCTGCGCCGCAGAATCGCCGCGCAGCAGCGGGAGTACGACCACTGGAAACGACTGACCGATACCACCCTGTGACGCGCCACCGGCGGTGCCCGTGCGCCAGTGACCCGTCAGGAGGTCAGCAGCGGCATCGCTTCGAAGGCGTACGGCTGCCAGAGCCGCCGCGAGACCTCCTCCGGGTAGGCCGTCACCGATGGCTCCGTGTCGAAGATCCGGGTCAGGCGCCGTTCGGCGTCGAAGGCGGGCCAGCCCGGGTCACCGGTGGCGGCGAACGAGGTCCAGGCCGAGCGGATCTGGGACGTCAGCACCTCGGCCTCGGCCCCGTGGTCGGGTCCGATGGCCACCGGACCCAGGTGGGCGTCGTAGGTTCCGAACAGGAGCGGGCCGTCCAGTCCGTGGCAGGCGCGCAGCACCCCGCCGTGTCCCGGGGACTGCCAGGCCAGCTCGTACAGGTACGCCTTGCCGCCGCCGGCGGCCTGTGCCTCGGCGAGCTTCAGCGCGGGCATGCGGAACAGCCAGTCGCTCTGCACGACCTCGAACAGGTCCTCCGCGGACATGTTCGGGAACGCCTCGCGGTAGGCCCGCTCCCCTTCCTCTTCTTCGCCAGGACCGAAGTGCCGCAGCGCGTCCCCGGCCTGCTCCTCGGTGACCTTGCCGAAGAGGTTTCCGAAGAGGAAGAAGGTGCGCCACTCGTCCCGGTTGTGACCGATGATCAGCTCCACGTCCCGTCCCGCGCCGCGCGCGAGCCCCTGCCAGGGCGTGACCGGCAGCACCTCACCGTCGACGACCGGGGAGAAGAGGGTGAGCGTATGCGCGAAGCTGCCCCAACGGGCCGCGTGCTGACGCATCTTCGACTCCACCGTGTGCCCGATGGCCGGGAGCTCCCGCGCGTCCACACCCGACAGCGCCTTGGCGTTCGGACGCAGACCCGCCTCGGCGGCGATGGCCGCGGCGACGTCACGGGCCAGGGCGTCGGAGAAGAAGGTCCCCGGCAGGCTCTGCCCGATGGCCCGATTGAACAGCCCCGTCGCGCTCGGCATGACCATGAGCGAGGCGATGGAACCGGCACCGGCCGAGTCTCCGAGGATGGTCACCTGGTCGGGGTCGCCGCCGAACGCCGTGATGTTCTCCTGGACCCATTCCAGAGCAGCGAGCTGATCCAGGAAGCCGCGGTTGGCGGGCGCGCCCTCGATGCGGGCGAAGCCCTCGACGCCGAGACGGTAGTTCAGCGACACGAACACCACATCACCCTCGCGCGCGATGTGCCGGGCATCGTAGCCGGGGCTGCCGGAGAAGCCGTGCTTGTAGGCGCCGCCGTGGATCCACACCATCACCGGTCGGCGGGCAGCGGGGTCCGGGGCGGGCGTCCAGACGTTGACCGTCAGCCAATCATCGCCGGTACCGCTGAAGCGGCCGTTGTCGCCGCGGCCGCCCATGTTCGCATCCTGAGGGGCGGGCGGGCCGAACTCGTACGCCTCCCGTACGCCGTCCCAGCCGCGCACGGGCCGCGGCGCCTGGAAACGCGCCTTGCCCAGCGGAGGCTCGGCGTACGGGATGCCACGGAAGACAGCCAGGCCGCCCTCGGTACGGCCGCGGACCACGCCGACGGTGGTGCGGACCTCGGGGTCATGGAATTCGGCGGCGGGCATGCGGCGGGCTCCTCATGGTCGTAATTGAATCGCACGATTTAACAGTTGCCCATCCTTTGACATCTGTCTAGTCTTTCGGGCATGCAGGACCGACAAAGCCGCCAAGTGCTCCGTAACCGCGCCGCCCTCATGAGCGCCGCCGTACGCCTGGTCTCCGAACGAGGCACCACCGCTCTGCCCGTCATCGACCTCTCCGAGGCCGCGAACGTCAGCCGGCAGCTGGTGTACATCCAGTTCGGCGACCGCGACGGACTCCTTGTGGCAGCCGCGACCGAACTGGTCGAGCGCGAACTCATGCCGGAGGTGGCCAACGACGACGTAGCACATCACCGGCGTCTGCTGGCGATGGCCCGGCACTTCGCCGGGCACCGGCCCTTCTACCGGGCCATGCTCACCGGCTCCTGCGCCTTCCCCATGACCCGGGCTCTGAACAGGCTGTTCGGCTCACTCATCACTCCCGCGGGGCTGCGGGAGGTGTTCGGCGACCTCGACGAGACGACGACCGAGGACCTCAAAGTGATGATCAGCGGCGGGACCGGCGCCATCGTCAACGACTGGCTGATCGACGCGGCCGACCCCCTCGACGCCGAGGAGCTGGCTGACCGCCTGCTGCACCTCGCGACGGCGTTCACCGTCCGCCACTCCGCCCCCACTCCCGCATCCGGAGGCCACCCTCGATGAACCTCAGCAGCCACCTCGTCCAGCGCATGCTGCGCCTCGGCCCGCCTCTCACCAGAGACCTGAGCATCACACACGACCTGCGCGTCCCGATGCGCGACGGTGCCGTGCTGCTCGCCGACCGCTGGGCGCCGAAGTCGGGCGGCACCGGCCTGCCGACCGCCCTGATCCGCGTGCCCTACGGCCGGGCGGGCGCGACCGCGGGACCGATGGCCCGCCCGCTGGCGGAGCGTGGCTTCCAGGTGCTCATCCAGAGCACCCGCGGCACCTTCGGCTCGGACGGCCCCTTCGACCCGCTGCGCCGCGAGCGTGAGGACGGTCTCGACACCGTCGAATGGGTGCTCAAGCAGCCCTGGTTCGGCGAGTCGATGATCCTGTGGGGCGCCAGCTATCTGGGCTTCGTGCAGTGGGCTATCGCCGACTCGCTGCCGCCCCAGGTCAAGGCCATGATCCCGGTGGTCACGGAATCGGCCCTCACCCTGGACTTCCTGCGCGCGGACGCCTTCTCCCTGGAGACGCCGTTCGGCTGGGCCGTCCAGGTCGCCGGACAGGAGCGTCCGTTCGCGATGCCGCGCGCGATACTCGGCGCGAAGAAGGTCCAGCGGGCGCTGCACACACTGCCGTTGAACCAGGCCGACCTGGCCGCGATCGGTCATCGCGACGACTACATCCAGAACATCCTCGATCACGACTCCGAGGCGCCGTTCTGGAAGGCCCTCGACCACCGCGACCGTGTCGCCGACGTCGAGGTGCCGGTGAGCTCGGTCGCGGGCTGGCACGACATCTTCCTGCCCGGCCAGCTCCGCGACTTCCGCGTACTGCAGGAGGCCGGTCGGACGGCCCGGCTCACCGTCGGTCCTTGGGCTCACACCTCCCTGGGGGTGGGAGGGGTGGCCTTCGCCGAGGCCGTCGGCTTCGGCCTCGCGCTGGCCCGGGGCGAGCAACCGGCCGAACGCGCGCCGGTACGGCTGTTCGTCATGGGCGAGGAGAAGTGGCGCGACTTCTCCTCCTGGCCGCCGCCCGGGTACGAGCCCCGCCGCTTCCACCTCCAGCCGCGCGGCACCCTCTCCCCCACGGCCCCCGAGGCGGCACCCCCGGACCGGTACCGCTACGACCCCGCCGACCCCACCCCGGCCGTCGGTGGCGTCCGCATGGCCTTCGGCGTCAAGAACGGCCGCGTCGACAACAAGGATCTAGAGGCCCGTCGGGACGTCCTGACCTACACGACTGCTCTGCTGGACGAGGACGTAGAAGTGATCGGCGACGTCAGCGCGGAGATCTTCTTCCGCTCCAGCCTGCCGTACGCCGATGTCTTCGTGCGGCTGTGCGACGTCGACGCCGAGGGCCGCTCGACCAACGTCTGCGACGGCCTCACGAGTCTCACGGACGCCGACCGGACCACCAGGGCGAGCGTCCAGCTGTGGCCGACCGCCTACCGGTTCAAAGCCGGCCACCGTATCCGGGTCCAGATCTCCAGCGGCGCCTTCCCGCGCTACAACCGCAACCCCGGCACCGGCGAACCGCGCGCCACGGCGACCGGCCTGCGCGGCGCCGAACAGCAGGTGTTCCATGACCCGGACCATCCCTCGGCCATCGTGCTGCCGGTGCGCCAGGTTCCCGGGGCCCGGGGCACGTGACCCGACGGCCGTCGCGCGCCGCGCCGAACGGCGGGCGCGGGCGCGGCCACGATCGCCGGAGCCACGGCCCGCTCGACGCCGTTCGCGTTCCCCGCTCAGAGGGGCCCGGGCTCCGGGAACGCGCCCGGGTAGGGGCGCACAGGAGCGAAGAGCTCCTCGCTCACCGCCCGCACGGCGCTGACGACCAGCGGGGCCGCCCGTTCCAGCGGGGAACGGGCGGCCCCCACCACCGAGACCGCGGCGACCGGTCCGTCAGGGCCGCGCAGGGCGAGACCCACGCAGCCGAGCCCGACGAAGCACTCGTCACGATTGAACGCCAGCCCGTTGCGCTGGCGGACGGCGGCCAGTTCGCGGTGCAGCAGGCCGACTCGGCCGATGCTGTGCCGCGTGCGCCGCTCCAGCACCTGCCCGTACCGCGCGTCGATCTCCTCGGGGCTCAGCCAGGCCAGCATCGCCTTGCCGAGGCTGGTGCAGTGCGCGAGCTCCCGCCCGCCGACCCGGGAAGGGATGTCCTGCGCCGCCCATCCCCCCACCTTGTCGAGGCAGTAGATCTCTGGTCCGTCCAGTACGGCGAGGTGCACGACCATTTTGCTGTGCAGGGCCAGCCTCAGAAGATGCGGTGCCGCCGCCGCGCGAAGGGCGCTGTGGTCGATCTCCCGGCCGCCGAGGCCGAGCGCCCGCGCGCCCAGCATGTATCCCGCCGCCGCATGCCCCAGCCAGTTCAGCCTGACCAGTTGGTCGAGGATCCGGTGCGTGGTCGAACGCGGCAGCCGCGTCCGGCGGACGATCTCGTCGAGCGTCAGATGGGTCTGCGGACGCTCGAAGAGGTCGATGATCAGCGTCACGCGCTCCATCATCGACGGGGGCAGCACACAGCCGCCGAACTCCGAGGACCGCGAGTTCAGGCGAAGGGCAGACGTCATCGTCGGTGCCTCTCTGCTCAAACCGACATCAATGCTGGTTCGGCGGCCTCAAGGTACTCGCGCCGCCGGACACTGACCAAGCACCTTGTAATAAAAAATATTGTATTCGATTACCAGATAAAAAATACATTGACAGCCAACTATCTGTATAGCTACTGTCTGTCATCCATAAAATAGTCATGGTCCTCACACGGAGTTGACCCATGCCCGAAGCCGTCATCGTGGAGGCCGTCCGCACCCCCATCGGCAAGCGCAACGGCACGCTCGCCGATGTCCATGCCGCCGACCTGTCCGGGTACGCGCTGCGGGCGTTGCAGCAGCGCACCGGCATCGATCCCGAGCTGGTCGACGACGTCCTCTGGGGCTGCGTCAGCCAGGTCGGCGAACAGGGCGGGGCCCAGATCGGCCGGTACGCGGTGCTCGCGGCGGGCTGGCCCGAATCCGTGCCGGGCGTGACGATCAACCGGGCGTGCGGGTCAAGCCAGTCGGCGTTCGACTTCGCCGCCGGGATGGTCATGGCCGGGCAGTACGACCTCGTCGTGGCCGGCGGCGTGGAGACGATGACCAGGGTTCCCTACGGCTCCGCCCAGGAACTCGGCCGGCCGTACGGCCCGCTGGTCCGCGACCGCTACCGCACCGAGCTGACCAGCGGCCGGTTCCCGAACCAGGACTTCGACCAGGGCATCGGGGCGGAACTGATCGCCGGCAGGTGGGGCCTGACCCGGCGGCAGCTCGACGAGTACGCCGTGCGCTCGCATGAACTCGCGGCCGTCGCGATCGACGCCGGCGCCTTCGACGGCCAGCTCGCGGTCGTGCCCGGCAAGCCCGACTTCACCGCGGACGAGGGCGTCCGCCGGGGCTCGACCGTGGAGAAGCTGGCCACGCTCAAGCCCTCCTTCCAGGCGGACGGGATGATCCACGCGGGCAACGCCTCCCAGATCTCCGACGGCGCCTCGGCCGTGCTGATCACCACCCCGGAGCGGGCGAAGGAACTCGGGCTCACCCCCATCGCCCGCTACCACTCCGGTGCCGTCGCCGGCGCCGATCCCCTGATGATGCTGACCGCCCCGATCCCCGCCACCCAGAAAGTGCTGAAGAAGTCCGGCCTGGCGATCTCGGACATCGGGGTCTTCGAGGTCAACGAGGCCTTCGCCCCAGTCCCGCTGGCCTGGCAGGCCGAGCTCGGCGCCAGCGACGAGGTCCTCAACCCGCTCGGCGGCGCGATCGCCGTCGGCCACCCGCTCGGCGCCTCCGGCACGATCCTCATGACCCGGATGCTGCACCACATGAGGGACAAGGGCATCCGTTACGGCCTCCAGACCATGTGCGAGGGCGGCGGGACGGCGAACGCCACCATCGTCGAACTGCTCTGATCCACGGCACGGTCGGGGTGCCCCGCTGCGGGCGGGAACCGGTCCGACGGCTCCTCAGGCCTCCGGACGGCCTTCGCCCGGCGGCTTGCGGAGCCGGTCGTAGCGTGGATCGTGACGGTCGCGGCTGCCGCGCCAGTAGCGCGTGATGTCGTCGGCTGCGAAGGTGTGGTCCGGTACGACCCGGCGGTAGGCGAACTTCCAGCCCGAGTCGAAGCGCCGGAAGCAGTCGCTGTACCGGCCGAACGCGGGCTCGGTGGTCCCCTCGAAGCCCGAATGGACGACGAAGGCGGTCTCTCCGTAGGCCTCGTCCCCCTGGAGTTCGAAGACCGACTGGCCGAGCAGACGGTGCATCGACAGCCCCGGCGGGAACCTCCCCGGGGCGCAGATGAAGTCGGCGAACTCGCGGCCGGTTCCCTTGAAGCCGCCGTGGTCGTCGTACGAATCCTCCGCGTAGCACGAGACGATCTGCACGTGATCGCCTCTGTCCACGGCCGCCGACAGCACCGCGATCAGTTCGGTCAGCACCTGCTTGTCGAGCAGGGCCTGGGCCAGTTCGACGCGGAGGACCCTCGCCAGGGCCAGCGCGGCCGCCTTGCTGACCGAGTAAGGACCGCTGGCGGGAAGGGAGATCAACCCGGCGAGGGAGGTGGTCAGCACCACATCGACGGGGCGGTTCTGCTCGATGAGCACCGGCACCAGTGATCTCACCGAGTTGAGCGGGGTCCGCAGGTTGACGTCCAGGCTGAAGTCGTAGGACTCGCGGGGTATCTCCCACACGCGCCCGCCGCCGGACACTCCCGCGTTGAGGCACAAGGAGCCGATCGGCTCGATGGACACGGCCCGCTCCGCCAGCGCGTCGACGGCGTCCGGGTCGCGGAGGTCGACCAGGTGCGTGTGGGCCTCGATGCCGGCGTCGGTCAGGCCGGCGAGCGCCGTCCGCAGGGCAGGCTCGTTGCGGTCGGCGATCAGCACCGCCGCTCCACGCCGCCCATAGGCATGGGCCAGCGCGTGTCCGATGCCACTGGCGCCCCCGGTGACCGTTCCATGTAGTTGATGGGATGTCACAGTTCGAACTTCCGTCCGAACGCCTCCTGGCCGCCGCGTGATGAGGTTGTGACGGCGTCAAAGTATCTGGCGCCAGAGGCGAGTACAAGGTTGGCCGACTATCTGTCACAGAACCTTTTCACGACTCTGTGCAAGATCGGCGCGCCACGTGTGTACGTTCCCGCCGGGGACTCAGCCCCGGCGGGAACGGTCACCACCGGTCGCCCGATGTCTGCCTGGGCCTCGTCAGGCCCCAGGCTCCACGGTGGTGCGAACGACCGCGCCCGAACCGGTCGTGGTGGCCATCGGTTCCTTGCGCGGGAGGAAACGGAAGCCGGGGGAACTCGCCCGCTCCCCACGCAGCAGGCTTCCGGCGAACCCGGCGACCGCACCGGCCAGCAGGCCGGCGACGAACGTCCACAGCACACCGCCGTCGAGGCCCATATCGGTCCCGCTGACGAGGTGGCCGGCCATGGTCACATGGGTGTCGAGGGAGGGCTCGGCGAGCGCGGCAGCCCCGCCCAGGACGAGCGCCGTGACGATGCCGAAGCGCTCGGCGAGGCCGAGGTGCCGGCCCATCGGGCCCTTGTAGGGGTGCAGTGGACGCGCGTTCGCGGGGTCCGTCGCACGGGCGGCCGCATACGCGCAGGCCAGCAGAACCAGACCGGTCAGCACGATGGACATGAGCCACACCGGCATGCCGGCGGACGTCAGATCGCCCAGGCGCTGCGTGTGATCGGCCGGCGGGACGGCTGCCTGCCGGCCCGCCTGACCGGCGGCCGTCTGGCCTGCCTGACCGGCGGCGGCCGCCGCAGCGGCCGGGCTCTGCACCATGTGCATCGCCGACGTCCAGGTGGAGCCCAGGCCCACGCTCAGGAACGACGCCTGAGCGAACGGTGCCGTCAGCAGCGCGCCGCCCGCCGTCTTGCGGTCACCGGCGGACAGCGCACCGACAAGCGTCAGCACCGCCGCCACGACGAGCAGCGTCCGTACGAGGGCCGAAAGGCTCGGCGCCCACGCGGCCCGCAGCCCACGCGCGGAGAACCCGGCGGGCAGCCGGCGGCTGATCAGCAGACCGACCACGAGCACGAGGACCGCCCACACCAGCGCGCCGATCACCGTCGCGCCGATCCCCACCTGGTACGACATCGGCGGCTGCGCGGCCGAGCCGGCAGCGGCGGCGAGGGCGGCAGAGCCGAAGAGCTTCTCGACGAGGTCGCCGAGGGGACCGCCGAGACTGGCGCCGCCCTTTCCACCAATCGTGGGCATGGTGAACATGCCGTGCGCGAGGGCCGCGGCGCCCCACAGAGCGAGTACGGAGGCGCCGACCGCGCCGACCGCGCGCGCCGCCAAGTCACGCGCCTGGAAGGGCCGTCGCCGCAGTCCCCAGGAGAACGCCAGCCAGAGAACCACCGCGCCGAAGAGCGTTATCGCGAGCGGGAACACATGGGCCGTACCGCTCATCGTCAGGTTCGCCGCGCTGCCGGCGGGCTGGGCGGTGCCGGTCGATGACGCAGCCGGCATGGACATGGTGTCGGGGCCGACGGTGGCCGAGCCGCCGACGGCCATGGCGATCACTCCCATGGTCAGGGCCCAGAGCGAGTCGGTCGAGGCCGGCTCGAAGACGGCCAGGCCGACGACGGCGAGCGCCGCCATGGCGACGACCGCGCACAGAGCGGCCAGGGCGCCTTCCAGGGCGTTGCGCAAGGGGCGGGGAGGGGGCGGGGAGACGGAGGACGGGGATGCGGACATGAGGGTGACGCTCCGTTTTCACTCGGGGACGAGATCGGGGAAGCGGGACCGCTGCCGCGGCCGCTTGCCCTGCAGGGAGCAACTGGACGTGCGAACGGGGTCGGCGACAAGTACGCCGGCCAATAGTCGGGTGACCTTTATTTGGTCAGCAGGGTGCACCTTCTCCAGTACATGGCCTCTACACCGTCCCGATAGGCGGGACTGCCCTCGGCGCCGAGTCGAGTCGGCGGGGGCGCGCCCATCGGTGAGCCGGCGGAGCCCCGGAGTGCGCGCTGACACAGCCGTCGGCGGCGGCCGACTCCGTCGACCGGGTTCAACGACCAGGTGTACGCCCGCACTTGGGCGGACGGCGCCGCGGTGTTCCCACGCCGTCCCCGTCGGTTCCTCGTCCGCTATTCGGGGTCGCCGGCTCCGCGCTCGAAGACGAAGGCGACATTGTCCAGGCCCTCGAGAAGGGTCTTGACGGTGTCGGAATCGACGTCCGACAACCCATACTCGAGCGCCGCGAGTTCGGCGTGGGCCCGTCGGTACAGGTTGTGCCCTTCGCGTGTGGCGACGGCGAGGATGCGGCGCCGGTCGCCCGGGTCCGCACGCCGTTCGATCAGGCCGCCCCGCACAAGGCGGTCGATCGTGGCGGTCATCGTGGTCGAGTGGACCGAGGCCCGTGCCGCGATCTCGGACAGCTGGACGCCCTCGGGCTCCGAGCAGACGATCGACAGCACCTGGTACTTGGCGTGCGAGGTGCCGAGTTCGCTCAGGACGCCGTCGAGTTCACGCAGGAGCAGATCACGCACCCGCAGGATCAGCCCCGCGACCAGCAGCCGCTCCGTGCCGGCCGAGTCGAGGTCGTACGTCTGGCCGAGCGAGTCGGCGAGCCGCACACTTGTGGCCGAGCGGCCCGCGCTGACAGCGTCCGAGCCACGAGCGCCGGTCCGGGTGCCGTGGTTGCCGACGCCAGCCATCGAGTCTCTTCCCTCCGACGTTCACGCCTTGAATACTTCGTCATCCTAGCGTCCACGTGCAAGATCCCCGACCCCCTTCACGACGATCACGTGCTGCTCCACCTGACGTCGATGAGGGCCGCGACAACCGCGCACGGGTGGGTACGAGGCGACACCACGCGCAATGCCGGGAAGTCGGCGATCAGCACCGGCAAGGTCTCCGGCCGCCCCTCGGCGGCGACGACCACGCCGACACCGTCCCAGTCGCCGCACGCACGAACGGCTTCGAACATCGCCGCGGTCGTCCAACTCACCGGGTTCGCCCGCAGAAAGAAGATCGCGTGCCTTCCTCCACGGCGGTCTTCATCATGTCGAGACGCGCCACACCGTCGTCGACGATCAGGGAAAACCGCCTGCCGGGCCGCCACCGCGCTCCGCACCTCCGCGCCCTGTGAACTTCACGACGCCGTCGGCGATCGGACTGCGAGCGCCCCGAGTCCGGTCACCGAGGCCCTTCATGTTCGGCGCCGGTGACGGAGTCGACACGCCGGGGGTCGTCTCGCCCGGCGCCGGACCCGTTTGCTCAGCTCCAGACGGGCCGACTATAGGAATACCGATTACTTGACGTCAACGTATTGTGCTATCCGCCCGTCTTCGCCGCCTCCTCGTCCGACGACGTCCGCTCACCCCGGTCGGGTTCGGCCGCCGGCAGGTCAAGGCTGCTGCGCAGGTTGACCGGCTTCAGCAGGACGGTGGCGACAAGGGCGAGAAGGGCCGCGCCGGCCGAGATCAGGAAGACGCGGCCCGTGGCGTCACCGTAGGCGATGCGGGTGATCTCCCGTACGACGGACGACCGCGCAGCGGTGTCCGCGGTGCCGCCGCCGGACACCCCGGCGGCGGCCAGACCTTGCGAGACCTGGCTCTGGACGTGCCGGGCCAGCACGGCACCGAGGACCGAGACGCCGATCGTGCCCCCGAGGGAACGGAAGAAGGACACCGTGGAGCTGGCCGCGCCGACGTCCTTCAGCGGCACGGTGTTCTGCACGGTGAGCACGAGGTTCTGCATCGTCAGCCCGACGCCCATGCCGACAGACAGCATCGAGACGCTCAGCAGGACCATGGGCGTCTGGTAGTCGATGGTGCTGAGGCCGGCGAGCCCGATCGCGAGAAGCGCGGTGCCGGTGACGATGAACGGTTTGATCTTCCCGGTGCGGGTAATCAGGCGGCCGGCGATCGTGGAGGCGATCAGGATGCCGGCCATCATCGGGATCGTCAGCAGCCCCGCCCCGGTCGGGCTGTACCCCCGGCTGAGCTGGAAGTACTGGCTGAGGAAGACCGTGACGCCGAACAAGGCCGTGCCGACGGAAAGGCTGGCGAGAATCACCAGTCCGGTCGTGCGCTGCCTGACGATGGCGAGAGGCACGACGGGCTCGGCGGCCCGCGTCTCCACCCACATGGCGACGGCGAGCAGAGCCAGGCCGACGGACACCAGGACGACGGTCTGCCAGGAAGCCCAGGCAAACGAGTTGTCGACGAACGACACCCACACGAGCAGCACACTGACACCCGCCGCGATCAGCGTGGCACCCGCGTAGTCGATCTTCACGTTGACACGGCGTACGACGGGCAGGTTCAGCGTCCGCTGGAGCAGCAGGAACGAGACGACGGCGACCGGAATCCCGATGAAGAAGCACCATCGCCAGCCCAGCCACGAGGTGTCGACGACGACACCTCCGAGCAGCGGGCCGCCGATCGTGGACGTCGCCGTGACGCTGCTCAGATAGCCGCTGTAACGACCCCGCTCGCGGGGCGGGATCATGGCCGCGAGCACGATCTGGACCAGGGCCTGGACACCACCGACACCTATGCCCTGCAGGGCGCGCGCCGCGATCAGCTGGCCGCCGGTCTGGCTCACCCCCGAGGCCAGGGCACCGAGCACGTAGAAGACGATCGCGGCCTGGACCAGGGTCTTCTTGCTGAAGAGGTCGGCCAGCTTGCCCCAGATCGGAGTCGTGGCCGTCGTGGTGAGGAGGGTCGCGGTGACCACCCAGGTGTACTGCGTCTGGGACCCGTGTACCGCTCCGATGATCCTGGGCAGGGCGCTCGACACCACCGTGCTGCTGAGGGTCGAGACGAACAGGGCGAGCAGCAGGCCGCTGAGCGCCTTCAGCACCTGCCGGCGGGATGTGAGAGGTGTGTCCGCAGGACTCGCGGCATTCGCTGCGGTGCTCATCAAGCAGGCTCCAAGCCGGAATCTTCGCTATACACGACGTATAGCGAAATCACTTCACCATACACGCCGTATAGTCAGTGCACGCGCCACCCAGCGGCACGGAAGACCGCCGGCCGGCGCGCGCCCCGCGCTCGGAACGCGAGGACGGCAGGAGAGACTGGGCGGATGGAGCCCACGCCCCGCAAGAACCTGCGCGAAGAGCAGAAGAACCTCACCCATCGCCGACTGCTCGACGCCGCTGTCACGGTGTTCGCCGCGAAGTCCTTCCTGGATGCGCGCATGGAGGACATCGCCCAGGCGGCCGGGGTGACGCGGGCCACGGTCTACGCCCACTTCCCCGGCAAGGCGGAGATCGTGGACGCCCTGGTGGAGCGTGTGTACGGCCTGATGGAAGAGGCGTATGCGGAACTGGCCGCGCTCGACCGCTGGTCCCACGCCGACATTCGGAAGTGGCTCGACGGCGCCGAGGCGCACTGGCGGGAGATGGCACCCATCCGCCGCGTCGCCAACGTGGCGTCTCCGGCCGCCCTGCGCAGCGTCGGCGACGGCCGGGCACAGTACGTCGAGGCACACCAGCGTTACGTCGGCCTGCTGGTCGGGCATCCCACGCGCTGGCGGGGCGTCGACCCCGCGGAGGCTCGCCAACGGGCACTGATGGCCGTACTCCAGACCGAGTCGTTCTTCTCCGCCTGGATCGCCGTGGGTTGGCCGCTGGACACCGCCGACCCCCTTCACCTGCTGGCCGACTGCCTCTGCCACCTCCTCGCCCCCGCATTGGAGAACGACGGCCGGGCCACCTGACACCCTCTGTGCTTCTGGTCACACAGAGATCACCTTCTGCCATTTACTAGGACGTCCTACTATTACTCTCGTCAGAGCCCATACCTGTCCGGGGAAGGCCCGCCGTGAGCGATCTGCACCGACCTGTGCATCCTGTCCGTCTGGTCACCGCTTCGGCGCTCTTCGACGGGCATGATGCCTCGATCAACATCATGCGGCGGATCTTCCAGTCGCAGGGCGCCGAGGTGATCCATCTCGGGCACAACCGCTCGGTGCGGGAGGTCGTGGAGGCGGCGCTGGAGGAGGACGCGCACGGCGTCGCGGTCTCCTCCTATCAGGGCGGGCATGTCGAGTACTTCGAGTACCTGGTCCAGTCGCTGCGCGCGCAGGGAGCCGAGCACGTCCATGTGGTGGGCGGTGGAGGCGGCGTCATCGTGCCCGAGGAGATCGCCCGGCTGCGCGCGAGCGGGGTGACGATCTTCTCCCCGCAGGACGGGCAGCGGATGGGCCTGGCCGGGATGGTCAACTCGGTGGTGCGGGACTGCGACTTCGACCTGTGGGACGGCAAGCCGTCCGATGTCGCCGCCGTGTTGGCGGGCGATCGGTTCGCGATCGCCCGCGCCATCACCGGCGCCGAACTGGGCAAGCTGCCCCCGGAGTTTTTGGAGCAGGTGCGTGCCGCGGCTACGGGACGGGTGGTGCCGGTGCTGGGCATCACCGGCACCGGCGGTTCCGGGAAGTCGTCGCTCACCGACGAGTTGGTGCGCCGGTTCCGTGTCGACCAGCAGGACAAGCTGCGGATCGCGGTGATCGCGGTCGACCCGACCCGTCGCCGCGGTGGCGGCGCGCTGCTCGGCGACCGGATCCGTATGAACTCTCTGGACGGGAACCGGGTGTTCTTCCGGTCCCTGGCCACTCGCGGCAGCCGTGAGCTGCCCGAGCACCTGTCGGACGTGATCGACGTCGTGAAGGCCGCTGGATTCGACCTGGTGGTCGTGGAGACACCGGGCATCGGCCAGGGCGACGCGGCGATCGTGCCGTTCGTCGACACCTCCCTGTACGTGATGACGCCGGAGTTCGGTGCCGCCTCGCAGCTAGAGAAGATCGACATGCTCGACTTCGCCGATGTCGTGGCGATCAACAAGTTCGAGCGGCGCGGCGCCAAGGACGCGCTGCGCGACGTCGGCCGCCAACTGGTGCGCAACCGCGAGGCGTTCGGCAAGCGGCCCGAGGACATGCCGGTGTACGGCACCTCCGCGGCCACTTTCAACGACGACGGCGTCACCGCGCTCCACCAGCACCTGAAGACCGTCCTGGCCGAGAAGGGGCTGGTGCTGTCGGAGGGCACTCTGGCTCCGGTCGGCGTACGGCACTCCTCCGGCATCCGGCAGGTGGTTCCCGCGGACCGGGTGCGCTATCTCGCCGAGATCACCGACACCCTCCGCTCCTACCACGCCGCCACCGGCCAGCTGGCCGAAGCGGCACGACGGGTGCAGCGTCTGGAGGCCGTCGAGGGGGAGCTCGTCGAGGCCGGTTCCGACGCCGAGAACGTACGGTCACTGCTCGAGGCCGCCCGCCGACAGCTGCCGTACGAGATCACCCAGCAGATCGAGAACTGGCCCGCCGTCATCGCCTCCTACTCCGGCGACGAGCAGGTAGTGAAGGTCCGGGACAAGGAGATCCGCACCAAGCTGAACCGCGAGTCCCTCTCGGGCAACAAGATCCCCCGCGTCGCACTGCCCCGGTTCACCGACCACGGGGAACTGGTGCGGTTCTGGCGTCGGGAGAACCTGCCCGGCTACTTCCCCTTCGCCGCCGGGGTGTTCCCCTTCAAACGCGACGGCGAGGACCCGGCCCGGATGTTCGCCGGCGAGGGCGACCCGTTCCGCACCAACCGGCGCTTCAAGCTGCTGTCCGAGGGGCAGCCGGCCACGCGGCTGTCCACCGCCTTCGACTCCGTCACCCTCTACGGCCGAGACCCGGACGTACGTCCCGACATCTACGGCAAGGTCGGCACCTCCGGTGTCTCGGTGGCCACGCTGGAGGACATGAAGGCGCTCTACGAGGGCTTCGACCTGGTCGCGCCGACGACTTCGGTCTCCATGACGATCAACGGACCCGCGCCGACCATCCTGGCGTTCTTCCTCAACACCGCCGTGGATCAGCAGATCGAGAGGTTCCGGGCCGCCGAGGGCCGCGACCCCTCGCCCGAGGAGGCTGCCGAACTGCGAGCGCACGCGCTGGCGAACGTGCGCGGCACGGTGCAGGCCGACATCCTCAAGGAGGACCAGGGGCAGAACACCTGCCTGTTCTCCACCGAGTTCAGTCTGCGGATGATGGCCGACATCCAGGAATGGTTCATCGCGCACAGGGTCCGCAACTTCTACTCGGTGTCCATCTCCGGTTACCACATCGCCGAAGCCGGCGCGAACCCCATCAGCCAGCTCGCCTTCACCCTCGCCAACGGCTTCACCTACGTCGAGGCCTACCTCGCCCGGGGCATGCACATCGACGACTTCGCACCCAACCTGTCCTTCTTCTTCTCCAACGGCATGGACCCCGAGTACTCGGTGCTGGGCCGGGTCGCCCGCCGGATCTGGGCCGTCGCGATGAAGGAGAAGTACGGCGCAGGCGAGCGGTCCCAGAAGCTGAAGTACCACGTCCAGACCTCCGGCCGCTCCCTGCACGCCCAGGAGATGGACTTCAACGACATCCGCACCACGCTCCAGGCGCTCATCGCCATCTACGACAACTGCAACAGCCTGCACACGAACGCCTACGACGAAGCGGTCACCACCCCCACCGAGGAATCCGTCCGCCGCGCCCTGGCCATCCAGCTGATCATCAACCGGGAATGGGGCCTGGCCATGAACGAGAACCCCCTCCAGGGCTCGTTCATCATCGACGAACTCACCGACCTGGTCGAAGAAGCGGTACTCCAGGAGTTCGAGCGGATCAGCGAGCGCGGCGGTGTGCTCGGCGCCATGGAGACCGGCTACCAGCGCGGCCGCATCCAGGACGAGTCGATGCTCTACGAGCAGCGCAAGCACGACGGCACCCTGCCCATCATCGGCGTCAACACCTTCCGCAACCCCCACGCCGACACCACCGAGCCCGGCACCATCGAGCTGGCCCGCGCCACCGAAGAGGAGAAGCACTCCCAGCTGGTGCGTGTACAGGACTTCCAGGGCCGCCACCAGGAGCCGGCCCACGCCGCCCTGACCGCCCTCAAGGACGCGGCGGCGGGCGGCGACAACGTCTTCACCGTCCTCATGGACGCCGCCCGCGTCTGCTCCCTGCAACAAATCACCGACGCTTTCTTCGAGGTCGGCGGCCAGTACCGCCGCAACGTCTGAAAGGTCTTCCCATGGATTCCGTCACCCGTCTCGGCGTCGTCGGCTGCGGCCTCATGGGCTCCGGCATCGCCGAAGTCGCAGCCCGCACCGGCATCGACGTCCGCGTCGCCGAAGCCACCCCCGATGCGGCCGAGTCCGGCCGTCGCCGGGTCACCGCCTCCCTCGACCGAGGCGTCAAGCGCGGCAAGCTCACCGAGGAACAGCGGGACCAGGCCCTCGCCCGGCTCTCCTTCACCCACGACCTCGGTGACCTGGCCGACCGTCAGTTCGTCGTCGAGGCCGTCGCCGAGAACCGCGACATCAAGACCGACGTCCTGCGCGCCCTGGACAAGACGGTCGAAGACCCCGCGGCGATCCTGGCCACCAACACCTCCTCGATCCCCATCGTCGACCTGGCCGTCGTCACCGAGCGGCCCGGCCAGGTCATCGGCATGCATTTCTTCAACCCCGTGCCCGTGCAGCAGTTGGTCGAACTCATCCCCGCCCTCACCAGCAGCCCGGAGACCGTGCAGCGCACCCGCGACTTCACGCTTCAGCTGGGCAAACAGGCCATCCAGGCGCCCGACCGCTCCGGCTTCGTGGTCAACGCGCTCCTCGTGCCCTACCTGCTCAGCGCGGTACGGATGGTGGAGTCGGGCGGCGCCCGGCCCGACGACATCGACCGCGGCATGGAACTCGGCTGCGCCCACCCCATGGGCCCCCTGCGCCTGCTCGACCTCATCGGCCTCGACACCGCCCAGGCGGTCGCAGAGTCCATGTACGAGGAGTTCAAGGAACCGCTGTACGCCCCGCCCACCCTGCTGCGCCGCATGGTCGCCGCCGGCCACCTCGGCCGCAAGAGCGGACGCGGCTTCTACACCTACGACGCCTGAGTTTCGACTCGCGCGTACCAGAGCTGGGATCAGCTACCCCCAGATCGCCGCCGAGTGCGACATCAAGCCGGAGCGAGTGGGAACGCCGGCGAAGGGCCGGGGCTGGATCATGTCGTTCGACAAGATCGTGCAGATCGCGGATGCCCTCCGCGTCCCAGGACACATGGTCGGCTTGGCCCCGCGCCCGTGGGAGACGGACGGCCTTCCTGTTCCAGTGCCCAGCACAGAGAACGGACTGCCAGCTTGCGTCGCCGTACAGTCCTCCAAGCCGTCACAGGGGGCCTCGCTGCCACCCTGCCCGGCCTCCAAGCCCTCCCGGCGCCCAAGCGCATCACCAACGACTACGACAGCCGGCTCAGCGAACGGACGGCCCGTCTGCGCTGGCGGTGACACCTTCCGGGTCTACCTCAGCGAGCACCAGTCCGCGAAGAGTCTCCTTCGTACGACGAGTCTCACCGAAAGCTCACACCAACGCCTGATGTTCCTGGTGACCGAGCAGGCCCAGCAAGCCGGCTGGGCCGCCGTCGATGGGGGCCGCCTGACAGGAGCCAAAAGTCTGTACGAGGAGAGCAGGACCATCGCCAGAGAGGCCGGCGACAGCGATCTCCTGGGCAACAACTTTGCGTTCCTCGCCCACCAGACGGCAGACCCGATTGAAGCCTTCGTGATCGCCGCGCGCTCCTGCGCGGCAATCACCCCCAGCACACCGTCGGGTGTGCGGGCGCTGCTCCACGAGCGGATGGCGGAGGCCTGCGCCCTCGCCGATCAGCCGACAGCAGCGGAGCGCGCACTGGACGAAGCACGAAGTGCCCTGAACAAGCGGGACCCCGGCGAGCCCCAACCGGACTGGGCAGCCTGGGTAGATGCGAACGAGCGGGACATCATGCCCGGCCGCTGCTGGGCCGTCCCCTGCGGGCCGTCTCCGTGCTGGAGTCCGCGCTGTCCCGCTTCGACGACACGCACGCCCGGTACAAGGCCTTGTATCTGTCGTGGCTGGCCGACGCCTACCTCTCGGCCGGCGAGGTCGAGGAAGCAGCGGCGACCGGCCGGACGCTTGATCTGTCCACCGGTGTCGCCTCCGTGCGCCCTCGGCAGCGGATCGCCCCAGTGCTGCCACAACTCAGCCAGCACCGCAGCGTGGCCGCCGTTCGCGGCGTCCTGGAGAAAGCAGCGTCTTAGGCCTTCGGGTCTACAGAGCCCTCAATCCACTGAAGGCACTGCGCCGCCCCGCTCACGATCTGAGTCGCGATCACCTCCGGGTTGTCCCACGGATGGTTCTCCAGAATGTACTTCTCCCACCACGGGTACTGCTCGGAGGTGGTCGTCAACAGGAGTCGCCACTCCTCGCCCTCGCCGAACTCGCCGAGGTGCCAGAACACGGAGCCCACGGGGCCGATGATCTGCGACCCGGCAGCAAGCCGTCCTTGGACAGCCCCCTTCACGGGTTCGACGGCGTCCTGACGGGCCGCCGTGGCGGTCGAGACCTGCACATACCCACTGATGCGGAGAGCCTGGCCAGGGCAGGTTCAGCCTCGGTCCACCGCGTGATGATCGGCCTGCGGACGTAGAAATAGGCGCTGCGGGCTCGAGGTGCCTGTCAGCGGATAGGCCACTACCCTCGAAACAGGTGAGGTCGCGATTCAGGACACGTCCCGCGACGCGCTCCCGCAACGGTGGGCCTGCAACCGGGAGACGTGCGTCCCTCGCTTTCACGCGGCGACCTCGACGACAGCGCCGCATCGGTCTTCGAGCGGCACCATCCAGCCATCGCCGGACCCCATGCTTGGGCGTGAGGCCGCGGCCATCCCCCTCGTGCTGGGACAGCGCGAGAACGTGGAAGAAAGAGCAGAGCCATGCGAGCACATCGCGCCAAGCGTGCCTTCGCCTGCGTCGTGGCCGGCTTCCTGTTGGCCGGCGGCACCGCCATCGGAGTGGCGGGCACGGCCGCAGCAGCCGCCTCCACCCCGACGACCGCCTCGGTTCCCACGAGCTGCTCGTGGCACAGCGGCTGGTACGACAGGTACCACCGCTGGCACGAGGGCTATTGGGACTGCAACTACAACCGCTGACCTGCCCGCCGTCCGGGCGAGTGGCCGTTGGTACGACTCACTTCAGACGCTGTAGCCCTCTGCCGCACGCCGGGACCCCACGTCGCTGCGACCTTCGGGAAGCAGTCCCGGCACGGCGGATTCGCCCCGGCCCCGTAGCGCTCGCACGTGGCGTGACTTCTCTGCACTTCACCTGAATGGGCGGCGAGGGAATTCGGGGTGGCATGGCGGGGCGTGCGGCTAAAGCGTGTTGCAGAAGGCTGTGATCAGGGCATTTTCTGTGTATGCGTGGGGTGTTGAGGGCTGATCCGTTGTGGGTAGAGACGTTCACGGGACTGCGGATGAAGCAGTTCGAGGGGTTGCTGAAGGTCGTGCGGGAGCGGGGCGGCGACGGGCCGCGAATCGGGCGCCCGTGGTGTCTGCCACTTGCCGACCGGGTGCTGGTGGTGGCTGTCTACTACCGGACGAACCTGACCATGCGGCAGCTCGCGCCACTGTTCGGTGTGTCGTCGGCGACAGTGTGCAGGGTCATTCAGCGGTTGCGGCCCCTCCTTGCGCTCGAGCCGGCGTCCCGTCCCGTCGATGCCGCGGACCGGCTGTGGATCGTGGACGGCACGCTGGTCCCGGTCCGTGACCGCAAGGTCGGTGCCTCAAGCCGTAACTACCGGTTCTCCGCAAACGTGCAGGTCATCATCGACGCCGACACCCGCTTGGTCGTGGCCACCGCCCGCCCGGCCCCGGGCAACAAGGCCGACGCCCACGTGTGGCGCGACTCCGGCCTGCCGCAGCACTGCCAAGGCGTCACCGTGCTCGGCGACGGCGCCTACATCAACACCGGCCTGGTCGTCCCGCACCGCAAACGGCCCGGCCGGCCCCTCTTGGCTGGCGAGGAAGCCGACAACGCCGAGCATCGCCGGGTCCGTGCGCGGGTCGAGCATGCGATCGGCCGACTGAAGAACTACAAGATCCTCCGAGACTGCCGACAGCACGGCGACGGCCTCCACCACGCCGTCCAAGCTGTCGCCCACATGCACAACCTCGCCCTGACCGCGTGATCAGACAGCCGTGGTTGGGCTCTGACCTGCAAAATCACGGCCTTCTGCAACACGCTTTAAGGGCTGTCCCGTAAGTGGGATCCGTGGTGGGCGGTCTTCAGAGAAAGGCCAGCGGGACCTCCTTCTCGATGCAGAGTCGCAGGACGCCGGCCAGCCGGCGGGCGTCCGCGATGTGCTGCTGGAGGAGTTGGCCGCCGCCCGCCAGGGCCCACTGATCGGTGATCGCCTCCAACCGGGGCAGGATCACCGCGCAATCGGCAGGCGAGAGGTCCTCACCGCCGACGTCCGGATGATCGAGGAGTGGCTCCAGAACGGTGGACACCTCGCTCCACGGGCGCTCGCCGCCGAAGCCCGACATCTCGGAGAGGACGAACCCCTCGGCCTCGGCCAGACACCGCCGAAACGCGGCGAAGCCGCTGTAGGACCAGGAGACATCCCGACTGCTGTTGTCTCCGTCGCCCGGGAAAAGAACCAGTCCCATGTGTCCTCCTGCTTGCCGAGCACACAGGATCGAAGACACAGGGCAGCCTCGGCAACCGGGATGATCTCGGTGTGACTGGTGTGATCACGGCGTCAGAACCATCCTGGACAGCCCCGTTCACCGGGCTGAGCCCGCGCGCCTTCGGGAAGCTGGTGACGGTGCCGCACCGCAGGGCGCGGACGCGATCCGCAAGGGCCGGCCGTGGAGCCTTCCACTGGAGGACCGGGCACTGCTGGTCACTGCGTACTGGCGCACGAACTTGACCATGCGCCGGCTCGCGCCGCTGTTCGGGGTGTCGAAGTCGGCGGCGGACCGCGTCATCAACCACCTCGGGCCGAGGCTCGCGCTCCAGCCCCGCAAGCGCTTCGCAAAGGACGCCGTGCTCATGGTGGACGGCACCCTGGTCCCCACCCGCGACCACACCATCGCCGAGCGGTCGAAGAACTACTGGTACTCCACCAACCACCAGGTCGTCATCGACGCCGACACCCGCCTGGTCGTCGTGGCCGGCCGGCCGCTCGCCGGGAACCGCAACGACTGCAAGGCATGGGCGGAATCCGGCGCCAAGGCCGCCGTCGGCAAGACCCTCACTGTCGCCGACGGTGGCTACCAGGGCACCGGACTCGTCATCCCGCACCATCGCGAGCGCGGCCAGACCGAGCTCCCGGCCTGGAAAGAGGACCACAACAAGTTTCACAAGCAGGTTCGGGCCCGCGTCGAGCACGTCTTCGTTCGTACTCGCCTACGCGCCGCTGGGCACCACGGTCGAGCACCTGGTCCGTGTCGCGGGGATGCGTTGGGCCATCGAGGAATCCTTCCAGGCCGCGAAGAACGAGTGCGGCCTCGACCAGTACGAAGTCCGCCGCTGTACCGGCTGGATGCGGCACATCACCCTGGCCATACTGGCGCACGCCTTCCTGGCCGTCATGGCCGCCGACGCCGCGGCAAAAGGGGCAGCAGAAACGGTTCCTGCCTTGCGCCCCTCACCGTGGCAGAAATTCGGCGGCTCCTGACAACTGTCAACTCACCCACCGCACGGGCTCACCAGCGCCTCATCAGCACGCGCGCGCTGAGATGGTCGCACTGGCGCAGACGACGCCAAGCCGTCGCCCGCCGCTGCCACTATCAGCGGCGGCTGCACACGGTCGAGGGACGGCCCGGGAAAGAGAACACGAGCCGCCCAACAGCCCTCTACACTCACCCAAACCGCCCCTGAACAGGGAAAACGTCAAAGTGCTGTTGGAGTACTAGTACTCCAGCAGCGGTTCGCTATCTGGCCTGGTCAGAGATGTTGTCCGGAGTGTAGTTGGCTGATGGTACGTCAGGGGCGGTCTTGCCGGAC